>CBINOL010000011.1:0-62452 GCA_966252285.1 uncultured Caulobacter sp.
GACGAGGCGCGCGCCGCGCTCAAGACGGGCCTGTCCCTGACCGCCCTGGCGCGTGGGCAGGTCTTGTTCGACGTCGGCGAGGACGTACGCAACACCTACCTGCCTTGCCGGCCGACCATGGTCGCCCTGCTGGTGGTCACCGCCGAGGGCCGCGAGGTCGAGGCCGCCACCGTCGGCTGGGAAGGGGCGCTGGGCGGCATCGTCAGCGGCGGGCTGAAACCCGCCTACGGCCGCGCGGTGGTGCAGGTGCCTGGGCCCGCCTTCGTGGTGCCGACCGCCCGCCTGGACGAGATGCGCCAGCGCTTCCCGGGCATGGGCGACCTCTTCACCCGCTACGCCGACGCCATGATCGCCCAGATGATGCAGTCGGTGGCCTGCAACGCCCTGCACACCATCGAGCAGCGCTGCTGCCGCTGGCTGCTGTCGGCCCACGACCGTTCGGGCGAGGACGTCGTGCGCCTGACCCAGGAGGCCCTGGCCGACATGATGGGCGTGCAGCGCACCACCGTCACCGCCGCGGCCAAGGTGCTGCAGGGCGACGGCATCATCCAGACCCGTCGCGGCCGGGTCGAGATCCTCGACCGCCGCAAGCTCGAGCGCCGGGCCTGCGAGTGCTACGGCCAGGTCGAGGCGCACTTCGGCCGGCTGCTGCCCGAGATCAAGGAATAGGGGCGGCTCGCCCGAGGCTGCGAAGCCTTACGCTTCAAGGCCCCTGCCATCGTCATCCCGGCCGCAGCGAAGCGGAGAGCCGGGACCCAGGGGCCGACGCACCGCCGGTGGCCCCTGGGTCCCGGGTCTGCGGACCGCTGCGCGGACCTTCGCCCGGGATGACGACCTCATTGATGCGAGCGTGGCTGACTCAAGCATGGCGACCATGCCCCCCCGCGATTGCGTCGACCGGCGTTACGCGACACTCTCCGCGCCGTTTTCATCCGGGTGCGGGGGAGCATGGCCGACACTGTGGTGCTGATCCTGGCCTCGGCGGCGGCCGGCGTGGGGCTGTTCGCCGCCGCGCAGCTGGGCATGCGCCGCGACTGGCGCACGGCGCCCTCGACCGCGCTGGCGGTGTTCCTGCTGCTCAGCGCCCTGTCGGGCCTGGACCTGATGCTCGACCGCGCCGGCGCCTATGCCGCAGCGCCCTGGGCGACGGGGATCCTGTGGACCACCTCGCTGGGCCTGGGCCCGTCGATCCTGGCCTATGTGCTGGCCATGACCGGCGATCCGCAGCGTGGCTGGACGCTGGAGCGGGTCGCGCGCATCGGCTGGCCGGCGGGCGTGGCCATGCTGCTGGTCCTGCCGTTCTTCCTGCTGCCGGTCTCGACCCGGCTGGCGGTCTATACCGGCGTGGGCGCCGACGCCGATCCGCTGGCCGGACCGCTGCAGCTGGTCTTCGTGGCGCTGTTCCTGGCCGTCACCCTGGGCTATCTGGCCGCCGCCTTCCAGGTGATGAGCCGGCACGTGCGGCGGGTGCGCGATCTGTTCTCCAACCTCGAGGACCGCACGCTGAGCTGGCTGCGGGCCCTGCTGCTGGTGATGCTGGCCGCCTGGGTCTGGGGCGCGGTGAAGTCGGCCCTGGCCGCCGGCGCCGCCCACGAGGGCTGGCTGGATGCGGCCGCCGCCGCCGTCGAACTGGCCTGGACCGCCGCCATCGGTCTGTTCGGCCTGTCGCAGAAGCCGATCTACACGCCCCAGACCGAGACGCCGGAGGCGCTGCCGGCCGCGGGCAAGTACGCGCGTTCGGCCTTGCCCGAGAGCCGCCAGGTCGAGATCGCCGCCCGCCTGGAACAGGCCATGCGCGGGCAGGCCCTCTATCGCGACCCGCTGCTGTCGCTGAGCGGGCTGGCCGGCCGCATCGGCGTCACGCCCAACCACCTGTCGCAGGTGCTGAACGAGCACCTGGGCCAGAGCTTCTTCGACTACGTCAATCGCTGGCGGGTCGAGGAGGCGGTGGCGCGCATCGGCGCCTCCGACGAGCCGATCCTGGCCATCGCCTACGAGGTCGGCTTCAACTCGCGCTCGACCTTCAACACAGCCGTCAAGAAGCACGCCGGCCGGCCGCCCAGCGCTTTCCGTCCGGCCGCCTGACCTTTCAGACCACGTCCTGACGGGCAGGATCGGACGCCTCGCGGCTCCGGGCCTGCCCGTTCGGACGACGCCCTAAGCCGTCCCGCCCAGGGTCGTGACCGTCCTCCCCTCGTTTCGAGAGAACCGTCATGATCGACCGCCTGTCCGGCGCCGCCCTGTTGGCCGCCTGCCTGTTCATCGCCCTCGTCCCTTCCGCCCGGGCCCAGGCCGCCCACGCCCAAGAGGAACCGGAGCGACTGTTCCTGCTCGGGGCCGGCGCCTATGTCGCCTCCAACCCCTATGAGAGCGCCAGGGACAAGACGCAGACCGGCGTCTTGCCGCTGTTCTTCTACCAGGACCGCCGCGTCACCGCCGACCTCGGCGGCTTGGCCGTGAAGGCCTATGCGAGCGACCGCTTCACCCTGGAGGGCCGCGTCGCGCCGCGCTTCCAGCTGGTCGACCCCAAGGAGACCCGCGACTACGCCTTCCTGCAGCGCGACGTCGGCGTCGACGTCGGCGGCCGGGCCAGCGCCGTCTTCGGACCGGCCACGCTCAGCCTCGAATACCTGGCCGACGTCTCCGGCGAGACCAAGGGCCAGGAGGTCAATCTGGATCTGACGCTGGAAGCCGCGCCGAGCGAGCGCCTGACCCTGCAGGCCGCAGCCGGACTGTCGTGGAAGGACGAGAAGCTGGCCACCTGGCTCTATGGCCTCAAGGCCGACGAGGTCGGGGCGAGCCGCGCCTACGAGTTTGGCCGTACGCGCGGCGCGCCGTCGGGCGGGGTGGTCGTGCCGTCGCTGGGCGCCCAGGCCCGCTACCGCATCGGCGAGCGGGCCTATGTGATCGCCGCCGCCGAGGTGGAGCTGTTCGACGACGACGTCACCAGGAGCCCCCTGGTGGCCAAGAAGAGCGCCGCCGCCGGCTTCGTCGGCCTGGTCCGCCGGTTCTAGGCATGATCCCCGTGCACGCGACCCTGATCTCGCCCGGCGTGCCGGCGCGGCTGGTGTCCATCGGCCGGACGGCGGCGATCCTTCTGATCTGGCTGGCGGCCACGGCGCCGATGGCGGTGCTGGCCTTCGTGGTCGCGCCCCGGCTGATGGCGCCCGACGATCCGCTGCCGGGCCTCGTCTTCTGGCGGATGGTGGTGCTGGGCATGGCCTGGCAGCTGGTGCTGTCGCTGGTGGTGCTGAAGCTGGAGGGCGTGAGCCTGACCTGGTCGGAGCTTCGCCGCCGGCTATGGCTGACGCCGCCGGTCTGGCGCTCGACCGGGCGGCCGTTTCTGGGCGCCTTCCTGCTGGTCCCGCTGTTCGTGGCCCTGGGCTTTCTGGGCGACGAGGCCGCCACCCTGCTGTTCCAGGCCACGCCCCTGGGCGAGCGTCTCGCCGCCCTGGCGCCGCCTTTCGCGATGATCGAGCACCTGATCACGCCGGAGGCGCGGGGGCGGTGGGACATCCTGGGACTCGCCCTCGTCTCCAGCCTGTTCAACTACGGACTGGGCGAGGCGCTGCTGTTCCACGGCGTGCTGCTGCCGCGCATGGAGCGGGCCTGGGGGCGGTGGGCGTGGCTGGGCAACGGCCTGCTGTTTTCCGCCTATCACGTGCACAAGTTCTGGCTGATGCCGGGCCTGGTGATCAGCTGCCTCTGCTACGCCCTGCCGGCCCAGGCCTTCCGCTCCAACTGGCTGGCGGTGGTCATTCACGGGGTGGAGGGACTGGTGCTGATCGCCGCCGTGCTGGTGGTGATCCTGCAGCCGTGAGGTTGCGGCGAGCGTCGTTCTGCGGCATCAAGCCCGGATGTTCATGCCTGAGCTTGTCTGAACGGCTGCCGCACGCCTCCGGCGCGCGGCTCGCAGCCCGAACCTAAACGCCGCTTGACGCGGCGCGTTCGGGCTTGGCCGAACTCCAGACTGGCTTTTTCCCAAAATGAATATCTCGAGAGACGAGCAGCGCGTGCTGCACGTCCTGGCCCAGGGCGGCTGCGTGCGCGCCCATCGCGACGAGGGCCGTCGCATCACCCGCGTCGAATGCGTCACCCGTGACGGGCTGGTGCTCGCCAGCTGCAACCTGGCGGTCTTCGGCAAGCTGAAGCGCAAGCGCCTGATCGAGTCCCGCGCGTCGGGGCCCTATCGCATCTCCCGCCGCGGCCGCGAGGCCGTGCGTCCGCAACTGGACAACAGGGGGTAGGGGTTGGGTCCTCGTCCTTCGACAAGCTCAGGATGAGGACCACACCGCAGCCCGTTCGATGGAAACCTCACCCTGAGCCCGTCGAAGGGCGAGGTTTCCATTCACGGCTTGGCCGGGGCCTGCGGCACCGGCGCGGTCGAGGGATCGGCCGGCGCGCCGGCGGCGAACAGGTGGGTCTCCGAAGCGCCGCCCTTCACCTTGGCGGCGTCCTCGCAGAACTGCGCCTTGTCGTCGGCGTGCGAGCCGATCATCGCCCCGCTGGCCATGCCCAGGAACATGATCACCGCGTCGCGCTGGTGGGCCTTTTCGGCGTCGGTCTGCTCGGGCGGGCCCAGGGTCAGCACGGCGTCGACGGCCCGGCCCATCTTCAAGGGGTCGACCTCAAGGTCGGGACACAGCGACGAGGCGGCCATGAAGTAGCCCATGTTGAGGATCCGGCCCTGCTGCTCGACCGTGAAGGTCGGCGTCATCAGGTCGGCCAGCAGGGCGCCGGTCTCCTGGCGGGCGGCGTCCTTGCCGACCGGGGCCGGCGCGGTGGCGGCGTCGGTCTTGGCGGCGGGCTTGGGCGTGCAGCCGGCGGCCAGGGCGGCCGCGGCCAGGGCGAACGTCAGGGTGCGGAGGGTCTGCATGATCTGGTCCTCCGGGCCCTAGTAGCGATAGCCGAATTCGCGCGACGTCCACGACGGCGAATAGCCGCGTCCGCGCTCGTAGCAGGCTCGCTGCGAGGGGTAGCAGTCGACGCCCCGGGCCGGCGAGTAGGGCGGATCGCGGCGACGGTCGTCGTCGTCGCGGTAGCGGTCGTCCTCGTGCTTCTTCTTCGACGAGGCGGCGGCCGCGGCCAGTATGCCGATGGCCAGGGCCCCGGCGACGATGGCCCCGGTGTTGTCCTTCTTGCCGCCCTTGCCCGCGTTGCACTCTGAGTTCGGCCGCCGGTCGATGGTGTCGTAGCGGCCGTCGTCGACGAACAGGTTGATGCATTCGCGGTTGCCCGGATGCCACCAGTACTGCACGCCGCCGTCGGCGTGATCGAGCTGGTAGCCGCGCGAGCGCAGGCTGTTTTCGCCCTGGCCGGCGCGGGCGCCGATCAGGTCGCGGGGCTGGGCGACGGCGGCCAGCGAGGTCGCCAGCACGCCAAGGCCCGCGACGGCCGCCACGGCGGCCTTCGTCGTCCTGTTCATCGAGGTCTCCAGGCTGGAGGCGGGATCAGTAGAAGGCGCCGTAGATCACGTCGACGACGCGGCCGGTGCGCCACTCGACCAGCAAGAGGTCCGGTCCGTACCGCACCCAGTGATAGCCGTAGGGCGGGCCGCCCAGGCCCAGGCGCCAGTAGTCGTCGTAGATGTAGCCCGACGAGAGGAACAGGCCCGGCAGGATCCCGCCGATGGCCCAGCGCCGATAACGCTGGCCCGGCGGATAGCGCCAGCGGCCGCCCTGGACCGGGCGGAAGCCGGGCGGGCGGCCCGCGCCGGGGCGATGAGGACCCATAGGCGGGGTGGGGCGCGGACGGCTGGGCGGGCGTTGCGAAGACGGCGGGCGCGTGGCCGGGGGGCGCGACGGCGAACCGCCGCCGCCAGGGCGGCCGGGCTGCGAGCCTCCGCCGCCTGGATGTCCGGGCCCGTGGCCGGGACCCTGTCCGGAGCCTTGGCCCGGGGGACGGCCGCCGCCCGATCCGGGACCCGAGCCCTGGCCGGGGCGCTGTCCGCCCGGACCTTGGCCTCCGGGGCCCTGCCCACCTGGTCCCTGGCCGCCGGGGCCATGGTTGCCGTGGCCCTGGGCGTGCGCCAGGCCGGGCAGCACGGCCAGCAGGCCGAAGGAGAGAAGCTTGCGGCGGTCCATTGGCGACTCCTGCGGAAAGGGAGGAAGGACGTCTCGCGCCGGTCGATGCCGGGTAGGTCGCCAGGAAAGACCCAATCTGGCCCAGCTTCAACCCATGGCTTCAGTGTCGCCGCACGTTTTTGCGCGAAACGCGCAAGAGTGGCCGGGCGCTTCAATGCGGCTGGGCCATCACGTGCTGGGCGGGCGGCGGCGCGTGCTCCAGCGACCGCACCAGGCGCTGCATCGGCCCCTGGTCGATGCGGATCGAGCCGCTGCGGGCCCGGTCGAGATCCAGGATCAGCGTCAGGGCCAGGGTCAGCAGCAGGAACAGCAGGCCCGACACCAGGCGATGCTGGTGGTGCGGGGCGGGCAGGGTGTAGCCGAGCACGGCGGCCACCACGACGGCGTAGACCACCAGCACCATGATCACCGTCGTGGGCAGCGGTGCGTTGTGGGCCGCCTCGCGCTCGACCCCGACGGCCAGGGCGTCGTTGACCCCCTGCACCACCAGCGGCGCGAAGGGCCGGTCGCGCACGTTGCGGGCCGCGCGCAGGGTCTCGCCCTGGATCTCCTTGCGCAGCCGCGCCGACTGCTCGGCGAAGGGCGGTTTGCGGGCGGCGTCGGCCTGGCCATAGGCCAGGCGCACCTCGGCATAGGCGCACACCAGCTCCACCAGCCGTCCCGACGCCGGCTGGTCCAGCAGCCGCACCCGCATGTCGGCGGTGTTCAGCGCCGCGGCCTCGGCCACCAGCAGGTTGTAGCGGGTCTCGTAGCGGTCCAGCGCCAGGCCGAAGGTGAAGGCGATCAAGAGGGCCAGCAGGCCCAGCACCCCCGACAGCACGTAGCCGGACTCGCTGACCACGTGCCCCTCGCCCGACAGCCGTCGGGCCAGCCACGAGGCGCCCTCCCGCGCCAGCACCAGCAGGACGAACAGCGTCGCGGCGATGACGGTCAGCGAGGTCTCGTTGAGGAAGCGGTCCATGCTCATGGCGAGGGGCGCACCTGCTGGGCGGTGACGGCGTTGGCCGGGGCCTGGCCCGCCTCGATCTCGTCAAGGCTGGCCAGGGTGGTCTGCGCGATGGCCGACAGCGCCTCTTCCGTGAGGAAGGCCTGATGGCCGGTGATCAGCACATTGGGGAAGGTCAGCAGGCGCTGGAAGACGTCGTCCTGGACGATCTCGTTCGACAGGTCCTCGAAGAACAGGTCGGCCTCCTGCTCGTAGACGTCCAGCGCCACCCCGCCGAGCTTGCGGCTTTTCAGGCCCTCGATCAGGGCGGCGGTGTCGATCAGCGCGCCGCGGCTGGTGTTGACGATGGTCAGGCCGTCGCGGGCGGCGGCGATGGCGGCCGCGTCGATCAGGTAGCGGGTGTCGGGCGTCAGCGGGCAGTGCAGGGTCACCACGTCAGCCTGCCGCAGCAGCGCCTCGCGGGGGACGTACTCAACGCCGATGGCGACCAGTTCGGGGTCCTGGGCCAGGTCGCTGGCCAGCACCCGGCAGTTGAAGCCCAGGCGCAGGCTGCGCGCCACCAGGGCGCCGATCCGTCCCGTGCCGACCACCCCGATCGTGCGGCCCGACAGGTTGCGGCCCATCAGGCCGTCGAGGGCGAAGTTGTTTTCGCGCACCCGGCCCCAGGCTCGGGCGATGTTGCGGTCGAGCGCCAGCAAGAGGCCGACGGTGAACTCGGCCACGGCTTCGGGCGAATAGGCCGGGACCCGCACCACGGTGATCGACAGCCGCTCGGCCTCGGCGAGGTCGACGTTGTTGTAGCCGGCGCAGCGCAGGGCCACCGCCCGCGTACCGCCCGCCGCCAGGATCCTTAAGGCCGCCGCGTCGAGCCGATCGTTGACGAACACGCAGACGGCCGGATAGCCGGCCGCCAGGGTCGCGGTGGTCGCGTCCAGCCGGGCCTCGAAATAGTCGATGGCGTGGGCGCCGGCGGCGTTGGCCCGATCCAGAAAGCGACGATCGTAGGCCTTGGTCGAAAACACGGCGACGCGCACGGGCAAGCTCCAACTTACGAGATGCGGCGACTATCGGTGGTTGGTGCGATTGCGCCTAGTCCGTAGCTCAACCTATCCTCGCCGCGAGGCCTTCGCCGCCCAGGAGATCGACATGCTCGCCCGCACGCTCGCCGCGCTTTGCCTGCTCGCCGCCGTTCCCGCCATGGCCCAGGACGCCGCCCGCACCGAGACGGTGCATTTCGCCAAGGGAACCTCGTCGAAGACGATCAAGGGTTCGATCAAGGGCTATGCGTCCGTGAACTACAAGGTCGGGGTGGCGGCCGGCCAGACGCTGAAGGTCGACTTCAAGCCGACCAACGCCTCGGCCTACTTCAACATCACCGCGCCCGGCGCCGACGCGGCGATGTTCGTCGGCTCGACCTCGGGAAACAGCGCGACGGTGAAGATCCCGTCCAGCGGCGACTACACCGTGCAGGTCTACCTGATGCGCAACGCCGCGCGCCGCAACGAAACCGCCGCCTACACCCTGACCATCGCCGCCAAATGAGCCTGTCGAGACGCGAACTCGGCGTCGTCCTGGCCGCCGGCCTGCTGGCGCCCGGCGTGGCGCTGGCTCAGGGCGCCAAGGCCAGTTCGGCCGTGGAGCTGGCCCGCACGGGCGAAACCCTCAAGCCGGGCCAGTGGGTGTGGGCGCCGCAGATCGCGCCCAAGGGGCCGGTCGTCGTGCATGTCGACCTGTCGCGGCAGCTGGCCACGGTCTATCGCAACGGCGTGCGCATCGCCGTCTCCACCGTGTCGAGCGGCAAGGAGGGTGACGAGACGCCGACGGGGGTGTTCACGATCCTGCAGAAGGACGCCGACCACCGGTCCAGCCTCTACAACAGCGCCCCCATGCCCTATCAGCAGCGGCTGACCTGGGACGGGGTGGCGCTGCACGCCGGCGGCCTGCCGGGTTATCCGGAGAGCCACGGCTGCGTGCACCTGCCGATGGGCTTCGCCAAGCTGCTGTTCGGCATCACGCCGATGGGCGGCACGGTGATCGTGGTCGGCAAGGCCGGCGATCCGCCCGCGGCCATGCCGCAGGCGGCCGGGGTGCTGGGCATGCCGATGAACGCCGGCTTCGACCTGGGGGCTGAACCGCCGCCCTATGGCGAGGACTGGCGCTGGACGCCGGAGGCCTCGCCGGCCGGTCCCGTCACCATCATCGCCTCGCGCAGCGACAGGCGGGCGGTGGTGCTGCGCAACGGCGTCGAGATCGGCCGCGCCGGCGTCGTCTTCCCCGACGAGGACTTCCAGACCCACGTGCTGGTCTGCACGGGCGTCGAGGACGGCGTGCCGCGCTGGGCCTATGTCGGCGCCCCCGGCCACGAGGACGAGGCCGACCGGCCGCTCGATCCGGACCTGATGGCCAAGACCCGGATGCCCGACGACTTCCGCACGGCGGTGCGCAAGGTGATCGTTCCCGGCACGACGATCCTGGCCACCCAGTCGCCGCTGGCGCCCGACACGAGCGGCAAGCATCTGACGGTGCTGTCGTCTGGGCGTTAGGCTAGAGGGGCCCCGCGTGGTCCTCGTCCTTCGACAGGCTCAGGATGAGGACCATTTCGAACTCGGCGGGTCATAAGAGAACCTCACCCTGAGCTTGTCGAAGGGCGAGGTTCTCGCCCCCTCAGGCCACCAGCGCCGCGCTCCGGCGGATCGCGTCTTCCGCCTCGGCGACCAGGTCGGCGACAATGCGCCCGGCCGGCAGCACCTGACGGATCCCGCCGGCGCTCTGGCCCATGGCCAGGCACGAGCGGTCAGGGTCCAGGCCCTCGGTCTGGCCGCCGATGCCGCCCAGCACGCCGGCCTGGACGCTGGCCATGGCCTGCAGCGGAAAGGGCTGGATCTCGCCCGGCCGGGTCTCCCAGTCGTCGACATAGGGGTTGGCGCGCACTCGCATCGGCTTGCCCGAGTAGCAGCGGGTGCGGACCGTGTCCTCGTCGCGGGCGGCCAGCACGGCGTCGCGGTAGACGTCGCCGGCATGGGCCTCTTCGCTGGCGATGAAGCGGGTGCCCATCCACACGCCCTGGGCGCCCAGCGCCAGGGCGGCGGCCAGACCCCGCCCGTCATGCAGGCCGCCGGCCGCGACCACCGGAATGTCGACGGCCTCGACCGCCTGGGCCACCAGCGGCAGGGTTCCGACCAGGCCCGTATGGCCGCCGCCTTCGCCGCCCTGGCAGATCACCGCGTCGCAGCCGGCGTCGCGCGCCTTCTGGGCATGGCGCACCGTGCCGCAGACCACCATCACCTTCAGCCCCGCCGCCTGCAGTCGCGTGATGATCGGCGAGGGCACGCCCAGGCCCGCGACGAAGGCGCTGGCGCCCTCCTCGATGATGACGTCGACGCTGGCGGTCAGGGCGTCGGGCGTGGCGGCCAGCAGGTCGACGCCGAACGGCCTGTCGGTCAGAGCGCGCACCTGCCGCATCTGCTGGCGGATGAAGCCCGGCGAGGTGCCGGCCATGCCCAGCACGCCATAGCCGCCGGCCGCCGACACCGCCGCGGCGAGGGGCGCATAGGACACCCCGCCCATGCCGGCCAGCAGGATCGGATGCTCGACGTGCAGCAGGTCGCACAGCGGCGTGCGCAGGGCCATGGCGGGTCTCCCTATCGTTGGGCGCGGCCCTTCGACGGGGCCTTGGCGGCGAGTTTGCGCCCGATGGCGGCGGCGGCAATCCTTCCGCGACGGCGCCTGTTCCGTGCGAGTGTGATTGTTCACTCACTTTTCTGTGGCGCGTAGTTCTCGGCCGTGTTTTCCTCTCCAGGTTGGATCTGGGAGGCTGGCATGCGCGGGCGGATCGGATTTTCGGCGGCCCTGGCCGGGCTGCTGGCCTTGGCGGCCGGGGCGTCTCAGGCGATGGCCGGCGAGGCGGCGGTTGGCGACCTGATCGGGCTGTCGCCCGTCGAGGTGCGGGCCCGCCTGACTGGCGCGCCGGCGCAGGCTCCCCTGACGCGCGGCTTCGAGGTCTCCTTCAGCGGCGGGACGGACGCCTATTTCACGCTCGACCAACTGGTGGCCGACCCCAGGCGGCTTCGCCAGCAGGCGATCTGGCGCACCCATGGCGATGGTCCCCTCGACCCCGAGGCCCCGGTCTGCCGCACGCACCTGGCCTCGGGCCTTGATGGATCGAGAGGGGGCGACCCTGTCGTGGGCGATCCGGTCCTGGCGTTCCGCGACGGACGGCTGGCGGCGGTGCTGCGCCCGGCGCCGGCTTCGCCCAGGTCGCCGGCCCCGTCGATCAAGGATCGCAAGGCCTACGAGCGCTGGGTCCGCCAGAGCCGGTCCTCGCCGTTCACGGCGGCTTTCGGCCGGTTGCCGCTGGAGGACGGGCGGGGCTTCCTCGGGCGCTGGTCGGCGGGCGTGGCGGATCCGGGCGAGCGGCTGTCGGCGACCTGCGCGCCGGGCGTCTCTCCGGCCGTGGGCGAGCCGGTCCGGCGCCGGGGGCTCAGCAACAGCGACATGCAGGGCCTGGCCCTGCTGCCGTTCGCGGTGAAGCTGCCGGCCATGAACCGCGATCGCGAGCGGGCGCGCGAGCAGGGGGCGGCGACCCTGGCGGGGCTGAGCGTAGGCCAGCGCCTGCCGCGCGATCCCAAGGCCTTCGCACGCGAGCAGGACGGTCTGCGCTGGCACGGCTCGGCGCGAGCCGACTACGGCGTGCTGACCGTCGACCTGGGCGGCTGGAAGAGCCGCAACCTCTCGGACAAGCGCGACGCGGCCCTGGTCGGGGTGGAGGACGGGGTGGTGACCTGGATCTCGCCGCCGGGCGGCGCGGGGCCGGACGCGGGCCTGCTGTGCGTCGACGGCGAAGGACAGGCCGGCGCGCCACGCCCCGGCTGCTGGGGATGGGGGAACTACCGGCCCTGAAGCCTCAGCGGCGATCGTCGTCGAGGATGCGTTCGGGATCCAGTTCCGGGGTCCAGAAGCAGGCGGCCATGGCCCACAGCATCAGCGCGATCATCGCCAGAAGTCCGCGCGGCGGGGCCAGGCCCACGATGTCTTGCGGGGTCATCTCTTACGTTTCCTCGTGAGCCGGCGCCGCGCTCTGACGTCGAGGCTGCCGGTCACGAGGAAAGCGTCTCACCGAAGCTTCGGTGAGACAAGCGTATAAATTTCAACACCTTATTCTGGACTTGCGGGTCCAGAAATCAGGCCGGTTCGAGCGGCTTGGATGCGGCGGCGGTCGCGGCCGAGGTCTTCGCCGCATCGAGGGCGGCCCGGGCCGCGGCCGCCTTGGCCGAGACCTCGGCGAAGTAGGCGGCTGCCTCGCCTCGGGTCTTGATCGCCGCCACCCGAGCCTGGATGGCCGCGCCGGCGGCGGGATCGCCGTTGGCCAGGGCCAGGTCGGTCTTGGCCATGATGTGCAGGAAGCCGATGGTGTTGCCGCTGGCGGGCAGCGGCTGGGCGGCGACCTCGGCCGTCATCGGGGCGGGCGTCACGGCGGCCGCCAGGGCCTCGGGCGCGGGACTGTTCAGCGTCAGCGGGCAGTCCGTGCGCGGAGACGACAGCGACAGCAGCGGCAGCACGGTGTTGGCGTGCTGGTCGCGAGCGGTCATGTACGGCAGGCCCCACAGGGCCTCCAGCGTGGCCGCCACCGAGGCGTGGTCGTACTGCGTATGGCTCACCGAGGCCTGCGGGATCAGCGGCGAGATGATCACGGCCGGCACCCGCACCCCGTACTGGTCGAACAGGAAGCCGCCGGAGTTGATCGACAGGTCCCGGGGCGAGCCGTCGTTCGGCGGCGGGGCGCCGTAGGGCGGGACGGCGTCATGGAAGCCGCCGTGCTCGTCATAGGTGACGATCAGCAGGCTGCGCTCCCAGCCCGGCGAGTTGCGGATCGCCTCGTAGGTCGCCTTGATCAGGGCCTCGCCCCTGCCCATCGAGTCCATCGGGTGCTGCGAGGAGCCGCCCACATAGGTGCCGCCGGCGATGTCGCCGTAGTTCGGCTCGATGAAGGTGTAGGGATAGGGGTAGGGACCGAGCAGGTCGCCGGCGAAGTCCGAGAAGGCCTCGGTGTCGATCTTGTAGGTTATGCCCTTCAGCGACGACACCTGGGGAATGCCGCCCAGGGTGTCGCCGTCCTCGTCGACATAGATCCGCCAGTTCATCCGGGCGTCGCCCAGCCGGTCATAGATCGAGGCGCCGCTGGGATAGGTGAAGCCGCTCACCGTTTCCCATTTGGCGATGTCGGTGTCGCCCGGCGAGTCCGCCCAGCCGGCCGACGAGGCGCCGTGCACGAAGAAGCGGTTGGGCCAGGTGGGGCCGGGCAGCGAAGACCACCAGCGGTCGCAGACCGCGAACTCGGTGGCCAGCTGGTAGATCACCGGCAGCTGATTGGGCGTGTCGAAGCACAGCATGATGTCGCCGTACTCGTTCGGCGTCGGCAGGTAGGCGGGGTTGTGGTCCTTCAGCTCGCTGAGGCTGGTGGCGTAGTTGGCCACGAAGCCGGTCGCCGTAGGCGATCCATAGCTCGACCAGGGCGAATGCACCGCCCCCTCGCCGCACAGCTGCTCATAGGTGTCGGCGAACTCGTGCCCCGGATCGGTGGGCATGGCCGTCGGGGCCGGCGCGGCGCAGAAGTACTGAACGCCATTGTACGCGTTCATGTTCTGGCTCGACGAGCCGACGATCCCGGGAATGCCCGAGAACGCGAAGATGTTGTCGAACGAATGGTTCTCCAGCATCAGCACGAAGACGTTGTCGACCTGGGCCAGGGGCGAGGTCAGCTGCATCTGCGTGCTCGTGCCGCCCGAGGGCAGGGTGATCTGCAGGCTGCTGGTGTCGACCTTGAAGACGATCGACTGATTGGCGTCGGGCGACTGCAGCTGGCACTCGGTCCAATTGCTCGAGCCGACGCTGTGGAACACGCCCTGGGCCGTGCCGCTCAGGACCACCACCTTGACGGCCCAGTAGTCCTGGACGGTCAGCGAGCCCAGGCCGGTGTTGAAGAGCACGGTCATCTTGCCGGACGTGCCGTCCGGCGAGACTTCCCAGGTCTGGCTGGTCACGCCGTAGTCGGAATTCCTGTGCCACAGCGTGATGATGGCCGAGTCGCCGATCAGGCTCTGGACGGAGATCTGGCAGGAGCGTTGCGTGGACATCGATGCCTCCCCTTGCGGCCGTCAGCCGTCGCGGCGTGGCCAGGCGGGGAAAGCATCAGGCCCAACAGGCGGGCAATGCAACCTTAAATAGAATCTTTCTTTGTGCGATTATTACTTGTTCCGTGGCGCGATCGCCTTATCGCCGGAACAGATCGTAGGTCTGGGCGATGACCTGGCGGGTCAGGTCCCATTCGACGGCGGCCATGGCCTCTTCGCGGGTGAAGAAGCGGGCGTCGGCGGCGTCGTCGCCGGCGTGGGGCTCGCCGCCGGTCCATTCGGCGGCGTAGTCGAACATCACGAAGTGGCGGGTGGTCTCGCCGGTCTCGCGCGAGGTGAAGACGCCGTCGACCACGTCGATCAGGCCCAGCAGCCGGGCTTCCACGCCGGTTTCCTCGCGCAGTTCGCGCAAGGCCGCGGCCTCGGCCGTCTCGCCGAACTCGATGCGCCCGCCCGGCAGGCTCCATTGGCCAAGGCGGGGCGGCGTGCCGCGCTTGATCAGCAGCACCTCATGCCCCCGCAGGCAGATGACGCCGGCGGTGGGGGAGGGGGTCGGGGCGGGGGTAATCATGCGAAACCAGACTTCAGATCTACCGTCGAGCGCTCGCCCACCTGGGACATGCACTCGCCGAGCCAGTCTTCCGCCGCCTTGCGCCCACGGGCCTTGAGGTCGGTCAGAAAGCTCCACTCGGTATTGAACTTGGACGCCAGCGACAGGTCGGCCAGCGGCCCGTCGGCCTTGATGGCGTGAACGAGCATGCGCCGATAGCGCCCCCGGGCATTGTCTTTCAAGAGGCCTTCGTCGAGCAGCTTCTGCACGAAGCCGATGGCGCGAAGCTCCGAGGACAACGCCGCGTTGAACGTGATCTCGTTCAGGCGGTCCATGATCTCGCCCGGGCTTTTGGGCGTCTCGTCGCGGACGAAGGGGTTGAGGCTGACCAGCAGGATGTCGTCGGGGGTCTGGTCGTAGAAGAGGGGCCACAAGGGCGGGTTGGCCAGGAAGCCGCCGTCCCAGTAGGGCTCGCCGTCGATCTCGACCGCCTGGAACACCTGCGGCAGGCAGGCGCTGGCCATCACGTGGCGGGCGGTCAGCTCGGTCTCGCGGAACACCTTGGCCTTGCTGGTGCGCACCGCCGTGGCGGCGATGTAGAGCTTGACCGGCGAGCGCTCGCGCAGGGCCGCAAAGTCGATCGCCTCGTCGAGGATGTCGTGCAGCGGGTTCAGGTTGAACGGGTTGAACTCGTAGGGACTGAGCGACAGGGCCAGGGTCTCGGCCATCCGCCAGCCGGGGGTGTTCTTGATCCAGTCGGTCGCGCCGCCGAACGCGCTGGTCCAGATGCTGGTGTCGCCGAAGACGTTGCGGCCGCCCTTGCGGTTGACCTGCTTCCAGAAGTCGTCGAGCGAGGCCTTGGCGCCGTCGCGGCCGCCGGCGATCAGGCCCGAGGTGTAGGCCACCGCGTTCATGGCTCCGGCCGAGGCGGCGGTGATGGCCTGGATCTCCAGGCCCTCTTCTTCCAGCAGACGGTCGATGACGCCCCACTCGAAGGCGCCGTGCGCGCCGCCGCCCTGCAGCGCCAGGCTGATCGGGCGCGGACCCTTGGGCTTCTTCCTCAGCGGCGCGATGGGCATGGGGGCCTCGGTGCTTGATCCTCGTCCTTCGACAGGCTGAGGATCAGGTGCAGGCTCGGCGCTAGAAAAACCTCATCCTGAGCCTGTCGAAGGACGAGGTTTCGTCTCAAGCGCCGGCTGTCGATCCGCCCCTGAACCGACCGGCGTAGAAGGCGCCCTACTGCGCGGTCCAGCCGCCGTCGACGGTGAAGGCCGCGCCGTTGGCCGAGGCCCCCAGGTCGCTGACCAGATAGAGCAGCTGGCCGGCCAGCTGTTCGACGGTGACGAACTGCTTGGTCGGCTGGGCGGCCAGGATCACGTCCTTCATCACCGCCTCCTCGCTGATGCCGCGGGCCTTGGCCTGGTCGGCGATCTGGGCCTCGACCAGCGGGGTCTTCACGAAGCCGGGGCAGATGGCGTTGCAGGTGATGCCCTGTTGGGCGACTTCCAGCGCGATGGTCTTGGTCAGGCCCAGTATGCCGTGCTTGGCGGCCACATAGGCCGACTTGTAGGGCGAGGCCACCAGGCCGTGAGCCGAGGCGATGTTGACGATCCGCCCGCGGCCCTGCTCCTTCATGATCGGGATCGCCGCCTTGGCGGCGTGGAACGCCGACGACAGGTTGATGGCGATGATCAGGTCCCACTTGTCGTCGGGAAACTCGTCGACCGGGGCCACGTGCTGGACGCCGGCGTTGTTGACCAGGATGTCCAGCTCGCCGAACTCGGCTTTCGCGGCGCGCACCATGTCGGCGATCTCGACCGGCTTGGTCATGTCGGCGCCGTGGTACAGCACCTCGACGCCGTGCTTCTCGGCCATCTCGGCGCGGGTGCGCTCGATGGCGTTCATCTCGCCCAGGCCGTTGAGCACGATGTTGACGCCCTGGGCGGCCATGGCGTCGGCGAGCGCGTGCCCGATGCCGCTGGTCGAGCCCGTGACGATGGCGACTTGACCCTGCAACCCGAAATCCACGGCCATCGGCGCGCTCCTGCTGTCCTGCCCGACTTGCTGCATTGCAGCATATAGCTCGCTATCGCGAAGAGCGAGCGCTTATAAATTCATCGATAGATGAAATTATGGCTGCGGGCGAGCGAAAACCCAGTCGGCCTCTGTCGAGAGGTCGGGGCGGAAGCTGTAGCCGTCGAGATCGAAGGCCTTCAGGTCCTGCGCCTTCTCGACGCGGCCCTCGATGGCGTAGCGGGCCATGCGGCCGCGGGCCTTCTTGGCGTAGAAGCCCAGCACCTTCATCGTGCCGGCCTTCTCTTCCTTGAAGTGGCAGGTGACGACCGGCAGCTTCAGGGCCTTGGCGTCGACGGCGCCGAAATATTCCTGGCTGGCCAGGTTCACCAGCGTCGGGTCGGCGTGATCGGCGGCCGCCTCGTTGAGGGTCTTGGCGATGGTCTCGCCCCAGAAGTCGTAGAGGTTGGCGCCGCGCTTGGTCTTCAGGCGGGTGCCCATCTCCAGGCGATAGGGCTGCAGGGCGTCCAGGGGGCGTAGCACGCCGTAGAGGCCCGACAGGATCCGCAGGCTTCCTTGCGCCCACTCCAGGGCCGGACGGTCCAGCTCACGCGCAGCCAGGCCGGCATAGACGTCGCCGTTGAAGGCGATCACCGCCTGGAGCCCGTCTTCGACCTCAGGGTCGAAGTGCTGGAACCGCTCGCGGTTCAGGTCGGCCAGCTTTTCGGAGATGTGCATCAGCCGGCGCAGGTCGGCGGCCGTCAGCTTGCGGGTGACCTTGGCCAGTTCCGCGATCTGCGGCTTCAGGGCCGGGGTGGTCAGGGGCAGGACCTGATCCGGGGCGGTGAAGTCTAGCGACTTGGCGGGAGAGATGACCATCAGCATGGGGGTGCAGATAGAGGCTTTGGTCCCGCTTCGCCAGCGGCGGGGGTGCTCGACGGGCCCGTAAGGGGTGTTGTGTCGCTGATTGTTCTTTGCCCGTCATCCCGGAAAGCGCGCAGCGCTTATCCGGGACCCAGGGGACTGGGCGCGATGGGTGCAGCCTGCGCCGACTGCGCTCGCCACCTCACTGCGGCCGCCCCTGGGTCCCGGCTCTACGCTACGCTTCGGCCGGGATGACGATGAATTTCGCGGTGTGAAGTAGGCGCGCCGCCTCACGCCAGCGTCAGCACCAGCGGTCCGTTGCGGGTGGCCACCAGGGTGTGCTCGTACTGCACGGTGGCCTGGCGGCCCGGCGGGCGCAGGGTCCAGCCGTCGTCCAGTTCCTCGACCCAGTCGGCGCCCAGCGACAGGAACGGCTCGATGGTGAAGACGAGGCCCTCGGTGATCACCCGCCGGTCGCGCGGCTCGTGCCAGGTGGGGATTTCCTTGGGCGCGTCGTGCAGCGAGCGCCCGACCCCGTGGCTGGCGAGGTTGCGCACCAGGCTGTAGCCGTTCTTGCCGGCGAAGGCCTCGATCGAGCGGCCGATCTCGTTCAGCCGGCCGCCGGGCCGCACGGCGCGGATGCCGGCCCACATCGCCCGCCGGCCGTCGCGGCACAGGCGCTCGATGCGCTTGCTGGTCGGCGGCACGGAGAAGCTGGCGCCTGTGTCGCCGAAATAGCCGTCCAGCTCGGCCGAGACGTCGATATTGATCAGGTCGCCGGCCTTGATCACCGTGTCGCCGGGGATGCCGTGAGCGCAGTCGGGACCCACCGAGATGCAGGTCGCGCCGGGGAAGTCGTAGGTCAGTTCCGGGGCCGAGCGGGCGCCGTCCTTCTCGAGCAGGGCGCGGCCGATGTCGTCCAGCTCGCGGGTGGTCATGCCCGGCTCTAGCGCGGCCCCCATGGCCGCCAGGGTGCGGGCCACCAGGGCGCCAACCGCCCGCAGCTTGTCCAGCTGGTCCTCGTTGTCGATGGTCATGCGCTGGTGGTCGCCTGCAGGTCGGGCGCGTCGACGCCGGCCTCCTTCAGTTCGCGGGCCACCAGTTCCTGGAAGGTCAGGCCGGGGTTCAGCTCGCTGAGCATGCCGATCCTGATCCAGAACGCCGCCTGGCCGTTGATCGAGCGGTACGAGGCCTTGCTGGCCCGGCGCAGCTGCTCGTGCAGCTCGTCCTCGATGTTGACGATGCCCATGGCCTCGCTCTCGCATATACGTTTCGTATATGTCTTATATGGTCGAGCGGCGGCCGGGGGCAAGAACCCTATTGCGCCGCCTGGGCGACCGCGCCCTGGTTCTTGGCCGCCGCCGTCAGGCGCTTGGCGTGGGTCTGCACCTGGCGCAGCGTGGCGCGGGTCATGGCCGCAGTGGTGTCGGTCAGGGCGTCGTCGACGCCGACATGGGTCGGATAGGCCGCCAGATGGTTGGCGACGATCAGGCCGAAATAGGCCTGCAGGCTGTCGTAGTCGACGTCGGGCGGATCGGCCGCGAAGGTCTGGTGGGCGATCGGCTGGTAGGTGTTGAAGCCGATCAGGCCGTGGGCCAGGCCGTCCAGCGAGGCCAGCAGGGCGTCCATCGCAAGCTTGAAGGCGACGTCGCCGGTGTTGGTGAAGAAGCCGCTCAGCTTCACGTCGTTCCAGGCCGTGGGCACGATGTCGTGGGCGTTGACCAGGTCGGTGTTGAACGGGATCGGACCGCCGTCCTGAGGCGCCGGGAAGAAGTGGGTGTAGAGCGCGGCGAAGTCGGGATTGCCCGGCGTCGGGCCGGCGCTGGGCAGGGTCAGGGCGGTGGTGTCGGCGAACGGGCCGCCGTTCTGGCCGATGGCGGCCATGGCCAGGCTGGGCGACAGCGCCCCGCCCAGGCTGTGGCCGGTGAAGATCACCGTCCCGCCGGGATTGGCCTTGGTCCAGCCGGCCACGAAGGCCTGGACGCCGCCGGCCTTGGGATCGCGAAGGGCCAGCAGGGCGGCGACGCCGGTCGCCGTGGCGTGCGAGATCTTCGGCGCGCCCACGCCGTCGAAGCCGCCATTGCCGTAGGGCCAGTCGACCTGGCGGACGATCGAGAAGTCTTCCGCCAGCCAGTCGTAGGCGTCGTCCTCGTTGGTGCCAGCCATGGCCACCACCAGGCACGGCGCGCCGGCCGCCGTCGCGGCGGCCGCGTAGAGCATGTTGTCGGCGTAGTAGAGCGCGGTCGGGTCGGAGCCTTCGTGGCTCGACGCGACGGGGCCCCAGGCGATCGACCAGTCGGCGATCTTGCCGGCGTTGTCGGCGAGGAAGGTCTCGACCGACTGACGTACATGGGCCTCCAGGTTGGCCAGGGTGTCAACCTTGTCCGAGGCGGCGTTCGACAGCCACGACAGGCAGAAGGCCTGCTGCTGCAGGGTCAGGCTGGTCGCGGCGGTCTGCGGCATGGTCGCCTCCTGGGGCTGGATCGATGTCGCGCGGAGGCTAGCATGCTTTCAACTGCAGGATGTGATCGGCCGCACATCGCGCCGGCGCGAAGACCGGACGCGCATCGGAGGCTTGAGCTTGCGCGGGCGGTCGTTAGGAAGGGAGCCATGAACCAAATGCTCGCCCTCGCGGCCGCCCTGGCCTGGCCGCTGCCGATGATCGTGGCGCTCTACTTCGTGGCCCGCACCAAGACCCTGAGGCTGCGGCTGATCTGGGCCGTGCTGTGCTTCGTCGGCGTCGGCGCCTTCTGGATGCAGCCGTCCACCGGCCAATGGGGCTTCGTGCCCTTCGCGGTCAACATCCTGGGCCCCGGCCAGGCCGGCGGCTTCCTGAAGTCGACCTTCCCGGCCGGCGCGGTGCTGTCGCTGATCGCCGTCTACTTCGCCCGCCGCAAGGCCAAGGCCGAACAGGAATGAGCCTGGTCGTCGGCCTGGCCCTGGCCCTGGCGGCGGCTTCGGCCTGTCCGGCGGACCCGGACCTGGCCCGGCTGGCGGCGGCGTCCGACCAGGTGGTGATTGGAACATTCACCACGCCCGAGGCGCTGGATCGCGAGGCCGCTCGTTCAAACCCCGATTACGTCGCCCTGCCGCTGTCGGTTGCGCGAACGATCAAGGGGCAAGCGCCCGCTCCCGAGGCGATCTTCGTCTATCCGCAGGCGGCGCCTTACCGGCCCGACGTGGCGGCGCTGAAAGCCCATGCCGGAACGCCGGCGATCCTGTTCCTGAGCGAGAGCGAGGGGAGAGGCTCCAGGGACTTCTATTTCGCCGGCTACACGCCTGAGGCCCTGCGGGCCGCGAGCCCCGAGCGCGTGGCGGCGGTCGAGGCCGAGCTCGCTCGCCAGCAGCGCGTGCTCGCGGCCTGGAAGCCGGATCGCAAAAGCCCGCACTACAAGGAAGTTCGCAAGCTCGTCGCCAAGCTCGGCGTGGTCTCCGGCGCCGAACAGCAGCAGGTGTTCGACTACCTGGAGGCGCTCGGACCGGACGCCGTGCCGGCCATCGTCGCCGTCATGGACGACCGGCGGCGCCTGAAGCGGGGGCGCATCTCCCTGCGCAACAAATCGCCCGACGCCTTCGAGACCTATGCGCTCTACAGCGTCGAACAGGTGGTCGACGGGCTGGCGGCCATTCTCAGCCAGATCAGCGGTGTGAGCTTCGGCAGGGTCGGCGCCAATTCCGACCGGGAGCGCGCGCAGACCTTGGCGGTCTGGCGCGTCTACGCCGCCGACCTGAGCTGCGGCGCGCCCTAGAACAGCACGCGCGGGTTCATGATCCGCTGCGGGTCCAGCGCGGCGCGGATGGCGCGCAGGGCGGCGACCTCGACGGGATCCTTGTAGGCCAGGGCCTCGACCGACTTCATCGCGCCCAGGCCGTGCTCGGCGCTGATCGAGCCGTGGAAGCTGGCGGCGATGTCGTGGACGATGTGGGCGCCGGCCTCGCGGGCCGCGTCATGGGCGTCGTCGTCGCCGCCCTGGGCCTTGAGCACATCGTAGTGGACATTGCCGTCGCCCACGTGGCCGAAGGCGACGATGCGGGTTCCGGGGAAGGCTTTCCCGATCGCCGCGTCGGCCTGGCTGATGAAGTCGGGGATCTTGGAGACCGGCACGGAAACGTCGTGCTTCCACACCGCGCCTTCCGGCTTCTGGCCGGCCGAATGGCCCTCGCGGATGTGCCAGAAGGCCTTCATCTGGGTTTCCGTCTGGGCTACGGCCGCGTCGGCGATCAGGCCGCTCTCCAGGGCGCCGGCCAGCAGGCGTTCCAGCGCCGCATCGGCCGCGCCGGGCTCGCCGCTGGCGATCTCGATCAGCACGTACCAGGGATGCTCCGTGGGCAGAGGATCGCGCAGGCCCGGCACGTTCTTGACGGTCAAGGCAAAGCCCAGGCGGCCCATCAGTTCGAAGGCCTCGACCGCGCCGCCGGTCTCGTCCTTGGCGCGGGCCAGCAGCTGGATGGCCTCGGCGGGGGAGGAAAGGCCGACGATCGCCACGGCCCGCGAGGCCAGCGGCGCGTGCAGCTTCAGCGCCGCGGCGGTGACGATCCCCAGCGTGCCCTCGGCCCCGATCAGCAGCTGCTTGAGGTCGTAGCCGGTGTTGTCCTTGCGCAGGCGCTTGAGCCCGTTCCAGATCTCGCCATTGGGCAGCACGGCCTCGATCCCCAGCACCTGCTCGCGCATCATGCCGTAGCGCAGCACGGCCGTGCCGCCGGCGTTGGTCGAGATCAGCCCGCCGATGGTGCACGAGCCTTCCGAGGCGACGCCCACCGTGAAGCGGCGGCCGACGGCGGCGGCCTGCTGGTGGGCCTCGTAGAGGGTGACGCCCGCTTCCAGCACCATCACGTCGTCCAGCGCGTCGACGTCGCGCACGGCGCGCAGCTTCTCGGTCGACAGCAGGATCTCGCCCTGTGGGATCTGGCCGGCGACCAGGCCGGTGTTGCCGCCCTGCGGGGTGATCGCCACGCCCTGCGCCGCGCAGATCCCCACGACGGCGGCGACCTCGGCGGTGGTGCGCGGGGTGACCAGCAGCGGGGTTTCGCCCTTCCAGCGTCCGCGCCATTCCACCAGCTTGGGCGCCAGCCGCTCGGGATCCTGGCTCCATCCGCCTTCGCCCAGCACGGACTTCAGGCGGGAAACGACATCGGCGGGAACGGGCTTGGTCATGGCCGCCAGGATAGGGCGGAACGGGCGGCGATTGAAGCCGCCGCCGTGTCCCTACTGGCCGATGGTCGAGCGGATCTGGGCGACGATCCCGGCGTCGGTGATCTTGTCGTCGCGCGCCAGCATCAGCGCCTTGGACAGGATGATCGACAGCATCCGGTCGCCCTCGAACGGCAGGTAGACGTCGTCGGCGGCGCTGGCGGCCGGGCCGGCCGGCACGATGCACAGGTAGTGGCCCGAGGGGTCCATCATGATGTTCCCCGAGCCCAGGTGGATCCGGTAGGCCGACAGCTTGCCCTGGACGCGCAGGGCCTGGCCGTCGAGCGAGAAGCGATCGGCGAAGGCCAGCGACGGCAGGATCTGGGCCAGGATCTCGGCCCGGACCTTGGAGCCGACGTCGGGCGGGGCGTTGGCGTGGGCGGTCCAGTATTCGTCGGCGTGGCGGCGCCAGTCGTTGGGCGCATAGGCGTCGCGCCCGCGGTCGGCCCAGGTCGGATCGTTGCCGATCGAGGCGACGGCCACGCACAGGTCGACCTCGCGCATGATCTCCGAGAACACCAGCGGATCGACCGTCTCCAGCGCGACCTCCTCGGCGCGTTGGCCGGTCTCGGTCAGGCGGCCGAACAGCACCCGGTCGCTGTGGACGTAGACGAAGGCCTGGCTGTCGGTGACCGCCGGCTCGTCGTCGCCCGAGGGCGAGGCGATCCACCACTGGGCGTAGAGGCCATGGGCGGGCAGGACCTTGTAGGTCGGATCGTCGTTGGGCGTGTCGGCCCAGATCTTGTGGCGCGCGCTCCAGCCGCGCGACTTGGCCAGGGTCATGTACTGGTGCTGGCGCAGGATGTGGCCGGCGAAGCGGTTGGAATAGAGCTCGGTGTCGCGCTCGGCCGGGGTCAGCGGATAGAGTTGGCGGTGGGCCTGGGCGAAGGGCTGGACGATCCGCCGCTGCATCAGGAAGGCGCGCCAGAAGCCGATCTCGTCGTCCTGGCTCATCAGCGGATGCCACAGGCGCACGCGGGCGTCAGGGGTCTCTGGAACGATCGCGCCGTGGCGGTCGCGCAGGGCCTCGCCGTCCCAGGCGACCTGCCGGGGCTCGCCCGCGCCCTCGAGCCGCCAGACCAGCCGGCGGGCCAGGGCCCCGGCCAGCGGATGGTCGAGCCAGCGCGCGCGCCAGTCGTCCCACGACCAATCGCGGCCCGACAGGTAGCTGTCCTCCAGCCGTTGCTTGAGCAGGGGCAGGGTCTTGTCGATCTCGGCGGCGGCCTGCTTGAGGGCCTTGATCTCCTCGGTCGCCGCCGCATCGCCCTTCAGCGCGGCGGGCTGAGACTTCAGCGGCTTGCCGGCGGCGGTGGCGAAGCTCAGCCGCGCGCGGCCGGCCTCGATCGCCAGGGTGGCGACATAGTCGCCCAGCGCCACCTCGACCCGGCCCGGTTCCTCCAGCCCGCAGGTCGGGACGGCCAGTTCCTCCAGATCGATCACCGGCAGGCCGGCGACCTGTGCGGCCTCGGTCATGGCCTTGTCGATCTGGGCGGCCAGGCGTTCGTCGCGCACGGCCCGCTTGATGCGACCCAGCGCCATCACCGCCCTGACCGAGCCGATCTGGCCCAGCGACCAGACGCAGGCGTTGGCCGCGGCCAGCGAGCGGTAGCGCGGACCGTAGTGCGGCAGCACGACCTTGGCCAGCATGCTCTGGGCCACGCGCTCCAGGGCGTCGACCGCCTCGTCGTCGGGCCAGGCGGCCAGCATCCAGGCCGCGCCCTTGGCGAAGGCGATGTCGGATTCGCTCGGCGCGAGCGGCGCGCCGGGCAGGGTGGCGTCGGTGGTCGTCTCGCCGTCGCGCAGCCACAGCATCGAGGTCTCGTAGCGGGCGGATCGGGCCAGCGCCGTGGCCGGGTGCATGCCGAGCACGGGCGGCACGTGTTCGAGCAGCAGTTCGTATTCGCTGGGCGCCTTCCAGCCGGCCTGGGCCTTGCGCAGCAGCTGCGGCGTGCGCAGTCCGGCCAGCGTCTCGATCAGCAGAGCCTTGGTCCGGTCGCGGCCCAGTTCGCGCGCCAGGGTCTCGGTCGCTTTCAGCCACTTGGCGCTGGGCTTGGCGCTCTGGCCCGACGAGACCAGGGTCCACAGCCGTTCCAGGTCCGAGCCCGGCGCGGGCGGCGTCAGTTCCGGGGCCGCGCCCTGGGGCGCGTAGGCGGCCATCCACGCCCGCCAGACCTGTCCGCGCTCCCGCAGCCATTCGAGCGTGGGGAAGCGGCGCGACGGGTCCCTGATGTGGTCCAGGAACGGCCACATGACCGGGGTGTCGGGTTCCTGGGGCGGGTAGCGCGGCGGATCGCGCCGGTGCGCGAGCAGGATCTCGACGCCTTCGGGAGGGTTCAGGGCCAGGATCTCGCCGACCGTCGTGTTGTGGAAGCCGATCGGCGGCCGGCCGTCGGGAGACGCGGCCAGCAGACGGTCGCGCCAGGCCTCCAGTTCGGCGGCCCAGGCGAAGGCGCGCATCATGACCGTCTCTGCGTCGGCCCTGTCCTGCGCCGGCGTAGGCGGCGGGCGGCCGCCGATCAGCCGTAGGCCGGCCCGGGCGTCCTTGTGCAGGTGGGGCAGCTTGACCCACAGCACCAGGATGGCTTCCGTCGCCTCGAGCAGTTCGCGGTCGCCGGGGGCGTCCAGGATCACGCCCGCGCGGGCGATCTCTTCGATGACGCCGCCCATTCCGGTTTCGATGTAGTGGACGCCGCCGGGCAGTCCGTGCACGAGGCGGCGGAAGAAGGCCCGGGCGCGTTCGGGCGAGGTGCTGGCCTCACGGGCCAGTTCGGTGAGCAGCATCCACAGCAGGCCCACGGCCGTGTTGTGTTCGGTGTACTGCGGCGGGATGGGCAGCGCGAAGGCGCGGGCCTCCTGCCACCAGTCGTCGATGGCGTCGTAGAGCGCCGTCCGCTCTTCACTCGACAGCGCCGCCATCTGCCGCCGCATCACCGTGACGTACGGCTCCTTGGGATCGCGCGGGCAGGCCTCGGCGATCATAGCCTTGACGCGGGCGAGCGGAGACGACGACGGCTTGTCGCCGAGCCCCAGAAGTTTCCTGAACATGGTTTCAGCCCCCGCGCAGCGGGGTCAGGCGCAGGAAGGTCACCGTCGCGCCGGGCGCGAAGGCGATCGTCTCGTCCAGGGTCTCGACCTGGCGATTGTCGGCCAGCAGCAGGAAGCGGCCGCGCTCGAAAGCCTCGAGGGCGCGGGCGACGACGGCGTCGCGGTCGTCGCCCAGCGGCAGGCCCAGCGCCGCCAGAGCCGATTGCGGGCGCTCGGCGCCGGCCGCCCGGTTCTCCCATTCCAGGATCACCCGCTCGGCGATCAGGTCGCGGGCCCGGATCTCGACGCGGTCGGCCCAGGGCAGGGTCCCGACGGGCGTCGGCGCGCCCAGGTCCTGCTGATCGAACAAGGCGATGGTCTGCACGCTTCACTCCGGTCGAGACGTCCGCCTCAACCTTAGCGTGGCCATGGCCGGGCGCAATCGCTCAGAGGTCCGTCGTCGGGATCGGTTCCCACCGGGGGTCCTCGAAGCCGACGACTTCGAAGCATTCGTCCGGAGTCCACACGAAGAAGATCATCGGGTCTTCGTCGACGAGTTCGCGCGTCAGAAAGCTCTGAGCCAAGGCGCCGCGGCCGATCCGCCGCACCCTGGGAGCATCGGACGGCATGCCCTGCACGAGCGACTTTTCGGCGGCCTCGAACGCCGCCCAGAAGTCGCTTTCCTTCACGAACACGAAGCTGCGGACATAGCCGAAGGTCAACGCGCCGAGCGGCTGGCGGCCATCGCTCATGTGGAGCGTCAGCACGCCGTCCGTGAACGCGAGGGACGAGAGATAGAAGGTCGGCGAAGCGTCTGACATCGCGGCCTTCCCGCCTGCTACTTCCCGTCGCGGAACGGGTCGGCCGGATAGACGCCCAGGATCTCGAAGCGTTCGGAGAAGAACTTCAGCTCGTCGAAGGCCAGGGCGAGGCTGCGGTCTTCGGGACGGCCGTCGACCTCGGCGTAGAAGAAGGTGGCCGTGAAGGCGCCGTTCTCCATGTAGCTTTCCAGCTTGGTCATGTTGACGCCGTTGGTGGCGAAGCCGCCCAGCGCCTTGTAGAGCGCCGCCGGCAGGTTGCGCACCCGGAACACGAAGCTGGTCACGCAGCGGTGGGTGAACGACGGGGCCGGCGGGGCCGGGTCGGCGGTCATCACCAGGAAGCGCGTGGTGTTGTGGCGCTCGTCCTCGATGTCGCGGGCCAGGATGTCGAGGTCGTAGATCTCGGCGGCCAGGGCGGGGGCCACGGCGGCGCGGGTCGGGTCGGGCTTGGCGGCCAGCGCCTTGGCCGCGCCGGCGGTGTCGCCCGCGCCCTCGGTCGAGAGGCCCAGGCGCTTGAGGCTGTGCCGGCACTGGGACAGCGCGATCGGCATCGAGACGGCGGTCTTGACGCTGTCCAGCGTCACGCCCTTGTTGGCCATCAGCTGGAAGCGGATCGGCTTGAAGCGCTCGCCGATGATCTTCAGGCCGGACGCCGGCAGAAGATGGTGCACGTCGGCGACCCGGCCGGCGATCGAGTTCTCGATCGGGATCATGCCCAGCTGGGCCGCGCCGCTCTTGATGGCCTCGAACGCCTCTTCGAAGGTGGCGCAGGGCAGGACCTGGTAGTCGGGAAAGTAGGTGCGGCACGCCTCGTGGCTGTTGGCGCCGAGTTCGCCCTGGAAGGCGATGGTCTTGAGGGTGCTCATCTAACTCTTCAGTTCTTTTCGGCGTGGTCGCGGGCGGCCTGCAGGTCGGACGGATTGTCGACGGAGATCGGGGCCTCGGCGGCGACGGCGGCGCGGATGGTCAGGCCCAGCTCCATGGCCCGCAGCTGCTCCAGCTTCTCGCGCAGTTCGAGGGCTGAGGGCGCGGCGGCGTTGAAGGCCTCCAGCGCCGCGCGGCGATAGCCGTAGATGCCGATGTGGCGCCAGACGGGCGCGTCGCCGTACAGGGTCGAGCGGGTGAAGTAGAGGGCGCGGCCGCTTTGGCCTCCGGCGTCCATGGCCAGCACGGCCTTGACCACGTCGGGGTTGGCGCGGTCGGCGGCCGAGGCCTCCGGCGCGACGACGGTGGCGATGTCGGCGTCGGCGTGGTCGGCCAGCTGTCCGGCGCAGGCGGAAAGCACGGCCGGATCGACGAACGGCATGTCGCCCTGCAGGTTGATGACCACGTCGTGGGCGCCGGCCGGATCCAGCACGGCCAGGGCCGCCAGGATGCGGTCCGAGCCCGAGGGCAGGGCGGGATCGGTCAGCACGGCGCGGCCGCCGGCGGCTTCCACCGCGGCCACGATCTCGGGATCGCCGGCCGCCACGGCCACGGGGCCGATGTTCGCCGCCTGCGCCTGGCGCAGCACGCGCACGATCATCGGCAGGCCGCCGATATCGGCCAGCGGCTTGTTGGGCAGGCGGGTCGCCGCCATGCGGGCGGGGATGAGGACGATCGGGTTCATGGTGTCACGTCTGGAAGGCGAAACGCGGTTCGCCCGGGTTGCGCACGGGGCGGTAGCGTGTCAGAGACCGGAGCGCAACACGCGCGTGGGGAGACCATGGGGGGACCCGCGCTCATAAATCGGCTCCGTCCACGCAAGACGGGTCTATAAAGAGGCTGACAAGGCTGAGATGAGCGACCTTACGTTCAACAAGATTTTCGGCGGCGTGCTTCTGACCGGTCTGGTCATCTTCGGTCTGCGCGAGGCGTCCGACATCGTCTTCAAGAAGCACGAAGTCGAAAAGCCCGGCTACGCGATCGCCGTCCAGGAAGACACCGGCGGCGAAGGCGCCGCGGCCGCCGAGGTCCCGCCGGACTGGGGCTCGGTCCTGCTGCTGCCGGCCAACATCGAGGCCGGCAAGGCCGTCTCGGCCAAGTGCGCTTCGTGCCACACCTTCACCTCGGGCGGTCCCAACGGCACCGGCCCCAACCTCTTCGGCACCTTGGGCAAGAAGCCGGGCACGCACCCGGGCTTCGGCTATTCGGGCTCGATGACCGAGTTCGGCGGCAAGAACCCGGTCTGGGACTACGACCACGTCGACCAGTTCCTGAAGGCCCCGGGCAAGTACATCTCGGGCACGAAGATGACCTTCGCGGGCCTGAAGAAGCAGGAAGACCGCATCGCCATCATCGCCTACCTGCACAGCCTGGGTTCGACCCTGCCCGTGCCGGCGCCCAAGCCCGCCGCCGCGGCCGCTCCGGCCGCCGACGCGGCTGCGGCTCCCGCCGCTGAAGGCGCGGCCCCGGCCGAAGGCGCCGCTGCGGCGCCCGCCGCCGGCGCTGCCCCGGCCGCCGCCGCTCCGGCCCCGGCCACGCACTAGGGTCCAGGCCGAACGATCCAAACGAGAAGGCCGCGGGGCTCGCGCTCCGCGGCCTTTTCTTTGCCCCGATGCGCGATAGGCTCGCGCGCTAAGTTTCCGGGGGATCCGCGCCATGCGTCGTCGACAGTTCCTGATTGGGGCCGCCAGCGCTCCGCTTCTCGGCGGCCTGATGGCCGGCGTCGCCCAGGCTCGCCAGCAGGCCGCCGACCCGGACGCCGATCTTTCGGTCGCCAGGCCGGCCTATCCGCAAGGTCAGGGCCCGCGCCTGGCCATCGACGGCGGACACAACAACTTCCACACGGTGGACGGCCGCTTCGCCCCGTTCGCGGCGGTGGCGCGGGCCGACGGCTACCAGGTGTCGGGCCTGACCGCGCCGCTGTCGGCCGCGAGCCTGGCCGGTGTCGACCTGCTGGTGGTCGCCAACCCTCTGGCGACGGCGAACGTCGGCAACTGGAACCTGCCCACCCCCGGCGCCTACACGGCTGAAGAAGCCGCCGCCGTGAAGGCCTGGGTCGAGGCCGGCGGCGCTCTGCTGCTGATCGCCGACCACATGCCGTTCCCCGGCGGAGCCGAGCCCCTGGCCAAGGCTTTCGGCTTTTCGTTCGACAACGGCTTCGCCCAGAAGACCAGCGACGGCCCCGAGTTTTTCCAGCGCCAGGACGGCTCGCTGCTCGACCATCCGATCACCCGCGGCATCGACCGGGTGCAGAGCTTCACCGGCTCGTCGTTCCGCGCCCCGCCAGGGGCTCAGCCGCTGATGGTGCTGCGGGGAGGCTGGAGCGTGGCCATGCCGCAGAAGGCCTGGGAGTTCGACGACAAGACCCCGCGCCACGACGGCGAGGGCCTGCTGCGCGGCGCGGCCTTGCCTGTGGGCAAGGGCCGGGTCGTGGCCATGGGCGAGGCGGCGATGTTCACCGCCCAGGTCGGCGGCCCCCAGCGCCGCAAGTTCGGCTTCAACGCCCCGACCGCGCCGCAGAACAAGGCGTTCCTGCTGAACGTGCTGCGGTGGCTGTCGGGGGCGTGATGGGAAGATGCTCCCCCTGAAGGGGGAGCTGTCGCGGAGCGACTGAGGGGGAAGTGATCGCGGCATGTCAGCAGCCGCTTCCCCCTCCGGCCCTACGGGCCACCTCCCCCTTCAGGGGGAGGATCTATGACCTCACCCCGCCTTGCTGAAGTCGGGCGCGCGGCGCTCGGCGAAGGCCATGAAGGCTTCGCGGGCCTCGGCTGTCTGCAGGCGCTCGGCGAACAGGGCGCCTTCCTTGTCCATCAGGGCGGCGATGGCCTCGGCGTCGCGCATCAGGCCCTTGGTGACGGTCAGGGCGCCCAGTGGGCGCTTGGCCAGCTGGGCGGCGGCGGCGCGGGCCCGCTCGCGCAGTTCGCCTTCCGGAACCACGGCGTTGGCCAGGCCCCAGGCGGCGGCCGTCGTTCCGTCCACCGCCTCGCCCAGGGCGAACATGGCGTAGGCGCGGGCGTGGCCGATGCGGGCCGGCAGCAGCCAGCTCGACGCGGCTTCCGGGGCCAGGGCCAGGTTGACGAACGGCACGGTCAGGCGGGCGTCGGGCGCGACGAACACGAGGTCGCAGTGCAGCAGCATGGTCGTGCCCACGCCGACGGCCTGGCCGTGGACGGCGGCGACCAGCGGCCGGGTGGCGTTGGCCAGGGCCTTGAGGAATCGCCAGACGTGGCGCTCCTCGGTGAAGGCGCCGGTGGCCTGGGCCACGAAGTCGCCCAGGTCGTTGCCGGCGCTGAAGCTGTCGCCGTCGGCCTGGAACACCACCACCCGGATGTCGGGGTTGGTCTCGGCGCCCTCCAGGGCGTCGGCCAGGGCGCCGTACATGGCGTTGCTGAGCGCGTTCTTCTTCTCGGGACGCGCCAGGGTGATGGTCAGCACGCCGGCCTCGAGGCTGGTCTTGACCTGCTCGGTCTTGAGGGGCTCGGTCATACGGAATCTCCCTTGGGGAACTTGGTTTGCAGGCTCGCAAGCCAGCGGGCGACCACGGCGATCTCGTCGTCCGTGAAGCCCTCGGTGAGGTGGGCGTTGAGGTGGGCCAGGCCGGCCTTGGCCTCCGCGCGGGCGGCGCGGCCGTGGTCGGTCAGGTGCAGGCGCAGGGCGCGGCCGTCCTTGGGATCGGGCCGGCGCTCGACCAGGCCGGCGCGGGTCATGCGGTCGACCAGGCCGGTCATGGCCGACGGGGCCAGGTCCAGCGCCTCGGCCGCCTCGCCGATCAGCGCGCCGTCGGCGGCGCCCAGGTAGAACAGCACCCCCGACTGGGCGGAGGTCAGGCCGTTCCCTTCGGTCGCTAGCCTGGCCTCGATCCAGCGCTGCACGCGCCGGTGGCCGGCGGCGAGCAGGAAGACGAAGCGTCTGTCCGGAACAGGGGCGGGGGGCGTCGACATGCGCCGACTATATGCTTCGCGTGCGAAATATCAAACGGTTGTTTTCTGCGGCGCCTTCTCCCTTCCCCCTTGATGGGGGAAGGGTCGGGGATGGGGGGGGTGTGGGGGTCACGACTGAGCTGACGGCGCCACAGCGTTCGACGCCGCACCACCCCCACCCCTGCCCCTCCCCCATCAAGGGGGAGGGGAGCCTTAAGCCGCCCGGTACCACCCCACCCCGGCCTCATCGACCTCGCGCACCGCCTGGCCGCGGGCGATCAGGCAGTTGAGGTGGGCCAGGGCCTCGCCGGTGGCCATGCCCAAGAGGTCGGGGCCGATCGGGCGGGCGAACAGGGCGCCGAACGTGTCCACCGCCCGGCGCGGCTCCTCCAGCTTGCCCAGCAGGCGCGAGAGGCCGCGCTCGTGGCCGGCGATCAGCTGGTCGATGCGGGCGTGCAGGCCCCTGAACGGCGCGTTGTGGGCCGGCAGCACCAGCACCTCGTCGGGCACGGCCGCCTTGACCTTGGCCAGCGAGGTCAGCCAGTCGGCCAGCGGATCGGCGTCGGGTTCGGTGGGAAACACCGAGACGTTGGACGAGATCTTCGGCAGCACCTGGTCGCCCGAGATCAGCAGGCCCAGCGACGGGCTCCACAGGCAGGCGTGGTCGGGCGAATGGCCCTGGCCGGTCACGACCGTCCAGTCGTGCTCGCCGATGCGGAAGGTCTCGCCGTCGGTCATCCGGCGATAGCTGTCGGGCAGGGCGTGGACGGCGCGGCCAAAGCCCCCGAAGCGGGTCTTGTAGTTGTCGATGGCGTCGTCGTCCCAGCCGGCGGCGTGGAAGAACCGCACGCCGTCCTCGGGGGCCTCGCGGCCGGTGTCGGCCACCAGCATCCGGCACTGGAAATATTCCAGCCGCGTCATCCATAGCCGGCAGTCGAAACGGCGGGTCAGCCAGCCGGCCAGGCCCACGTGGTCGGGATGCAGGTGGGTGACGATGACGCGGGTGACGGGACGGCCTTCCAGCGCCCCGGCGAAGGCGGCTTTCCAGGCGGCGCTGGTGTCCTTGGTGGCCATGCCGGTGTCGACGATCGCCCAGCCTTCGCCGTCGGCCAGCGCCCAGACATTGATGAAGCCCAGCGAACCGCCCAGCGGCTGGCGCAGCCACAGCACGCCGGGCGCCACCTCGACCGCCTGGCCCGACCCGGGCTCGGGCTCGACCTCGAACGGATAGATCAGGCGCGGGCGGCGCGGGGTCTCGGCCTCGCCCGGTGTCTCCTCGATCCCGTCGCTCATCGCCGCTCACTCCCCTTAGCCGCGTCCTTGGGGCCGTCTCGCCAGCCCATTTTTCATGGTCAAGCCGCGCCATGATTGCGCCCCCGTCGGACGACATCTTGACCCTCGATGCAAGGGGGGGCTTAAGTCCGCCCCGAGGAATCCACCCCCAGGAGACTACAGACATGAGGCCATTCGCGATCGGCCTGACGGCCGCCCTCGCGGTCGCCGCGCTCGTTCCGGCCGCCGCCTTTGCGGCGCCGAAGGATGCCAAGCCCGCCGCCGCCGTCGACGCCAAGTCGCGTGAAGCCGGTATGAAGGAAGCTCCGCCCCTGCTGACCCAGGCCGGCGTGGCTTGCCAGGTGTCGGACGCGCGACTGATCGGCGCCGACAAGAAGTCGAACACCTCCTACTACGAAGTGGCCTGTCAGGACGCCATGGGCTTCGCCCTGGTGGCCAAGAAGGACGCCGCGCCGCAGGCCTTCTCGTGCGTCGAGACCGGCCAGCCGGGTTCGGACGGCAAGGACTCGGGCCTGAAGTGCCTGCTGCCGGGCAACGCCGATCCCAAGCAGGGCCTGAAGCCCTACCTGGCCACGGCCGGCGCGGCTTGCGACATGCAGAACGCCCGCGCCATCGGCACCGGCAACAACAACTCGTTCTTCGAAGTCTCCTGCGCCGGCGGCGCGGGCTACATCCTGCAGATCCCGGTGCCGATGAAGGTCGAGGGCACGGTGGCCAACAGCTGCCTGCTGTACGATGAAACCGGCAACATCTCGTGCAAGCTGACCGACCGCGCCACCCAGCTGCAGGTCGTCGACACCCTGGCCGCCGCCGCCAAGAACAACTGCGCGGTCAAGGACAAGCGCTACATCCTGACCACCAAGACCGACAACTACTTCGAAGTCGCCTGCCAGGACGGCAAGGGCTACGTGCTGCAGCAGGCCACCGCCAACGGCGCCCTGGTCCGCGCCATCGACTGCGCCAACGCTCCCGGCGGCGCCGAGTGCACCCTGACCGACAGCCGCGCGGCCAAGACCGAGCAGGCCGGCCTCTACACCAGCCTGGCCAAGAAGGCCGGCTATGACTGCAAGGTCGAGTCGTACGGCCTCTTCCCGTCGCAGGACCCGAAGAAGGAAGTCGTCGAGCTGAAGTGCGCCAATAACCCGCGCGGCGGCATCGGCGTCTTCTCGGCCGCCGACAACCGCGTCTACGACTGCGTCACCGGCGAGCTGAACGGCTTCCGCTGCAGCTACACGAAGGCCGACGTCGAGTTCAACCGCCTGTGGGACGACCTGAAGAGCTACAACAAGGCTGGCTGCCAGGTCTCGGGCGCGCGCATCATCGGCCGCACCGACACCAGCGGCTTCGTCGAAGTGGCCTGCGCCGACGGCCTGCCGGGCTGGGTGCTTTCCTACCCGCTGAACCAGGCTTCGCCCAAGCCGAACGAGCTCCTGTCCTGCCTGCAGGCCAAGGGCGTCGGCGGTGGCTGCAAGCTGCCGACCAACATCAAGAAGTAAGGGCTTTCTAGAGCTCTGACGAAGCCCGCCGAGAGCGATCTCGGCGGGCTTTTTCGTGCCCGACTGAGCGAAAGCCCTCCCCCTTGATGGGGGAGGGTTGGGTGGGGGTGACCTACGATGGTGGCGGCTGAACCGCCGCATCACCCCCATCCCCGGCCCTTCCCCCATCGAGGGGGAAGGGAGGGCGCTGGCGCTCTAAAGCGCCGCCTCGATCAGCCGAGGTCCCTTGGCCGCCATGGCCTGGGCGAAGGCGTCGTCGAAGGCCTCGGCCGTCTCGACCCGCTGCGCCGGCACGCCCATGCCTTGCGAGACCGCCACCCAGTCGATGCGCGGATCGCCGAGATCCAGCAGCTTGCTGGCCGCCGGGCCCGGATTGCCCGCGCCGGTGCGGGAAAGTTCGATGCCGAGGATGCGGTAGACGTGGTTGGCGAAGACCACGACCACGACGTCCATCTGCTCGCGGGCGATCGTCCACAGGCCCTGCACCGTGTACATGCCCGCCCCGTCGCCGGTCAGGGCCAGGACCTTGGCGTCCGGCCGGGCCACGGCCGCGCCGACGGCCAGCGGGATTCCCTGGCCGATCGCGCCGCCGGTCAGCGACAGCCAGTCGTGGGCGCGGGCGGCGCGGGTCTGGGTGAAGATCGGCAGGCCGGCGGTCACCGCGTCGTCCGAGATCACCGTGTCGGCGGGCATGTGGCGGGCGATGGACGCGCCGATGGCCCAGGCGTCCAGCTTGCCGGCCGGCGCGGGCGGCGGAGCGTAGTGCTCGGCGGGACCGGCGGCGGGGGCTTCCAGGGCGTCGGCCAGGCCGTTCAGCGCCGCCGCGGCGTCGACCTCGCGGCCGCACAGCGTCTCCAGGCCGCAATGCTCGGGCACGAGCACGCTGGGCCGGTCGGGATAGGCGAAGAAGGCCACCGGCCGCTCGGTGGCGACCAGCACCATCAGGTCGGCGCCGTCGAGCTCCTTGAGGGCCTGCTCGCCGAAATAGGGCAGCTTGTCGGGCCGGAAGCGGCCCTCGCCGCGCGCCTGGCGGGCGGTGAAGGTGTCGGTCAGCACCCGGATCCCCAGGGCCGCCAGGCGGCCGGCGGCGGCGATCCCGTCCTCGCGGCAGGCGCCCGAGCCCAGCAGCAGCACCGGGGCCTTGGCCGTCCTCACCGCGTGGGCGACGGCCGCCACGGTCTCGGCGTCGGGCGCGGCCGGGGCGGGGATCTGCGCGACGCCGCCGTGCACGGTCGCGGCGTTCCAGGCCGCGTCGGCCGGCAGGATCAGGCAGGCGTTTCCGCCGGGCGCGCCGTAAGCGGCGGTGATCGCCTCGGCGGCCAGGGGGCCTACGCTGTCGGCGCTCTCGGCCGACTTCACCCACCGCGAGTTGGGCGCGGCCAGGGCGGCGATGTCGCTGTTGAGCGGGGCGTCGAAGCCGCGGTGATAGGTGGCGTGGTCGCCGACCACGTTGACGATCGGGGTGAAGGCGCGGCGGGCGTTGTGCAGGTTGGCCGCGCCGTTGGCGTAGCCGGGGCCCAGGTGCAGCAGGGTGCAGGCCGGCTTGCCCGCGATGCGGCCGTAGCCGTCGGCGGCGCCGGTGGCCACCCCCTCGAACAGGCAGAGGATCGAGCGCATGCGCGGCTCGCGATCCAGGGCCGAGACGAACTGCATCTCGCTGGTGCCCGGATTGGCGAAGCAGGCGGTCACGCCGTTGTCGGCCAGGGTGGTGATCAGGGCGTCGGCGCCGTTCATTGTTTTCTCCCTACTCACTGGATGCTCCCCCTGAAGGGGGAGCTGTCGCCCCCGGGTCCGGCCGCAGGCCGGCCCGAGGACAGGCTCAGCGACTGAGGGGGAAGTTGTAGCGGCGTCTCAGCAGCCGCTTCCCCCTCCGGCCTTCCGGGCCACCTCCCCCTTCAGGGGGAGGATCTTTAGAACACCATCACGTCTGCATCGGGCGCGGCCGCGAACAGGCGCTCCAGCTCGGTCGGGCGGCGTTCGCGGGCCAGGGCCTGGTTGATGTAGCCCTTGTCGGTCAGTTCGCCGCTGGCCGCGTCGGGGGCGCCGGGCAGGATCAGCGCCCGGGCCACCTTGCCGCCGCCCCTGGCCTGGGCGTTGAAGTGTTCGAGCCCCGTACGCACCGCGGCCCGCGCGGCGTCGGCGCCGCCCAGGCGCTCGCAGGTCCTGGGCTCGAGGAACAGCATCAGGCCGACGCCGTCGCGGCCCTCGCCGCAGACCACGGCGTCGGACGCCGCCCCGCCGATGGCCGAGATCGCCGCCACCCGCAGGGCGCCGGCGGCCACGAAGGTTCCGCTGGCCAGCTTGAAGTTCTCCACCAGCCGCCCGTCGAAGACGAGGCCGGCGGCGGGATCCTCGGGATCGGCCAGCCGGGCGGCGTCGCCCAGGCGGTAGAAGCCCTCGTCGTCAAAGGCCTCGCGGGTGGCGTCCGGCTGGTCCAGATAGCCCGGCGAGACCTGCGGGCCCCTGACCCGGATCTCCAGCTTCTCGCCGGCCGGAACCAGCTTCACCGCCGTGCCGGGCGTGGGCAGGCCGACCATGCCCGAGCGGGCGTTCAGCCAGTGGATGTTGCAGGCGGTCGGTCCGGTCTCGGTGGCGCCATAGCCGGCCGCGAAGGTGATGCGCTCGCCGGTCGTCGCCAGGGCCACGGCCTGCACGCGGTCGAGGATCGACTGGGCCATCGACGCCCCGCCGTACTGCAGCACCCGAACGCGCGAGAAGAAGGTCCGCGCCAGGGCCGGGTCGCGCTCCAGCTCCCCGACCAGCAGGCCCCAGCCGGCCGGCACCATGTTGTGATAGGTCGGCGAGACCTCGTGCAGGTTGCGCAGCGTGTCGGAAAAGCGTCCCGGCACGGGCTGGCCGGCGTCGATGTGCAGCGTGCCGCCCCGGTGCAGCACCATGTGCAGTATGGCGTTGGCCCCCAGGCTGTGGCTCCAGGGCGCGGAATTGACCAGCACCGGCGGATCGGGATCGGCGTAGCAGGCCTCGATCTGGGCGGCGTTCAGCGCGATGTTGGCGTGGGTGCAGATCACCGCCTTGGGCCGTCCGGTCGAGCCGGAGGTCAGCAGCAGCTTGGCGATGTCGTCGCCCTGGGCCACGTCGGCCGCCGGGGGGCTGGCCAGCAGGGCCTCGAACGGCTGGTCGCCGGGGCGGGGGTTGCGGCTGGCGATCACCGGCAGGCCGTCCAGGCAGTCGTGGTCGAGGGCGCCGGCGAAGGCGGCCGCGTCGTCGACATAGACCGCCGCCGGCTGCAGCCGCTCCACCGCATGGGCCAGCCGCGACAGGTCGGCGCCGAGCAGGCCGTATTGCGGCGAAACGGGCGCGGCGGGCGCGCCCAGGCTCATGGCGGCGTAGGCGATCAGAGCGTGGTCGATCCCGTTGCGGGCCAGGATCAGCAGCGGCTTGCCGCGCGACAGGCCCAGCGCGGAGAGGCCGCCGGCCAGGGCCGCCGCGCGGGTCGCCGCCTCGCCGTAGGTGACCGTGCGCCAGCCGTCCTGGCCCTCGATCCGCTCGGCCAGCCAGACGCGGTCGGGGGCCTGCGCCGCCCAGCGGGCCAGCGGGGCGGTCACCGTCGTCACCGCATCGGAATAGGGCATGGGGTTGCGCAGGATCAGCATATCGCCGCGACGTTCGACCTCCAGAGCGCGCGGGGCGTAGCGGGCGTCACGGAAGGGGGCGTCGTCGAGGGATTCCATCCCCTTTTATGTCCCGCCGCAAACGTCCGTTCAATCCTCGCCGAGCGCCGTTCGCCGGCGTTCCAGCCACAGCCGCTCGGCCGGGGCGGGATCCAGCGCCAGGGCGCGGTCATAGGCGGCCCGGGCCTCGGCGGGGCGGGAGAGGCGGGCCAGCAGGTCGGCGCGCACGGCGTGGAACGGTCGGAAGGCGCTCAGGCGCTCGGCGTCCAGCCGCTCGACCTCGGCCAGGGCGGCCTGCGGGCCCGCGACCTCGGCCAGGGCCACGGCCCGGTTGAGGCGGGCCACGGCGTCGTCGCGCCAGACCAGCAGGGCGTCGTAGAGGGCCAGCACCGCCCCCCAGCGCGGCGGCTCGTCCAGGCTTCGGCGGCCGCACCAGACGGCGTGGACCGCGGCCTGCAGTTGGCGGGGCCCGGGCCGGTCGAGATCGGCGGCGCGGCGCAGATAGGCCTGGGCTTCGCCGATCAGCGGGCGGCGCCAGAGGGCGGGGTCCTGCTGCGACAGCGGCGTCATGGCCCCGGTCTCGTCCAGCCGGGCCGGCCGCCGGGCCTCGGCGTAGCGGACCAGCGCGGCCAGGGCCAGGCATTCGGCCTCGCCCGGGGCCAGCTCGGCCAGAGCCGCCGTCAGGTCGAGGATCTCGCGGGCGTACGCCGCGTGGGAGCCGGCCCCGGCGGCGTCCTCGTGGGCCTTGGAGTAGGCGACCTCCAGCGTCGACAGCACCGCCGACAGCCGTTCGGGCCAGGCCTCCGGGCCGGGGACCTCGAAGGCCACGCCGGCCTGGGCGATCTTCTTCTTGGCGCGGGTCAGGCGCTGGAACATCGCCGCCTCGCCGACCAGGAAGGCGCGGGCGATCTCCTGCACCGACAGGCCGCAGACCAGGCGCAGGGTCAGGGCCGCCCGCGACTCCGGGGCCACGGCGGGATCGAGGGCCGGGTGGCAGCAGACGAAGATCAGCCGCAGGCGCTCGTCGGGGATCAGCCGTTCGTCCGAGGCCAGGGCGTCCTCCACGGTCGGTTCCGGTTCGGGCGCGTCGGGCGACAGCCGCGATCGCACCGCCCGCCGCCGCAGGGCGTCCAGCGCGCAGCGGCGGGCTGCGGCGTAGAGCCAGGCGGCCGGCTGGCGCGGGACCCCGTCGCGCGGCCAGGCCGCCGCCGCCCGGGCGCAGGCCTCGGCGAAGCCGTCCTCGGCCAGGTCTAGGTCGCGGAAGCTGGCGGCCAGGGCGGCGATGATCCGGCCGCCGGCCTCGCGCGCGGCGCGGTCGAGCTCGGAACTCACGCCGCCTCGGCCAGCGGCCGCACCTCGACCGCGCCGTCGCCCAGGGGCAGGCGGCGGGCCCAGGCCAGGGCCGCGTCCAGGTCGCTGGCTTCGATCAGATACAGACCGGCCAGAGGCTCGCCGGTCTCTCCGTGCGGGCCGTCGTGCAGAGGGCTGTCCCGCCGCAGGGTGGTGGCGGTGTCCGGACTCTTCAGCGCCGCCTGCCCCCGCAGGACCCCCGCCGCCGCAAGGGCGGCGGCGAAGGCCCGGCGGACCGGCGCCAGGGAGGCGGAGGCCGTCTCGTCCTCGTAGACCAGCAGGGCGTAGCGCACGGCCTAGCCGCAGTTGTCGCCGGTGGGGCGGATCTCGATCTTGCCGCCGGGCGACAGCGGGATCTTGCGCGCCCAGTCCACCGCCGCGGCGTGGTCGGCCACGTCGACCAGGTAGAAGCCGCCCAGCTGCTCGTGGGTCTCGGCGAACGGGCCGTCGTGCACGACGCCATCCTGGGTCAGGGTCGAGGCCGCCTCGGTGGGGGCCAGTTCCGAACCGCTCCAGTCGAGGCCGGCCGCCTGCAGTTCCTCGGTGAACCGCATGTGGCCGGCGATGACGTCGGCCAGCAGCTTCTGCCCGGCCTCGCCGGCGTAGTGAGCCTCGGTCTCGTAGATCAGCAGCATGTACTTCATGGCGGGTCTCCGTCCGGCGGACGCCCTGTGCGCCGCCTTCGGGAGGAGAGACGCGCCGGACCGGCCGCATTCGACAGCGCCCGCGAAAAAAGTCGAGCCCCCGGCCCTGTCGCAAGCGCGTTTACCGATAGCTTTAATGCGGATAGCTTCGCGCGAAGATTGTGCCTTGGGGGAGGCGAACATGATCCGGCTGGCGGTATTCTGCGACGGCACCTGGAACGGGCTGCAGATGCAGAACCTGACCAATGTGGCGCGGCTGGCGCGCTCGGTGGTGCGCGATCCGCCCGGCCAGAACGGCAAGCCCGGCGTGCCGCAGGTGGTCTATTACGACGAGGGCGTGGGCACCGCGACCGGGGTCAGCCGCACCAGCGATCGCCTGGAGGCCATCCTCGGCGGGGCCTTCGGGGCGGGCCTGGATCGCAAGATCGAGCAGGCCTACCGCTTCATCGTCCTGAACTACAAGGAACCGGACGACGAGATCTTCATCTTCGGCTTCAGCCGTGGCGCCTACACCGCCCGCAGCCTGTGCGGCCTGATCCGCAAGTGCGGCATCCTGCGGCCCGAGCACCTGCAGCGGGTGCCCGAGGCGATGGAGCTCTATCGCAACCGCAAGATCCATCCCGCCGGGCCCGAGTGCCAGGAGTTCCGCGACCGCTATTCGCGGCGCGAGGTGGTGGGCGCCGAGGACCTGCTGCGCAAGGTCGGCGAGACCACGGTGACCCGGCGGGCGGCCGATGCGGCCGAGGGCGAGGAATGCCTGCTGACCGACGAGGTGCGCCGCAGGCGGGCCGTGCGCATCCGCTATCTGGGCCTATGGGACACGGTGGGCTCGCTGGGCGTGCCCGACCGCTTCTGGCTGCTGTCGGCGTTCAACAAGCGCTTCCGCTTCCACGACACCGAGGCCTCCAAGCTGATCGAGAGCCTGCGTCACGCCATCGCCGCCGACGAGGACCGCCGCACCTTCAGCGCCGCGCCATTCTCCAACATCCGTGACCTGAACATCACCGCCACCGAGGAAGTGAACGCCGGGATCAAGGCGGGCAACGCGCGGGCGGCCAAGGCGGGGCGGGCGGTCCAGCCCCTGGCCCAGGTCGTCGACCGCAAGGCGCCCGGCTACATCCCCTATGGCGAGCGGCGCTATCAGCAGAAGTGGTTCCCGGGCGACCACGGGGCGGTCGGCGGCGGCAATTTCGAACTGGGCCTGTCCAGCGCCGCCCTGCTGTGGGTGGCGCAGGGCGCGCAGGCGGCGGGCCTCGTGTTCGACGACCGGCCGGACGGTGAGCTGGCCCAGGCCGGAGACCTGGCCAATCCATTGGTCGACTGGCGCATCGGGCGCCGGCCCGGAACGCTGCGACCGGTGTGGATGACCGACCTCCTGGGCATGATCGGCGGCTATCGCTCGCGGGCGGTGTCGATCGGCCGCGACGAGGTGCATCCCGGCGCGCGCCTGCGCTGGACGCGCATGGCGCACTACCGGCCCAAGGTGTTCTCGCCGTTCACCGGCGAGACGCGGCTTGGCCCGCACCGCTATGTCGAGCTGCTGACCGGTCCGCCGTTCCGGCTGCTGTTCGTGCTGGCGCTGATCGCCGGCGCCCTGCTGCTGGTCTGGCTGCTGGGCGTGATCGCCCACGAGCTGCTGCGGCTGCTGCCGTTCGGGATCGGCGCGCCGGCGGCCGACGTCCTGGCGGGCGCCGGCGCCTGGGTGCGCGGTCTGTTCGGAAGGTAGGCCGGATCGACCGTCGGCCGGGGTCGCCCCCAATCCGTCCTTCCCCGCGAAGCGGGGATGCTCGGAGAAAACGACAGAACTGCGGGTGTCGATCCGCGCCGGAGCCTAGTGCGCCAGGGTTTCCAGGAAGCGCACCGGCTCGCCGCGGCCTTCGGCGATGATCTCGTCGTCGCGCATGACCACGATGCCGCGGACGATGGTCGCCACCGGCCAGGCCTTGGCCTCGAAGCCGTCGAACGGGGTCCAGCCGGCGCGGTTGGCCATCTGCTCGTGGGTGATGACCTTGCGGGCCTTCATGTCGACGATGGTGAAGTCGGCGTCGAAGCCCTCGGCCAGGCGGCCCTTGTCGGCCAGGCCGAACACGCGGTTGACGCCATGGCTGGTCAGGTCGACGAAGCGCTCGAGGGAAAGCTTGCCGTCCACCACATGCGTCAGCATGATGGGAACCAGCGTCTGCACGCCCGGCATGCCCGACGGCGAGGCCGGATAGGGACGGGCCTTCTCCTCGCGGGTGTGCGGGGCGTGGTCGCTGCCCAGCACGTCGGCGATGCCGGCCTCGATGCCGCGCCAGACGCCGGCCACGTGATAGGCGTCGCGGATCGGCGGGTTCATCTGGGCGAAGCCCTTGAGGCGCTCATAGGCCTCGGGCGCGACCAGGGTCAGGTGCTGGGGCGTGACCTCGACCGAGGCGACGTCCTTGTTCAGCGCCAGGAAGTCGATCTCTTCCTTGGTGGTGACGTGCAGCACGTGGATGCGCTTGCCCAGGTTCTTGGCGATGCGCACCAGGCGGTGGGTCGACTGCAGGGCGGCCTGGGCGTCGCGCACCTCGGGGTGGCTGGTCCAGTCGCCAGGACGGGCGAGGGAGCGGCGATCGGCCAGGCGGTATTCGTCTTCCGAGTGGAAGGCCGCGCGGCGGTTCACATGCCGCAGCACGTTCTCGACGCCCTCGTCGTCCTGCACGAGCAAGGACCCGGTCGAGGCGCCCATGAACACCTTGATGCCGCAGCAACCGGGAAGCCGTTCGAGTTCACCCAGGAAGTTGGCGTTCTCGTGGGTGCCGCCGACATAGAAGGCGTGATCGGTATGCATCCGGTTCTTGGCGCGGGCCAGCTTGTCGGCCAGGGCGTCCGGATCGGTGGTGGTCGGCTCGGTGTTGGGCATCTCGAACACGGCCACGACGCCGCCGAGGGCCGCGCCGCGGCTGCCGCTTTCCAGGTCTTCCTTCCACTCCAGCCCCGGCTCGCGGAAGTGCACCTGGCTGTCGATCACGCCCGGCAGGACGGTCAGGCCCGAAGCGTCGAAGATCTCGCCCGCCGAGGCTTGGCTGAGGTCGCCGATGGCGACGATCTTGCCGCCGCGCACGCCGATGTCGGTGATCCCGCGCCCGGCGTGGTTCACCACCTCGCCCCCACGGACGATCAGGTCGAAGGTCTGGGACATGGGGCGCGCTCCTGCGGTGGTTTGGGGCGGTCTAGGTCCGCTGGGGAGCGGTGGCAATGGGTTTCGTGTCATTCGCCGCCATGCCCCAGCGCCGAGCTTCCCCGCGAAGGCGGGGATCCAAGCGGGATTGGAGACCTATGAGAGCGTCAGGGGAGAACACTCTTCTGACTCAGCTTGGGCCCCCGCCTTCGCGGGGGAAATCGGGGGAGGGGGAGGCGTCCAGCCAGTACGATCGCTCAGCAGTTCAACGTCTCATACGGGTCCTGCCACTGCGGGTTCATCGCCTCGATCAGCCGGATCTTCCACGCGCGATTCCACTTCTTGATCTGGCGTTCACGGATCATCACGCCCTCGCGGCTGTCGCCGTTCTCGTACCAAACCAGGCGGTGCACGCCGTGGCGACGGGTGAAGCCCCGAAAGTGCTCTTCCCGATGTTGCCAGATGCGGCGGGCGAGATAGTCGGTATGGCCACAATAGAGGGTGCCGTAGGGGGCGCTGGCCAGGATGTAGACCGAGAACAGGAGATCCATGGATCACGCCGTGCTGGTGTTGATTTTCAGAACATAACGTGAACAATCTGTGCGTGCAATGGCTAGTTTGCTCGCGCATTGCGCCGCGTGAGCGCGGCACGTTCAGCTTGGGCCCCCGCCTTCGCGGGGGAAATCAGGGGGAGTTAGGGCTGGGCGCCTTGGTCCAGGTCGAACGACACCCGGAACAGCCGGCCTGGGCGGGAGAGCTCGTAGGTGAAGGCCTGGTCGGTCAGGCCCAGCGACCAGACATTGGTGTTCGACACCGCGCGGTTCAGGCGGGTGAACATCGCCTTGGACTCCGCGTCGACCGGGAAGCGCTGCAGCTCGGTCGAGCCGGGCTCGATCGTGTCGCCGCCGTAGCGGGAAAGTTCGTCCTCGACGCCGTCGGCGTGGCGGTGGTCGTGCTTGAGGCGCAGGCCGCCGCCCTCCAGGCGGGTGACGATCCAGGTGCGCGAGCGGTCCTCGCCCACATGGAACGGGATACGGATCTCGCGGGCGTCGCAGCTGGCCATGGTCATCACCAGGGCCGACTTGCGGAACGGCTCGTCGGCGGCGTCGCCGGCCACCACCTGCCCGGTCAGGGTCTTGCCGCACAGGGCGGTGAGGCGGTCGAAGAACTGGTCGGCCGGCGTCTGCTGAGCGGTGATCGCCGGGGCGGCCGAAAGGCTAAGCAGCGCGCACAGGACCAGGACTGTCTTCACCGGGTCAGGCCTGCGGACTGGCTTCGCCGTCCGGGCGCTTGCGGCGGCGGGGCGAGACCTTGAGCTTGGGTTCGGCCTCCGGCGCGGGCGGCGCGGCGGGCATGTCGAGCGGCAGTTCCGGCGCGGCCTCGCTGGCCGTGGGCGTCTCGGCTTGCGCCTCGATCCGCGTTTCGGGCGGCGGCGCAGCCTCGACGACGGGCTCGGGCTCAACGGCCACCGGCGGAACGGAGCCGGCGCGGGCTTCGTCCAGCAGCTCGATCGCGGCGCGCACCACCTTGGCCACCGGCAGGTCGCTCATGTGGCGGATGGCCTGCGACAGGTCGGGATCGACGGCCTTGAACTGGTCGAAGTCGCGCGGGCCGCGCACGGCGCGGGTCAGCGGGCCCCAGGGGCCGTAGCGGCGCTCGTCGGACGGGCCGAACAGGCCGACGGTGGGCGTGCCGGCGGCGGCGGCGATGTGCATCAGGCCGCTGTCGTTGCCGATGAACAGGTCGGCGCGCTTCAGGGCGGCGTAGGCGGTCAGGAGATCCACCTTGCCGGTCAGGTCGATGCAGCGGCCCCGGGCGGAAGCCATGCGCAGTTCCTCGACCATGCGGCCATCCTCGGGGCCGCCGAGGATCAGGAGCCGCCCGCCCTCCAGCTTGCCGCCGGGACCCAGGAGCTGGGCGGCGGTCTGGGTGAAGCGCTCGATCGGCCAGACCTTGCCGATCCAGTTGGCGGCCGGGCCCATGGCCAGGATCGGACCGGCCGGCTCGCCGCCGCGCGGGGCCAGCATCTGGTCGGCCAGGGCCTGGACTTCGGGGGTGATGTAGAGGTGCGGGGCCGGCGGCTCGCCCTCGATCTTCAGCACGCGGGCGGTCTCGATCACCTTGTGGGCGATCTCGCCGGGGGTCTTCTTCCAGATCGCCCGCTTCTCGCGGCGCAGAAAGAGGGCGGTGGCGCTGCCCCGCAGGTCGACGACCAGGCCCCACTTCTTGTGGCGCACCTGGTTCCACAGCTTGAACCAGTGGCCCTTGCCCTTGCCCTTCTCCATGACGATCACCCGGTCGAGGCCGGGCACGTGGGCGAACAGCGGCGCGGCCAGCGGGCCGGCGACGATGGTGAAGCGGGCGTTGGGGATCTGATCAGAGAGAAGTTTGATCAGGCCGGACGACAGCACGGCGTCGCCAATACGCGTGGCGGTGATGAAGAGAATCGGGAAGGCCCGCTGTGTCATCGGTCCATGTATAGGGTGAACCGGCTGTCAACGCATCCCGTTATCCCGCTTAAGCTTTCTTGAGCCGAAAGACTGGCGTCGGCGTCGCCTCGGCGCCACATGTGCGGCCATGACTAGCACGCGTCTCGCCCGCCTCCCGTCCCGCGCCGTCATCGCCGTCGCCGGCCCCGACTGGCGCAGCTTCCTGCAGGGCCTGCTGACCCAGGACGTCGACAGCCTGGCGCCGGGCGAGCTGCGCTTTTCCGGTCTGCTGACCCCGCAGGGGCGGCTGCTCTACGACCTGTTCGTGGCCGGCCTGCCGGACGGCGCGCTGCTGGACGTCGCCGCCGAGCACCGCGAGACCATCGTCGCTCGTCTGTCGATGTATCGCCTGCGGGCCAAGGTCGAGATCGGGCCGATCGACCTTGCGGTCGCGGCCGCCTTCGATCCCGCCGGCGCGCCGGTGACGGGCGAGGGCTTCTACGCCGATCCGCGCCTGCCGGCCCTGGGCGCGCGGGTTTACGGCCCGGCGAGCGAGCCCGACGCCGACGAGGCCGCCTACGAGGCCCATCGCCTGGCCCTGGGCGTGCCCGGTCCGGCCGACTGGCTGAGCGACAAGAACTATCCGATCGAGGCCGATTTCGACCTGCTGGCGGGCATCGACTTCAAGAAGGGCTGTTTCGTCGGCCAGGAGACCACCAGCCGCATGAAGCGGCGCGGCACGATCAAGAACCGCATGCTGCCGATCGTCTTCGAAGGCCCCGCTCCCGCCTTCGGCGCCGAGGTGCTGGCCGGCGAGCTTCGCGCCGGCGAGGTGCTGAGCGGCGCCGACGGCCGGGCCATGGCCCTGCTGCGCCTCGACCGCATCGAAGGCGCGGAACTGACCGTCGACGGCCGTCCGGTGCGGGTCGACCGGCCCGAGTGGGTTCCGCCGGCGCCGGCGGCGGGCTGAGACGAAACCTCGTCCTTCGACAGGCTCGGGATGAGGTTTTCTAAGATCCGGACCTGTAAATGGTCCTCATCCTGAGCCTGTCAAAGGACGAGGACCACACACCGGACCTGGCTATCGAGACGCCTTAGCGGCAGCGGCCGTAGCGGTCGGGCGAGGCGCCGGGACCGCCGCGCCAGCCGGGCGGGTTCTCCCAGTTGGTGCCGGGGCCGCCGCGCGGGCCGGGCGGGTTGTCGTCGCGGTCGAGCCAGCAGCGGCGGGCCTGGTTCCACCAGCCGTAGGTCGGGTGCCAGTAGCCGAAGCGCGGGTTGTAATAATAGCCGCGGCGGTAGTCGAAGCGGACCTTCTGGCCCTGCCAGCGATAGAAGCGGCGGTCGGGCGAGGCGCCGGGGCCGCCGCGCCAGCCGGGCGGGTTTTCCCAGTTGGTGCCGGGACCGCCGCGCGGACCGGGCGGGTTGTTGTCCCTGTCGCGGTGCTGGGCGAGGGCGGGGGTGGCGGTGATGGCCGCGGTCGCCAGGGCGAGCACGGCGAGCGTTCGGAAAGCGCGCATGGGCGGCTTCTCCTTGTCGTTGGCGTCCCTCTCGCCAAGTCAAACGCGCGAGATCGGCGTTTCCGTCGCCGGCTTGCGAATGTTCCCTGAAAGTTCTGGTTTTCGGCGTGGGGTCTGCTAGCGTCGCCGCATGACAGAGATCCATCGCTGCACCTGGCGGGGCATGAACGGCGACCCCGTGTACGAGGCCTACCACGACACCGAGTGGGGCGTGCCCGAGTGGGACAGCCGCGCCCTGTGGGAGAAGCTGGTGCTCGACGGCTTCCAGGCCGGGCTGTCGTGGATCACCATCCTGCGCAAGCGCGAAGCCTTCCGCGCGGCGTTCGCGAACTTCGACCCCGAGGTCGTGGCCCGCTTCGGCGAGGCCGACCGCGCCCGGCTGATGGCCGACGCCGGCATCATCCGCTCCAACGCCAAGATCGACGCGGCCATCAACGGCGCGCGGATCTATCTGGACATGCGCGAGCGCGGCGAGGACTTCTCGCGCTTCCTGTGGGACATCGTCGGCGACGCGCCGATCCAGAACGCCTTCACCGGCATGGGCGACGTCCCGGCCCAGACGCCGCTGGCGGTCGACATGGCCAAGGCGCTGAAGGCCAAGGGCTACAAGTTCTGCGGCCCGGTGATCGTCTACGCCTTCATGCAGGCGGTGGGCATGGTCAACGACCACTTCGTCACCTGCTTCCGCCACGACGAGTGCAAGGCGCTGGGGCATCGCCACTAAGGGGAGACTCAAACTCCTGAAGAGGAAAGCTAAGTCGATCGTCATCCCGGAAAGCGCGAAGCGCTTATCCGGGACCCAGGGGCGGGCGCACTGCCGGCGGCTCCTGGGTCCCGGCTCTGCGGCCCGCTATGCGAGCCTCCGGCCGGGATGACGACCTTTCGAGCTAGGGCAATAGGGTACGGCCCCGTGATCAGCGCCCTCCGGCGCTGCGCCTGTGCGGGTTCAACCGTTCCGTGCTAGAGCGAGGCGTTAGCGTTCGGGGGCGTGTCGCGGCATGGAATGGGTGTTCATCGTCGGCCTGACGGTGTGGATCGCGGTGCAGCACCAGTCGCTCGACATGGTCAAGCGCCAGCTGAGCAAGGCCCTGGTCGAGCTGGAGCGCCTGAAGGCCTCCCTGGAGGCCTCCGGGCCTTCCGCGCCGCGTGAAGCCGCTACGCCGAGCGCGCCGAGGTCGTTCCCGGCCGAGCCGGCCCAGCAAGCGCCGCAGCCTTCGCCCTGGGCGATCGAGGCCAAGGCCGCCGAGCCGCCGCGCGCGCCGGCGCCGTCGGTCGAGCCGGTCACCGATCCCAGCCCCATTCCGGCGCCCGCGCCGCGTCCGATCCGCGTCGAGCGGCCGCTGATCACCCGTGAGACCGCCTCCACCTGGCTGGCCGAGAACGGCCTGGCCTGGATCGGCGGCGGCGGCCTGGCCCTGGGCGGCCTGCTGCTGGTGGCCTACGCCGCCCAGAAGGGGATCTTCACCCCGCCGCTGCGGATCGCCGCGGCGGTGGTGCTGGGCGCGCTGATGGTGCTGGCCAGCGAGTGGATCCTGCGCCGCAAGACCGAGATGAGCCGCCACCTGCTGGCCGCCGCCATCGCCGCCGGGGCCGGGGCGGTCACCCTGTACGGCGCGGTCTGCGCGGCCCACGGCCTCTATCACCTGATCCCGTTCTGGCTGGCGGCGACACTCGCCGCGTCGGTGTCGCTGGGCCTGCTGGCGCTCTCGCTGCGACACGGCGAGCCGCTGGCCCTGGTGGCCATGGTCGGGGCCGCCGCCACTCCCATCGTCACCGGCATCTCGTCCTGGTCGCCGGTCGTGTTCGAGGCCTACGCCATCCTGATCGGGGCCACCGGCTTCGTGCTGGCGGCCGGCCGCCGATGGGGCTGGACCAGTCTGGCCACCGCCGCCGGCTTGGCGGTGCTGAGCCTGCCGCCCCTGGCCGACAGGCAGTACGCGGCCGCCGCCGTCCTCGTCGCTCTGGCCGCCGGCGGGCCGCTGGCCGCGCTGTGGCGTCGTCGCCGGACGGGCGAGACCGACGGCGGGGCGCTGCGCCTGCGTCAGGCGGCGATGACCGCGCTGCTCGGCGCCAGCCTGCTGGCCCTGGGGGTCTGGTTCGCCCCGCCGAGCCCCGCCGGCGCCGCCGCCGGCGTGCTGAGCGTGGTCCTGCTGGGCCTGACCGCCCTGGCGATCGCCACGCGCGTCGCGCCGCCCGGCCTGTTTGCCGCCCCGGCCGTCGTCACGGTCCTCGCCGCCATGGCCTGCCTGTTGTTCGAGGGCGACGACGTGGGGATCGCCGCCCGGCCCCCGTGGCTGCACCTGCTGCTGGCGGCGGCGCCGCTGACGGCCTTGCCGGCGGCGCTGCGGCTGCAGGGACGCCAGCGCACCGAACTGCTGGCCATCGCCGGGATCGCGACCGCCGTGGCCGCCAGCCTGGCCTGGATCCTGCTCGACGAGGCCCGTTTCGGCTACGCCTGGAGCCCGGCCGCCCTGCTGGGCGCGGGCCTGTTCGGGCTTGCGATCCTGATCGCCCGCCGGTCCGAAGAGCCGTCGCGCGACATGGGCCTGGCGCTGTGGCTGGGCGCGGCCGCCGAGATGGTCTTCCTGGCCGTTCACGGCGCCGTCCAGCCGAGGTTCGAGCCGGCCGCCTTCGCCGCCGCCGCCCTGGTGCTGGCCTTCGCCGCCCGTCGCCTGCCCTGGCGTGGCCTGGCCGAGGCCGGCGTCGTCGCCGGCCTGCTGGCCCTGGTCGTCATGCTGCGGCCCGCCTTCATCGGCCCGGCGCTGGAGGGCCGCCTGCCGCTGCCGCTGATGGCCGCCGTGTCGGGCGGGGCCGCCGCGATCGCCTTCGCCGCCGCCTGGCTACTGAAGGCCGCCGGACGCCGCAACGAGGCCGAGGCGCAGGGCGCGTCGGCCCTGATGGTCCTGCTGCTGGGCCTGTTCATCGGCGTGCACGTGCTGGTGGTCGGCAAGCCCGGCGAAGGGCCTCAACACCTTCTGGAAGCGTCGCTACGGACCCTGATCCTGCTGGCTGCCGGCCTGGTGCTGGTCCTTCGCCAGCGCACGGACGACGGCCCCGTGGCCCGCTGGCGCACCCTGCTGGTGATCGGCGTGGGCCTCGGCCACGGCCTGCTGTTCCAGGGGCTGCTGGCCAGTCCTTGGTGGGGCTGGGGCGAGGTCCCGGCCGGACCGCCGCTCTTCAACACCCTGCTGCTGTCCTATCTGGCGCCCGCCGGGCTGCTGGCCGTCGCGGCCTGGCGTCGTCCGGTCGACGCCGCCGGGCGCGGCTGGGTGGTCGGGGCCGCGGTCTTCGGCCTGCTGTGGGCGGTGATGGCCCTGCGCCACGAGATCCATGGCCGGGCCATGCACGAGGCCGCGATCGGTCGGGGCGAAGTCGCCGGCTATGCGGTCCTGGCCCTGCTGACGGCCCGGGGCTTCTTCGACCCGCGTGTCGCCGCGCGGCCGGCCGCCAGCTGGCTGGTGCGCGCCGCACCGACGATCGGCTGGATCGCCGTGGTCTTCGCGATCCTGGTGTTCGGCCTGCTCGCCAATCCCTGGTGGGGACCCGGACAGGCGGACCTGTCGCCCCTGGCCGTCGCCCTGCTGCTGGCCCTGGCCCACGGCGCGGGCGCGGTCCTGCTGCTGGATCTTGGCCGTAGGGAAGGGCCGTTCGGAACCACGGCCAGGGCCAGCGCCGTCGGCGTTCTGTTCGTGCTGGTCAGCCTGATCGTCCGCTACGGTTTCCACGGCGCGGCCATGGGTCTGGACGCGGACGCCGGCGGGCTGGAGACCTGGACCTTCTCGGCCGTCTGGGCCGCCTTCGGCCTTGTGGTCTTGAGTCTGGGCTCGGCCCGCAAGGACGCGGTGCTGCGCTGGGCGGGCCTGGCGGTGCTGCTGCTGACTGCGGCCAAGGTGCTGCTGGTCGACCTGGCGCGACTGGAGGGCGTGGTCCGCGCGGCCTCGTTCCTGGCCGTCGGCGCCCTGCTGCTGGGCGGGGCGGTGCTGGTGCGGCGCCTCAATGCGAGAGGCGCGCCGCGCAAACCGGCGCCCGCGCCCGATCCCGCATCCGACGGAGAAGACCGATGATCGCGCGGCGAGGCCTATTGTCGGCCCTGCTGGCTCTGGCCGGTTGCGGCCGTCCCGCCTCGGGCGCCGGGGCGGCGTCCACCGAAGCGGCGACCCTGCTGGCGCGGATGGACGCCATGGCGCTGCCATGCGTCAGCCTGCGCGCGGGCGTGGCCCCTTCGATCGGCAAGATCGGCGGACGCCCCGACATGGCGACCGGTCTCGACTGGCCCCTTTGGAAGAACGCGCCCCTGGCTTTCCTGGGCCAGCTCGACCTGGCCGGCCTGCGCCTGGCCGGCGGCCCCGACTGGCTGCCCGAGCGGGGCGCGCTGTTCTTCTTCTATGACGCCGAGCAGTCGACCTGGGGCTTCGACCCGGCCGATCTGGGCAGCTGGCGGGTGATCCATGATCCCGCCGGCTTCGCCGAGCGCCCGCGCGAGCCGCCTCAGGGTCTGCCCCCACACGGCGTCTACCGCGAACGGCGCCTGGGCGGCCGGATCGCCCGGTCGTGGCCGGACGCCGAGCTGGTTCAGCTGCCGCCTCCCGATGTCGATGGTCCCGACTGGGCGGCCTATGAGCGGCGCCTCGAGGCCGCCGGGCCGAAGATCGGGCCCGTCCACCAGGTCGGCGGGCATCCCTCGGCGATCCAGAGCAGCGGCATGGCGCTGGAAAGCCAGCTGGCGTCCAACGGCGTCGAGGTCGGCGGACCCGAGGGCTACCAGTCGCCGCGTCGCAAGACGCTGGAGCCGGGCGCCAAGGACTGGCGTCTGCTGCTGCAGCTCGATAGCGACGAGAGCGCAGGCATGATGTGGGGCGACGTCGGCAGGCTCTATTTCTGGGTGCGCGAGGAGGCGGCCCGGCGAGGCGACTTCGCCGGAGCCTGGATGATCCTGCAGAGCTCGTGAGCGCGACCTAGCTTCCGGCCTTCGGCGCTTCCAGGCCCTTCAGCCGATTGACCGCGTTGGTGTTGCCCGGGTCGAGCGCCAGCGAGCGGCGGTAGTGGACGATGGCGGCGGCCTTGTCGCCATTAACGGCGTAGGCCTCGGCCAGGCTGTCCTGGGCGTTGCCGCTGCTCGGGAACAGTTCGGCGGTCAGGGCCAGCACCGCCAGGGCCTTGGCCGGCTCGCCGAAGGCCAGCAGGCGATAGCCCCAGTCGTTCAGCTCGTGCTCGGCCGGCTTGAAGCCGGGCTCGCGGCGCTGCCTGGCGATCACCCCGGTGAAGGCGGTCTTGGGCTGACCGGCCAGGGCCGCGCGCAGGGCTGCGACCCCGGTCAGCTTCATGCCGGGAACGAAGAGTTGGGCGATCTCGTCGATGGCGTCCTCGGGCGTGCCGCCGGCCAGGTTGCTGAGGATCGCCACGCCGACCTTGTCGTCGGGATAGAGGTAGACGGCGTTGCGGCTGCCGCCGGTCATGCCGACCACCAGGCGGTCGGAGCGCTCCAGCACCAGCCAGCCCAGGCCCCACTGGCCCAGCTGGCCGTCGGTGTAGGGAACCTGGGTCCACATGGTCTTGCGGGCGGCCGGGCCCAACAGGCGGCCGTCCATCAGGGCGATCATCCAGCGGCCCATGTCGTCGCCGGTGCTGTCGAGGCCCGCGGCGGCGCGGGCCAGGGGCGAGAACACCTCCTGGCGCACGCGCGGCTGGTCGGGCGTTTCCTGGCGATAGCCGTAGGAGGTGACGCGGGAGGGGCCCGGATCGCGGCTGTCGCCGTAGCGCGAGCTCTTCATGCCGGCGATGGCGAACTGCTCGCCGCCCAAGGGGGTGGTGACCGGCAGGCCATGCAGGCGGTCGATCGCGATCTGCACCAGGGCGTAGTTGGTCTGGCAGTAGTGGAAGCGCTGGCCGGGCGGGAACAGCACCGGCGCGGCCAGGGCCTCGTTCCAGGCGACGGCCTCCTCGACCGCGCCGTCCTTCTGGCGCGGCACGAAGTCGGGCAGGCCCGAGGTGTGGCTGAGCAGGCGGCGCACCTGGATCGAACGCCAAGTCTCCGGCAGGCCCTCCACGTAGTCGCCGATCGGCTTGTCGAGATCCAGCCGCCCGGCCTCGACCTCGCGCATGGCCGCAACGCCGGTGAAGGCCTTGGTGATCGAGTTGATCGGGAAGGTGGTGGTCGGCGTCGCCTTGGCTCCGCTGGCCAGGTCGGCCAGGCCATAGACCCGCGAGAAGACGATCGCCCCGTCCTTGACCACCACCACCTGCGCGCCGGGCACGTGGCGATCGGCCATGAAACGCCGGACGAGGGCGTCGGCGCGATCGGCCGGGGCCGGCTCGGCCGCGACGGCGAGCGGCGAGGCGACGAGGGCGGAGGCGGCGAGCGCCGGACAAGCCAGTCCGGCCCCCAGCAAGGCGCGACGGTTCATGATGCGATTACCCCTGGAGCTGTCCCCGCCCCGGCGGGCAAGGGATCAGCCCGGGGCGCGGCGGGCCAGTTAATCTTCGGTCATGCGGCGCCGGTTTCCTTCGCCGGCGAACCCGCCTAGGAAGGGCCCATGCCGACCGGACCCGACATGATGCTGGAAGCCGCCTGCGGACCGGGACCGGTCTGCGGCGTCGACGAGGCGGGCCGTGGCCCCTGGGCCGGGCCGGTCAGCGCCGCCGCCGTGATCCTGGATCCGGCCCGCGTCCCCAAGGGGCTCAACGACTCCAAGAAGCTCTCGGCCAAGGCCCGCGCGGCCCTGGAGGACGAGATCAAGGACATGGCGCTCGCCTGGTGCGTGGGCATGGCCAGCGTCGAGGAGATCGCCGAGCTCAACATCCTGCACGCCGCGGGCCTGGCCATGCGGCGCGCGGTCGAGGGCCTGTCGGTGAAGCCGAGCTTCGCCCTGGTCGACGGCAATTACCGCTTCGTGCTGCCGTGCGAGGTCAAGACCGTGATCAAGGGTGACAGCCTGTCGTGCTCGATCGCCGCGGCTTCGATCCTGGCCAAGGAGGCCCGCGACCGGATCATGGTCGAGATGGACGCGGTCTATCCCGGCTACGGCTTCGCCGGTCACAAGGGCTATCACGCCCCGATCCACCTGGAGGGGCTGCGCAAGCTCGGTCCCTCGCCGATCCACCGCCTGGGCTGGGCCCCGGTGAAGCTGGCGCTTGCGGGTGGGCTGGCCGGCGGCGAGGACGCTTAAGGTCTCCCCAGGGCCGCGTTGCAGGCCTTCCAGCGCGGCGACCGCGGCGTGACGACCAGCTTCAGGGCGTTGTGGTCTTCCACCAATACGTCGCCGCTGATCGGGAAGGGGCCGAAGAACTTGGCCAGGTTCGAGGGCGTGAAGCCTTCGCCGCCGCGCACCCGCAGCACCCGGCCCTCGGCGTCCAGCGTGAACAGGCCGTCCTTGGCGCGAACCAGCGCCAGCTGCTGCTCGGGCAGTTCGAAGATGTCCGGCAGGGGATCGCCGCCGGTGACGAAGCTCGCCTCGATCTTTCGCAGGCGCCCTGCGTCGGTGAGTTCGAACAGGCCTCGCGGCGACACGACGTAGGTGCGCCTCTGCGAGGCCAGGCGGATCACGTGGAAATAGCCGCCCACGGCGGCCCGGGTCGCTTCGGGGATGGGCGTCAGCACGCCGCGCCGGTAGAGGGCCAGCCCGTCCTTGTTGAAGAGCGCCAGACCCTCGCCGCCGGTCAGATCATGGGTGAAGGTCAAGGTGCTCGGCGCCGGCCAGGCCGGCGCGTCCATGGCCACGAACCGACCGCCGGCCAGCCGTTGCCAGCCTGGCGGCGCGCTGGGCCTGACGCGGCCGTAGCGGATGATGTCGCCGGTCGTCGGCGAGGCGACGGTCCACCAGCCGCCCGGGTCGGTCTTCTCGTCATGGATCGCCGTGACATCGACGATCCCCGCGCGGCGGAATCCGGCGGGGTCCGTCGACAGGGCGAGCACGAGCTGGTCCTGGTAGGTGGAGACCAGCGCCACGCCGGCCGCCGGCACAGGCTGGACCGCGACTATCCTGTCGTCTTGTCGCCGGCGCGCGGGCCGCAGGCGACCGGCCTTGCGCCAAACGCCGTCGGTGTAGCGGACCGCCAGGGCGCCGTCATCGCCTTCGAACAGCGCCGCGCCCAGGCCCGGCAGGTCATGAATGTCGATGACGTTCGCGACCCCCGCGGCGGTCAGGCTCGCTTGTTCGGGCCAGGGCGTGACGGCGTCGCCGCGAACCTGGTGGACGCGTCCCCGGCGCAGCACCAGCGTCAGGTCGGCGTCCTCGATCCGGCGTATGGGCGGACCGCCGGGCATAACCTGGTCCCCCAGCTTGGCGATCGGGGCGAAGGCGTCGGCGCCGGCCTTGCGGGTCAGGACCACGTCGCCGCGCATGCCGACCACGCGGTCCAGGGCGGGCTCGTGGACCATCTCCAGGTCGAACAGGCCATTGGGCGTCGGGCCGGGATAGGGGACGTAGGCGCCCCGGGCGTCGATCGTCCATTCGCCGCCTCGGTTATGGGGAAGGATCCAGGGCTGGTCGGAGCCGGGGATCATGCGCACGTGGCTGACCATGCGGTAGGCCTGATCGACATCCGCGCGGGTCGGGCGGCCGTTCTCCACAGGCATGGCGCAGAAGCGCTCGGACCAGGCGTCGGCCGGCCGCGCCGGGGCGATGGACGGGATCTCGGGCTCCGGGGGCGGGGCCTTCGCCTTGGGCGTGCAGGCGGCCAGGCCCAGCAGCGTCGCCAGTAGCACCCATCGGTTCATCGGCTCTCAGGCCTCCGCTTCCCAGACCGCCAGCGCCCCCAACTGGCGCAGGCGCGCAAACAGGCGCTTGAGATTGGCGTGGTTGGCCTGCGCCATGGCGAAGAGGCGGGGCAGGGCGTCCGGCGGCGCGGCGGCGACCCAGCCGTCGGCCCGGCGCAGGCAGAAGCCCTGGACCTCCAGCCCGTTCAGGTGGCGGCGGACGGTCTCGGGCGGCACGCGCAGCGAGCGGGCCAGGCCCGCCGTCCGGGCGGCCTGTCCGGTCGAGGCGGGATCGCGGGCCCAGGTCGGCAGGTCCTGCGCCTCCAGCGCCTCGATATTGGCCACCACAAGTTCCAGCAGCACGCGGCTGGCGATCAGGGCGCCGGTCAGGGCGATCAGGTCGTTGCAGGCGCGCAGCACGTACTCCGACAGCGCCCAGTTCAGCGCGCGCAGGGGCGGGGCCTCGACGCTGCTCTCGGCCGGCTCGTCCGCCGCCAGGGCGCCGATGGCCTTCAGATCGCGGTGGAAGCGGCGGGCGCGATCGCTGCGGGCCTGCATCTGGACGCCGTAGGCGCTGGTGGTCACCGCGCCGTTGGGCACCACCACGCCCTGCGGGCCGACCACGCACAGCCCCTCGCGCGCCAGCCGCAGCACTCGCCGGCGCACGGTCTCGAACGGCAGGACCAGCGATTGGGCGATGGCGTTGACGCTGACCGGCCGCCGAAGTTCGTCGGGCGCCGACTCCGCCGCCCCGCCATAGACGGCCATCAAGGCGGGATCGCGCATCACCGTGGCCATGTTGGCGTCCAGCGCCGCGGTCAGGATCCAGGCGTCGAGCAGGTCGTGGTCGCCGCGGGTGATCTCGATGGTGTCGCGGACATAGATCAGCGAGGCGCGGACTTCCTCGCCCAGGCGGCGCGCCGGCGCGGGTGCGGAGGGGCGGGATGTCGCCGGCGGATCAAGCATCGCTGGAACAGAGCAAGCGCGCGGGCCGGGCGCAAGACCGCCGAACGCTCAGAATGGGTAGCGAGACGAGTATTTTTCTCCGGCGCGCGCCGCTTACAGTCCGCGCCGTCCGACTGCGACGGTCCTCGGGGGAGGACAGGTCGCGAACCGTTCGTGATCCGGCTGGGGGGCTGGAGGCCGACGGGGGGAGCGGGGAGCGTGCGGGGGCGCGCTTTCCGCTCCTGGGACCTGCCGAGAAAATTCGATCCCAGAAAAATCGATCAGCGCCGCCGCGCAACCAGGGCCCAGACGGTCACCGCGACCGATACGCCCAGCGCCGCCGCGCCGATCCAGTCCCAGATCCCGTCGTCGAGCAGGGCCGCCACCAGGCCAAACAGGCTGAGCGCCGCCACCACGATCGGGATGCGGAACACCTGCCAGAGGGAAAGATGGGCGCGGCTCATTGCACGCTCCCGCGCTTGACCAGCCACAGATAGACGCCCGAGCCGAGGATCACGATGGTGGCGATGTCGAGCAGCGCCCACAGGATCTTCAGCGGCAGGCCGCCGTAATCGCCGAAGTGCAGCGGCTGCGACAGCGACAGGGTCTTCACGTACCAGGGCGTGGAGGCCACGGCCGACAGCTGGCCGGTGCGGGCGTCGATCAGGGCCGGGGTGGTCAGGTGCGCGGTCAGCGGCGTGTCGCCGTGGAAGAACACCGCGTAGTGGTGGTCGGTCGAATAGCTGCTGCCGGGGAAGGCCACGAACTGCAGCTGCTTGCCCGGCAGGGCCAGTTTGGCGCGCTCGACGGCGGCGGCCAGCGAGCTGCGCTCGTTCGACGGGGCGGGCTTGTCGTAGGCCTGCGTCAGCTCCTTCAGCGCCGTGTTCTTCCAGTAGCCGATGATCGGCGTGGCCAGGGTGTTGACCACCCCGGTGACGCCCACGACCAGAACCCAGGCCAGGGTCACCGCGCCCAGCAGGTTGTGATAGTCGAGCCAGCGGGTGCGGGCGGCCTTGCGGGCCCGCACCGCGCCGAACGGCAGCTTGCGCATGAACGGCGCGTAGAGGACGACGCCCGAGACCAGCGCCGCCACCAGCAGCAGGCCCATGGCCCCCAGAAACAGCATGCCCGCCAGGCCCAGGAACATGTCGGTGTGCAGCTGGAGCAGGAACTCCATCACCGGATGGCCGGCGACCGACGGGGCCGGATCGCCGCTGGTCTGGTCGATCGGCTGGAAGCTGTAGCCTGACTTGCCCGGCTGGACGGTGGTGACGTTCACCACCGGCCGCTCGACGTCGAAGCTCATGAAGGCGGCGACCTCGCCCGGCTTGCGGGCCAGCGCCGTCTCCAGCACCTGGTCGAGGCTGAGCTTGGGGCCGTCCGGATGGGCCGGCGCCCACGCCTGGTGCATCGCGACCTCCTCGATCTCGTGGGTGAACACGAGCGGCAGGCCGGTGACGCACAGCATCAGCAGGAACAGGGTCGAGACCAGGCTCGACCACTTGTGGACCCACGACCAGGCGCGGAGCGTCGACGGCTTCATCGGGGTCTTAGAAGTCCGTGGTGACCGACAGGCGCAGGGTGCGCGGGGCGCCCAGCGTCAGGTAGTTGGCGCCCGGATAGCCGCCGACCGCCACCCACTGGTTCTTGTCGGCCAGGTTCTCGATGCGCGCCCGCAGGGTGATCGGACGATCGCCGGCCTCGAAGGCGTAGCGCGCGCCGATGTCGAAGCGCGTCCAAGAGCCGAGCTTGACCGTGTTGGTCGCGTTGGCGGCCTGCGAGCCGGTGTAGACCGCGCGGCCCTCCAGGGTCAGGCCCTTGAGCGCGGCGACGTCGTACTCGACATTGAGGTTGGTCTGGAACTCCGGCACGCCGATCGGGGCCTTGCCTTCGAGCGAGGCGTCGAGGGCGCGGCGGACCTTGGCGTCGACCCAGGTCGCGCCGCCGATCAGGCGCAGGCCCGGCGTCAGCTCGCCATAGGCGGTCAGTTCGACGCCCTGGTTCCGCTGCTCGCCGCCGGCGCTGTAGATGCGGCTGGCGGTGTCGAAATACTCGCTGGGCTGGTTGGTGCGGAACAGGCTGACCGTGCCGCCGAACGCGCCGGCGTCGTACTTGGCGCCCAGCTCGGTCTGCTCGCCGCGGAACGGTGACAGGATCTCGCCGGCGTTGGCCACGGCCACGTTGTTGACGGTCGCCGGGGCGGTCTTGCCGGGGATCAGGGCCTGCGCGTAGTTCGCATAGAGCGAGATCTGGCCCGTCGGCTTGTAGACCACGGCCACCGCTGGGGTGGTGGCGTCGCCGTCATAGGCGGCGCTGCGCGCGCCGGTGTTGTAGTCGTACGAGCGGGTCTCGATCTCCTGGTAGCGCACGCCGGCGGTCACCAGCAGGCGCTCGTCCAGGAACGACAGGGTGTCGGCGATCGCGACGCTGCGGGTCTTGGAGCGCTCGGTGACGTTCGGGTCCGACAGCGAGCCGCCGATGAAGAAGTCGGCCGCCGGCTGGGCCACCTGCACCGGCGTGTAGAGGCTGCTGGCGAAGCCCGCGAAGCTGGAGAAGGCGTAGGCGTTGCGCGACTTCAGGTTCACCTGGGCGACCGAGGCCACGACGCTGTGGCCCACCGAGCCGGTTTCGAACTTGGCGCGCAGGCCAGCGTCCGCCGAGACGATGGTGTCCTTGCGGACGTTGTCGAAGCGATAGGCGCTGATCGTGCCGTCCGCCTGGGCGGTGGGGTTGGCCAGGACGTTGTCTTCCTTGCCCTTGCGGCCGCCGATCGCGGCCCAGGCGCTGACGTTGTCGGTCAGGTCGAACTCGCCGCGGGCCGCGCCGAACAGCTGGCGCTCGTCGGTATAGGTCCAGTCCTGGGCGAAGTTCTTGTCGGCCGACGGGGCCTTGGGGATGGCGCCGGCCGGGGTGACGGTCGGACGGGGAGCGTCGATGTGATGGTCCTGCCAGCCGAGATCGGCCGAGAAGCGGGCGCGCTCGCCGCGGCGGTCCAGGCCCAGGCCGACCACCTTCAGGTCGCGGTCCTGGCCGTCGATATTGGTCTCGCCGCCGTGCAGGCTCAGGTTCAGGCGCGCGCCGTAGGCGTTGTCCTGGCCAAAGCGCCGGGCCACGTCGGCGGTGGCGTAGAGCTGCTCGCCGCCGTCCCAGCCGGCGGTGACGCGGGTCAGCGGGCTATTGCCGGCCCGCTTGGGCACCAGGTTGAAGGCGCCGCCGACGCCGCTGCCGCCCGGGGCCGCGCCGTTCAGGAAGGCGTTGGCGCCGCGGAACACGTCGACGCGCTCGACCAGCTCGGCGGCCACGAACTGCCGGGGCAGCACGCCGTAGAGGCCGTTATAGGTCATGTCGTCGGAGTACACGGGGAAGCCGCGCACCACGTACAGCTCCTGGAAGTTGCCGAAGCCCTTGGTGACGCGCACCGTCGGATCGTTCTGCAGCACGTCGCCGATGCTGACAGCCTGCTGGTTGCGGATCAGCTCCTCGGTGTAGCTGGTCACCGAGAACGGGGTGTCCATGGTGTCGAGCGCGCCCAGCAGGCCCACGCGAGCGCCCTTGGCCACCTGGCCGCCGGCATAGGCGGGCGGCAGGCGCACCTGCGAGCCTGTGACGATCACTTCCTCGACCGCGGTCGGCGCGGTTTCCTGGGCCAGGACGGGGCTCGCCGCCAGCGGGGCGAGGAGGGCGGTGGTCAGCAGCAGGGACAGGCGGGGCGACACGGGATTTCTCCGACAGGTGAGAATGCGTCGCGATAGATGGAAAGCGCTGTCGTGACAACAACGGGGCGTTCAGGGGGCGAGTTATCCGGTAACCTGTTGCCGTAACTCGCGTTTCGGCTGTGAAAGTGTCGGGTAGGCGACGCTCCTGGGAGTTCGGTCTCCCCCAGACCGAGTATCCCCGCGAAGGCGGGGATCCAAGCTGACGTTCAGGATTGGGCGCGACCGTGAACGGGACCGCAGACTCGGCTTGGGTCCCCGCCTTCGCGGGGAAGGACGGAGTTTGGGGCGTCCAGGCGGCTGACCGTCCTTACGGCCGCCGCCACCCGGTCGGCTGACCCACCCCAGCTGCGTCGATGCGGGCGATGGCTTCGGCCAGGGGCTCGATCGCCACGGCCATGTGGTGGGCGTTGGCGTGGACGATGGTGTCGCGGTCCAGCAGGATCGCCACATGGCCCTTCCAGAACACCAGGTCGCCGCGCCGGCGCTCGGCCTCGTCGATGGGCGCGAAGAAGCCGAACTGCATGTCGGTGTCGCGCGGGGCGGCCTTGCCGGTGGCGGCCAGGGCCTGTTGCACCAGGCCCGAGCAGTCCAGGCCCAGGCTTTCCCGCCCGCCCCACTGATAGGGCGCGCCCAGGAAGCCGAGGGCGACCTCGGCGATGTCGACGGCGGGCGCCAGGCCGATCGGGGCCAGGTGGGCTTCGATGAACCACCCCGTGCCCGCGCCCTTGGCGAAGCGGCCCTCGCGAGCCTCCACGCTCACCAGCGCGCCCAGGGAGTAGAGCCCCTGGGGACGCGACTTGATGTTGGGCTCGCTGAACGCATAGGTCCGCAAGCCCGCCACCTGGTGGGTCGCCGGCTCGCCCAGGGGGGCGAGATCCGCCTGCGCCACCCAGCCCACATAGCCGTCGCGCGCGCCCTGGCCCCAGGCGAAGCCGTCCTGCACGTCGAGCACGGAAAAGCGCTCGCCGAACAGCAACTGGGTCCACTGTTCGGCGTCGCGGGCCGGCGCCTTGCGCAGGGCTGCGGCGGGGACGGCGATCTGCCAGGCCTTGGGCGCGTCGTAGCGCTCGGCCGCGACCACGCCCTGCAGGGCGGTATCGGCGAGGTCAGGACGGGCGAGGGTCAGGCGCGGATCCATCATGCGAACCGGCTCTTCAGCATCGTGTAGAGGCCGCGGATGGCCTGGGCTTCGCCGCCGCTGGGACGGCCGGGCGCGCCCTTGGGGTTCCAGGCGAAGATGTCGAGATGCACCCACGAGCCCGTGGTCGGCGCGAAACGCTGCAGGAACAGGGCGGCCGTCACCGAGCCGGCCTGGGCCCAGCCGTCGGGGTCGTTCTTCAGGTCGGCGATGTCGCTTTCCAGCGCCTCGCGGTAGCCGTCCCACAGGGGCATGCGCCAGACGGGGTCGGCGGCCTTGCGGGCGCCGGCCTCGATCTGCCCGGCCAGGGCGTCGTCGGGGGTGTAGAAGGGGATCACCTGCGGGCCCAGGGCGATGCGCGCCGCGCCGGTCAGGGTGGCGAGATCGATGGTCAGGGCCGGCGACAGTTCGGCGGCGCGGGTCAGGGCGTCGGCCAGGATCAGGCGGCCTTCGGCGTCGGTGTTGCCGACCTCGATGGAGAGGCCCGCGCGGCTGTCGAGCACGTCGCCCGGCCGCATGGCGTCGCCGGCGATGGCGTTCTCGACCACCGGGACCAGCACGACCAGGCGCACCGGCAGCTTGGCGGCCATGACCATGCGCGCCAGGGCCAGGGCGTGGGCGGCGCCGCCCATGTCCTTCTTCATCAGCCGCATGCCGGCCGAGGGCTTGATGTCCAGGCCGCCGGTGTCGAACACCACGCCCTTGCCGACGATGGCCACGACGGGGTTCTTCTCGTCGCCCCACTGGATCTCGAGCATGCGCGGCGCCCGCTCGGGCACGGCGGCGCGGCCCACGGCGTGGACGGCCGGATAGTTTTGCTCCAGCAGCTCGTCGCCGACGATGGCCGAGAAGCCGGCGCCGAACTGTTCGGCGATCTCGCGGGCGATGGTCTCGATCTGGCGCGGACCCATGGCGTTGGCCGGGCTGTTGACCATGTCGCGGGCCAGGGCGCAGGCGTGGGCGATCGCCTGGATCTCGGCGACATC
>CBINOL010000012.1:0-62420 GCA_966252285.1 uncultured Caulobacter sp.
GACCTCGCCGCCCGGATCGATGATCGCGGCCTTCCTGGTCTTGGAGCACCAGACGATCGTGCAGTTCTGCTGCAGCGGCGTGACCGGGGCGATGACGGCGCTGATGGGCGACGGGGAGGTCAAGATGTCGGCTCCAAACGAAAACGGGCGGGAACCGAAGTTCCCGCCCGTCTGAACTAGAGACTACGTCCCCAAGATCAAGACCGTTCCTCGGGCGAGCCCGGGGCCGGGGCGCCCGGCATCGGCGGCACCGGGCCGGCCGGCGCGTCGGCCGCCAGTTCGGGAACCTCGACCAGGCCGCGGGCCAGGTGGCTCTTGCGCATGCCGTAGGCCAGGTAGATCACCAGGCCGATGGCGCCCCAGATCGGCAGCACCAGCATGGCTTCGGCCGGCAGGTTGAAGTAGAGCGCCGCGCAGCCGACCATGGCCAGCGGAGCGACGACCCACACCAGCGGGGTCTTGAACGGACGCGGACGGTTCGGATCCTTCACGCGCAGCACCATCACCGCGATCGCCACCATGAAGAAGGCGAACAGGGTGCCCGAGTTCGAGATATCGGCCAGCTGGCCCACCGGGAAGAAGGCGGCGGCGATGGCGACGAAGATGCCCGTGACGATGGTCACGATGTAGGGCGTCTTGAACTTGGGGTGGATGGTGGCGAGCTTCTCCGGCAGCAGGCCGTCGCGGGCCATGACGAAGAAGATGCGGGTCTGGCCGTAGATCATCATCAGGATGACCGAGGGCAGGGCGAGGTTGGCGGCCAGGCCCAGGCCGTTGCCGACCATGCGCCAGTCGATCTCGCGCAGGACGTGGGCGAGGGCCTCGTTCGAGCAGACCAGGGATTCCTTGTTGGAAGCCAGGGCGCAGGCGGCCTGGAAGGCGGCCGAGCCGGGCTGGACGGCCGAGCCGTCGGCGCCGAGCACCGGTTGGGCGCCGATGGCGCCGATCGCGCCGGCGGCGACCAGCAGGTAGAAGACGGTGCACAGCGCCAGGCTGCCGATCAGGCCGATCGGCACGTTGCGCTGCGGGTTCTTGGTCTCTTCGGCGGCGGTCGACACGGCGTCGAAGCCGACATAGGCGAAGAAGATCGAAGCGGCGGCGCCGACGATGCCCATGCCGCTGGTGCCTTCAGGGCCGAACCAGCCGTTGGGTGCGAAGGGCGAGAAGTTGCCGGTCTTCAGGACCGGCAGGGTCAGCACGATGAAGACGGTCAGGGCGGTGACCTTGATGGCCACGAGCACGGCGTTGACCCGGGCGCTTTCGGTGGTGCCGATGACCAGCAGGGCGGTCACGGCCAGGGCCACGATGATCGCCGGGATGTTGACGATGCCGACGCTGAAGTCGGCGACCGGGATGAAGCCGTTCATCGACCAAGCCGGACCGGACTTGAGCAGGGCTGGCCACTGGAAGTGCAGGGCGTCCTCGATCAGGCCGAGGAAGTAGCCGGACCAGCCGGCCGACACGGCGCTGGCGGCGACGGCGTATTCGAGGATCAGGGCCCAGCCGACCATCCAGGCCAGCGGCTCGCCCATCACGGCGTAGGAATAGGTGTAGGCCGAACCCGAGACCGGGACCATCGAGGCCAGTTCGGAGTAGCAGAGCGCGGCGATGGCGCAGACGGCGCCGGCGATCACGAAGCTCCACATCATGCCGGGGCCCGCCTTCTGGGCGGCGGCGGCGGTCAGGACGAAGATCCCCGTACCGATGATGGCGCCCACCCCCAGCAGCGTCAGCTGGACCGGTCCGAGCGAGCGATGAAGGGATTTTTTCTCAGCCGTCGCAAGGATCGCATCAAGCGATTTAACGCGCCACATAGTTCCTCCTGGATAGGCAAGACTCCCCCCCGGGGGTCGCCTTTGGAAAATTTTGCGGACGGTGACCCGTTTATGAGCATGGGGTCAAGGCCGCGCCGCCGAAGCGCGTAAATGTTCTCCACACCTTAGGCTAGTCCAGTCCTGCTTGGCGTTGATCCCCAGCCCAGCTAAAGCCGGCGCGATGCTGCCCATTTTTCAGGCCATTCCCGCGCTCAAAGGCGCCTTGTCCGACCGCGAGACCGCCGTTCTCGTCGCGCCCCCCGGGGCGGGCAAGACCACGGCCGTTCCCTTGGCCCTGCTGGAAGAAGCATGGGTCGGCGACGGCAAGATCGTCATGCTGGAGCCCCGGCGCCTGGCCGCCCGGGCGGCGGCCTCGCGCATGGCCCAGACCCTGGGCGAGGCGGTGGGCGACACGGTCGGTTTCCGCGTGCGCCTGCAGTCGAAGGTGTCGGCCAGGACCCGCGTGGAGGTGGTCACTGAGGGCGTCTTTACCCGGATGATTCTCGACGACCCGGGCCTGGACGGCGTGGCCTGCGTGATCTTCGACGAGTTCCACGAGCGCAGCCTGGACGCCGACCTCGGCCTCGCTTTGGCGCGCGACAGCCAGGGCCTGCTGCGCGACGACCTGAAGATCCTGGTGATGTCGGCCACGCTGGACGGCGCCCGCGTCTCGGCGCTGCTGGGCGATGCGCCGGTGGTGGAGAGCGAGGGCCGGATGTTCCCGGTCGAGACCCGCTATCTGGGTCGCGACGACCGCCAGCGGCTGGAGGAGCGCGTCGGCCGCGCCGTCGAGCGGGCCCTGGCCGAGGAAAGCGGCTCGATCCTGGTCTTCCTGCCGGGGCAGGGCGAGATCCGCCGGGCCGAGAGCTGGCTGGCCGAGCGCCTGCGCCGTCCCGATGTCGACCTGGCGCCTCTGTACGGCGCGCTGGAGCCGGCCGAGCAGGACCGCGCCGTGCAGCCCGCGCCGGCCGGCCGCCGCAAGGTGGTGTTGGCCACCTCGATCGCCGAGACCAGCCTGACCATCGAGGGCGTGCGCGTGGTGATCGACGCAGGTCTGTCGCGCGTGCCGCGCTTCGATCCGTCCAGCGGCCTGACCCGGCTGGAGACCGTGCGGGTGGCCCGCGCCGCCGCCGACCAGCGCCGGGGCCGCGCCGGCCGCACCGAGCCCGGGGTCTGCTACCGCCTGTGGGACGAGCCGGAGACCCGCTCGCTGCCCGCCTTCGCCCGGCCCGAGATCCTCGAGGCCGACCTGTCGCGCCTGGCTTTGGACCTGGCCCGCTGGGGCGCCAAGGACGCGGAGGGGCTGGCCTTCCTCGACCCGCCGCCCCGCGCGGCCTTCACCGAGGCGCGGTCGCTGCTGAACCGCCTGCAGGCGCTGGACGCCAATGGCGGGCTGACGGCGCACGGCAAGGCGCTGTCGAACATGCCGCTGGCTCCGCGTCTGGCCCACATGGTCGCCCGCGCCGCCGCCAGCGGACAGGCGCATCGCGCCGCCGAGATCGCCGCCGTGCTCAGCGAGCAGGGGCTGGGCGGCCGGGGCGTCGACCTGAGGGGACGGCTGGAGGGCTTCGGCCGCGATCGCACGCCCCGGGCCCGCGACGCCCGCGCCCTGGCCGAGCGCTGGTCACGCCAGGCCGGCAAGCCGAGCGGCGCCGAGCCGCTGGACGACGCCCTGCTGCTGGCCGAGGCTTACCCCGAGCGGGTGGCCCGCGCGCGCGGCAAGCCCGGCGAGTACCAGCTGGCCAGCGGCCGCGGCGTCTATCTGGAGCCGACCGACGCCTTGGCCCGCGAGACCTGGCTGGCCGTGGGCGAGCTGGGCGGCGGCGACGCCCGCGACCGCATCCTGCTGGCCGCGCCGCTGGACGAAGAAGCCCTGCGCGCCGCCTTCGCCGACCGCCTGGTCGCCGAGGACCGGCTGGAGACCAGCGGCGGCGGCAAGCTGCGCGCCAAGCGCCTGCTGCGCCTGGGCAAGCTCGTCGTCGACGAGAAGATCATCGAAAAGCCCGACCCGGCCCTGATCGCCGGGGCCCTGGCCGACCAGGTGCGCAGCGAAGGGCTGTCAGCCCTGACGCTGGGCGAGCGGGGCAGGGGGCTGCTCGACCGCGTGGCCTTCCTGCGCGCCCATGACGGTGACGCCTGGCCGGATCTGTCGGAAACGGCCCTGGTGGCGCGGCTGGACGAATGGCTCGAACCCTTGCTGGCCGGTCGCTCGTCGCTGGCCAGCCTCGACGAGGCCACGCTGGAGGCGGCGATCAAGACCCTGATCCCGTGGGACATGCAGGGCCGCATCGAGGCCCAGGCCCCGGCCCGCTTCACCGCCCCCACCGGCTCGACCTTCGCCATCGTCTACGGCGCGGAAGGTGGTCCCCGCGTCGAGGTGCGGGTGGGCGAGCTTTACGGCCTGGCCGAACACCCGTCGGTGGCCCACGGCAAGGTCCCCCTGACCCTGGCCCTGCTGTCGCCCGCCCACCGCCCGATCCAGATCACCAAGGACCTGCCGGGCTTCTGGAAAGGCTCCTGGCGCGAGGTGAAGGTCGAGATGAAGGGGCGGTATCCGCGGCATGTGTGGCCGGATGATCCGGCGAGCGCGGCGCCGACGACGCGGGCTAAGCCGCGGGGGACGTGAGGTGCGGGTGATGGCGCGCATCGAGCGGGCCTTAGGCTTAACGCGGCCTACCATAGCGCTCTTTAACTCTCACTCGCGCCAGTTGGGTTTTTGCGATCCTAAGTTGCGGTGGAGGTGGACTTACCACAGCTACGCTTGCATACCGAATGTCATGGGAATCTTCGCATGAACGTAGAGTCAGAAAGCCTGGCCGGTAAGCTCATGAAGGTCCTGAGCGTCGACGACGCGAGCGGCAGGGTCTACGTGCGGATCCTGGACGGACGCACAGGTTGGTTTACCGCACCCGAATCCCTGCCCGCCAAAGGCGACGTTTTCCTTGTTGATGAGAATGGCCAGCCTCAGCTCGCTGAGAAATCGCTCTGGCCCGAACACAAGGCGATCGCTGTCGTAAGGCACGTCGACGACGATGGGTCCATCTTGCTCGACAACGGTCTTTCCATCATCACGGCCGCCAACGGCCTGAAGATCGAGCTCAAGGCAAACAACACCGTTGAGTACAGCGAGACCGACGGCGTTTTGCGCCTGATCTCGACCACGCCCATCCGCAGTCGAGACTTCGGTCTCGATGAAGCGGAGATCCTCAACGAGTATCTCGTCAAGCCGGGCTCCGAACCACTGACCTTCGAGGATTTTGGCGGCTATCCGGCGGTAGTGTCTCAGGCGCGGGAATTGATCGACACCCAGTTTCGCTTTCGCAAAAACTTGGAGGCGATCGGCGCCAAACCCTTGAAAGGGATCTTGCTGACGGGGCCACCGGGCACGGGCAAGACCCATTTGGCCCGCATAATCGCCCAGGAGTCCGAGGCCGACTTCTTCTTGATCAGCGGTCCTTCCGTCGTCAGCAAATGGGTCGGCGATACGGAAAGCACGCTGCGGCGCCTCTTTCAGGCGGCGACGGCCAGTCCAGCAGGACGAGCCATCATTTTCTTCGATGAGATCGACAGCCTCGCCGAGCGGAGGACCGCGACGTCGCACGATTATTCGAACCGTCTGGTGGCTCAGCTCCTGACGTTGCTCGACGGCTTCGACACCGCCGGCAAGAGCGTACTCGTCGTCGCCGCGACGAACCGCATCGATTCGCTCGACCCGGCTCTGACGCGTCCTGGTCGCTTTGACTGGGAGATCGAGTTTGGCGCGCCCGATCTCCAAGATCGCCTGGATATCCTGAGCGTCGGGGCGCGTCGGTTGAAGACGACTGGTGAACTACCGCTACCTGATATCGCCGTCTTGAGCGTGGGATGGTCCGCGGCGAAGCTGACGTCGCTTTGGAGCGAGGCGGCCCACATCGCGGCGCGTGACCGACGGTCCGAAATCTCGAGCGAGGATGTCGCCCTGGCCTATGAACGGATGGCCAAGCGCCCCGACCGCGCTGCCCTATCAGGAGACGCGACGTGAATCTCTTTCGACGGTGGAAGCGGTGGCGCGCCGAAAAGGCCCGGGCCAAGAGGCCGCCGACACCCCTGCGGGAGTTCGTCTATCTCGATGAGGTCAGCCTACGAAGCCTGCTGTCGTCTCAGACAGGTGAGATGACCGAGAGTAAATCAGAGCAAGTGCTCGACGCCATCACGGCGGAGGTGAACACCAAGATTGCCGCTAACGCCCAAGTGGCCAAGGCGGAACTTACGTCCAAATTCCAGACGACCAACAGCAGTACCCTGCAGACCTCGCGCAAGGCGACCGTCCAATCCTGGTTTCGGGAGCTTCATGACCTTCCAGGGCTGAAGTTGATCGAGCCGCGCACGGAGGTCGCCGCTGCTAAGGATCCGGAGGCTTTGACGCTGAACGCCGACATTTCGGTGGTCGCGCCGACATCGGCGCTTTCGCGCGGGGGGCTGGTTGAGTTTCGCGTGGGGCTCACTGCCGATCCGGTCTTCCACATGGGCACCCTGGTTTCAGAGTTCTCAGGGATGATCGAAGACTTTCCTGAGATGCTCTCAGACCCTGAAACCAAGGCGAAGTTCAAGGAGTTCGAGCCGGTCAACAAGATCCTGCAGAGGCTGTTGGCGGGTCTTATACCTGTGCGAGGACGCGCCTTAGACTATCGCGTAGTTGCCATCGCCGGTGCCGAGTATGTCGTGCACCGTCAGGCCTGCGCCGGCCTGGGTCTAAAGGAGCGGCCTCTTGAGATCGTCGGGGTTACCGAGCATCTTGCATATTGGAAGGATATCCGGCGCGTTCTGTTTTCGAGCGCGGAGTTCACGGTACTGTGCCGGATTTCTAAAAATGGCCTGCATGACACTTGGACGCCGGTGAAGCTGGCTGACCTCTTTAGCCACATGGCGCCGGACTTAGTAGAGCAGCTCAACGCCGCTGGAAAGTTGCCATTCATGTCGAAAGCGCTTCCAGCGACAGTCATGACGCCAGCCTCCACGAACGCGACCCGCCTTCGTGAAGCGCTCAGGATCTATGTAGCTCTATATCTCAAAGAGTTGGGGCAAACGCTCACGGCCGATCAGACAAACGAGATCGAGCGCGAAATCAATCAAATCCAGCATCTGGCCGACACAGCGTCCGATCAACGAAGAGCTTTCTTCGTGATCGAGCAGGCGCTAACCGCAGCTACCGACCTGACGGTCAACCCGACCCGTAATTTGGAGTTCCGTGAAGCGGCGCGGGCTAGGGCCAGCGTTTCGCTCTTTCCCCGTTTGACTCGAAATGAGCCCACAATCCAGTCGGCTGCCATCATTGAGGACGAGGAGGTCGCCCCTAGGGTATTGGATGTTGAGGTGGTAGCTATCTATTGGTGAGTCTGGCGAGAGTCATCGAGGGTTGGCCCGACGCTGGCCTGACCGATCGAGACACTGGCGAAAGCTGCTTCAATGTCGTGTTTCTGGAGCACCGCTTAAGTCTGCAATTGGCGCGTTGCAGTCACTCAAGCCGAATATTGTCAGCGACAGTGTTTACCGGGAGGGTGATGGAAAGCGGGAGAGGAGAGCTCGCGGCCTGTCACTCCCGGTAAGAAACCTACCGCCAGCCTTGCCTTCACCAACCCCCACGGTGCATGAGGAACCCTGACACGGCGAGGCCTCTGCTTCGCCGCCCGCGCTAACCGGCCTTCCGGCGACGGAGGGAGGACAAGAGACATGACCGAAGCTGCTTCCAAGACGATCAAGGGTCGCACCGGCGACTGGGAAATGGTGCTGGGCCTCGAGGTTCACGCCCAGGTGGCCAGCAAGTCCAAGCTGTTCTCGGGCGCCGCCGTCGGCTTCGGCGCCGGTCCCAACGAGCAGGTCAGCCTCGTGGACGCGGCCATGCCGGGCATGCTGCCGGTGCTGAACCGCTTCTGCGTCGAGCAGGCGGTGAAGACGGGCCTGGGCCTGAAGGCGCAGATCAATCTGAAGAGCCGCTTCGACCGCAAGAACTACTTCTATCCCGACCTGCCGCAGGGCTATCAGATCAGCCAGTTCGACCAGCCGATCGTCGGCGAGGGCGTGGTGGTGGTCGAGCGCGACGACGGCACGACCTTCGACGTGCGCATCGAGCGCCTGCACCTTGAGCAGGACGCCGGCAAGTCGCTGCACGACCAGGACCCGAACGCGACCTATGTGGACTTGAACCGCGCGGGCACGGCGCTGATGGAGATCGTCTCCAAGCCCGACATGCGCACCTCGGAAGAGGCCGCAGCCTATGTGAAGAAGCTGCGGACGATCCTCGTCTATCTGGGCACCTGCGACGGCGACATGGAGAAGGGCAACCTTCGCGCCGACGTCAACGTGTCGGTCTGCCGTCCGGGCGACTACGAGAAGTTCCGCGAGACCGGCAGCTTCAAGCACCTGGGCACGCGCTGCGAGATCAAGAACGTCAACTCGTATCGCTACATCCAGCAGGCCATCGAATACGAAGCCCGTCGCCAGATCGAGATCCTGGAAGACGGCGGCTCGATTGACCAGGAAACCCGCCTGTTCGACCCGACCAAGGGCGAGACCCGCTCGATGCGGTCGAAGGAAGAGGCGCACGACTATCGCTACTTCCCCGATCCGGACCTGCTGCCGCTGGTGCTGGACCCGGCCTGGGTGAAGTCGATCGAAGAGACCCTGCCGGAACTGCCGGACGCCAAGAAGGCGCGCCTGCAGAGCCAGTACGGTCTGTCGGCCTATGACGCTGGCGTGCTGATCATCGACGCCGAGCGCGCCGACTACTTCGAAGCCGCCGCCAAGGGTCGTGACGCCAAGCTGGTGGCCAACTGGGTGACGAACGAGCTGCTGGCCAAGCTGTCGGCGGCCGGCACGGCGTTCCCGGATTCGCCGCTGCCCTCGTCGGACATCGCCCAGCTGGTCGAGCTGATCGAGAACGGCACGATCTCGTCGAAGATCGCCAAGGAAGTCTTCGAGCACATGTGGGCCGGCGAAGGCCGTCCTGCCGAGATCGTCGAGAAGCGCGGCCTGGTGCAGATCAACGACACCGGCGCCATCGAGGCGGCGATCGACGAGCTGATCGGCGCCAACCCCGACAAGGCCGCGGCCGTGAAGGACAAGCCCCAGGCCATCGGCTGGTTCGTCGGCCAGGTCATGAAGGCCACCGGCGGCAAGGCCAACCCGGGCACGGTCAACGACCTGCTGAAGGCCAAGCTGGGACTCTGATCGGGACCTCTTCCTCCCCGCAGGCTTCGCTACGGGGGAGGAGTTTGGTGGACAAGGAAAAGGGCCCGTCGCGAAAGCGGCGGGCCCTTCTCTTTGTCGGAGGGACTCTCGAACGGGGACGCGCCTACTGAGGCGTGGTCGGGTCCTGCGCGGACGACGACGCGGCGGCCGGGTCGTCCGTGTGCTTCTTGTGCTTCTTGGACTTCTTCTCGGGCTTGGCGGCGTCCTCGGCGGCCGGGGCCGTGGTGGTCGAGGTCTCGCCCGGGGCCGTGGCCGAGGTCGGCTCGCCCGCGCTCGCGGCGCTGTCGGCCTGCGGCGTCGTGCTGTCGGTCGTGGCCGGGGCGGTGGTCGAGGCCGACGGATCGGTCGTCGTGGTCGACGAGCCCCAGCTGCTGCTGCTGGACGAAGGCGGGGTGGACTGGGCGGTGGGATCGGCCGGGGCCTGCTGGGCCAGGGCCGAACCGGCATAGCCGGCGGCGGCGAGGGCGAGGACGGCGGCGGAGATGCGCAAGCTCTTCATCGGTAAGCGCCTTCGTGTCTGCTGCGTCGGACTGTGACGCGAGGCCTACGCTGGCGGCCGGATACGGCCGAAATGACCCGACAATCGGGCTTTGCGGCCCGATGCGTGGCGCGCGCGCGGCGAGCATGGCGCAAAAACGGCGCCCCAGGTGGAGTTCCCGGGGCGCTGCAAGACTTTTCAGATACCGGCGATCGAGTTCGATCTAGTTGTTGATGATCTCGAAGATCAGACCGGTGGCGATGGCGGCCAGCACGTAGTCGTTGCCGGCGCGGTACCAGTAGTAGCCGCGGGGCGGGTGACGCAGGTGGTAGCGGCCGTAGTCGTGCACGACGTAGCCGCCGCCGCGGTAGTAGGGCGGCAGATAGCCGCCGCGGCGCCAGGCGTTGTAGCCCGGGCGATAGTCCGGACGGCCGTAATAGTGGCTGGGCGGGGCGCCGTAGTACCAGCGGTCGCGGTAGTAGTAGCCGTTGTAGCGACGGTCGTCCCAGCGGCTGTGGCGGTCGCCCCGACGGTCGTCGCGGCGATCCCAGCGGTCGTCACGGCGGTCATCGCGGCGATCCCAGCGGTCGCCGCGGCGGTCGTCGCGACGGTCCCAGCGATCTTCGTGGTGGCCGCGGCCTTGAGCCGAAGCGTCCGTGGCGACGGCGGCCATCGGGCCCGCGACCGAGGCCACGGCGGCGATGGTGAGCAACAGACGTTTCATATGTACGTCTCCTTGTGGTCAGCGGTCGCCTGGAGGCGGCCTAATCCCTCGACCTTGGAAACAAGATTGATCCCCGGCGCCTGAACCGTCGCTGAACGGTCATGTCAGGATGGATATTGGCGTCGCGCGCACGGATGGCCATGTTCTGCGTCACCAAGACCGACATCAGGGAGTCGCGTGCATGACCAGTCCCATCGAGCTGCACTATTGGCCCACGCCCAACGGCTGGAAGATCTCCATCGCGCTGGAGGAGATGGGCCTGCCCTACGAGATGATCCCGGTGAACATCGGCACGGGCGAGCAGTTCAAGCCGGAATTCCTGGCCATCAGCCCCAACAACCGCATGCCGGCCATCGTCGATCCGGACGGTCCCGACGGACAGCCTATCTCGGTGTTCGAGTCCGGGGCCATCCTGCAGTACCTCGCCCGCAAGACCGGCCAGTTCTACGGCCAGGGCGAGCGCGATCGGGTGAACATCGACCAGTGGGTGATGTGGCAGATGGGCGGCCTTGGCCCGATGGCCGGCCAGACGCACCACTTCCGCCAGTACGCGCCCGCGATCATCGCCGATCAGCGCCAGCTGGCCTATGGCGCCATCCGCTACACCAACGAGACCCACCGCCTTTACGGCGTGCTGGAAAAGCAGCTGGCGGGCAGGGATTTCGTCTGCGGCCAATTGTCCATCGCCGACTTCGCCATCTGGCCCTGGGTCGTGCCGTGGAAGAACCAGGGCATTCAGATCGAGGAGTTCCCGAACATCAAGGCCTGGTTCGAGCGGGTGAATGGACGCGAGGCCGTGCAGAAGGGCTTCAAACTGGGCGCGGAGCTGCGTTCCGGCGGTCTGCAAGCGTCTGGAAAAGCTGCCGAAGAGGCTCGCAAGGTTCTGTTCGGCCAGCGAGCCCGTTAACCACCCGTATACCCGTGTTTATCGGGTGTTACTTCAGTGATCGAGGCGTGTTGTCGCGCCTCGATTCATGATCTCTGCGCGCTTAACTATATGTTCAGCGAGCAAGGTTTTCTCTGTGTTCATGGCCGAGCTGGACCACTGGGGACCAGCCGGAAGGACTGGGGAACTGAAGTGATGATGATGAGCATCGAACCGCCCGCCGCCGTGATGGGCCTGCCGCTGCCGAGCGCCGAATCCACCGGCGACGACCTGTTCCGCATGGGCATGCTGGACTCGACCGGCCAGGGCGGCGCGCCGCTGGACTACGTCTCGGCCCACATGCTGTTCAACCTGGCCGCCATGCGCGGTTCGGTCGAAGCCAAGGTCTATCGCAAGGAACTGTCGCAAGAGATGGCCAGCGAAGACGTCGCCGAAGCCCAGCGCCAGGCGCGCCAATGGCTGGCCCACGGCTGAACCACGGTTCAGCCGTTTCTACTCTCGGGCCGGACGCTCTCTGGATCCGGCCGTGACTTTCAGGGTCAGTTGCTGAAGCCGTTGATGGCGTAGCTGAAGCTGATCGGCAGCAGGTCTCGGAAGTACTGCTGCATGAACAGGCCCGTCTCCGCCGCGCCGCTGCGCGGCACGTAGACGATGTCGAAGCGGCGAAGCGGCACCAGGTCCGCGCCGCGCGGGTCGGTCAGACCTTTAAGAAGATCCGCCGTCCGCATCATGGCCCGCCCGTCGGGGCCGCGCCGGATGATGATCACCTGGCTGCGCTTGGACGAGCTCTTGAACCCGCCGGCCTGGATCACGGCCCGCAGGGCGTCGCCGTCGCCGGCCATGTCGTAGACGCCGGGATTGCCGACCTCGCCGCCGACGAACACCTTAAGAGGCGCCGTCGCCTTCACCGCCACCTGCACCTGCGGGCGCAGCAGTTGCTGGCCGTAGGCCTGGGTCAGCGAGTCCTCGAGTTCCTCGATCGTGCGGTCGGCGGCCATCACCGGTCCGACCAGCGGCAAAGCGACGCGGCCGTCGGGTTGAACCACGACCGACTTATTAAGCTCCGTGGCCGAAGGTACGGTCACCTCCAGCTCGTCGCCCGGATAGAACCGATAGGCGGGCTCGCTCTCGCTCCAGTCGGCATAGCCGATATTGGGGAATTGGCCGGTAGGCCGGGGGGCGGGCGTCAGCGGCTCGCCGTCGACGTGGCCGCAAGCCGACAGGCCGGTGCTCGAAAGCACCAGGGCCAGGGCGGTGGAGAGAGCGATGCGCCGATCCATGCGACGACTCTTACCAAACATAGGTAACCAAACCTTAAGCCCGGAAGCCCCAGGGTCGTGTGGAAGTTTGGACCCATTGGATTCGCATGTCGACGAGCGCCTGGACAAGCGTGCCGCACGACCCGCCGTCGCGACGCGACTGGGCGGCGCGGGCTCGCTATGCGCCGACCGATTTCATCACCCTGCTTTGGCGTGAACGCTGGCTGATGCTGGGCGTGTTCCTGGTGATCCTGTTCCTGGGCGCGGCCTTCGCCTTCACGCTCAAGAAGTCCTACACCGCCAGCTCCAGCCTGTTCGTGCGCCTGGGCCAGGAATATGTCTACGAGCCGCGCGCCGGCGACGCCGCCCGCGGCGCGGTGCCCGACGTCGACCAGGTGATCCAGTCGGAAAGCGAGATCCTGGGCAGCGGCGAACTGCGCGAGCGGGTGATCCGCAAGCTCGGCTTCGCCACCGTGTTCCCGGAAGGCGCGGCCAAGTACGCCGCCGCCAATCCCGAGCAGAAGCGCAAGATGATCGCCCAGGGGCGCGACAGCGTCGGCCGCAGCCTGAAGATCGAGACCGCGCCCGACAATTCGATCATCCGCCTGTCGTACCAGCACCAGGACCCGGAAACGGCCGAGAAGGTGCTCAACACGCTGCTGGAAGAGTACCTGATCTACCGCCGCAGCCTGCTGATCAACGACGACGACAAGGTGCTGTCGCGCCAGCGCGACAATTTCGAACAGCGCCTGGCCGAGACCGACACCGCCTATCAGGCCTTCCTGCAGACCAACGACATCGGCGATTTCACCGCCCAGAAGACGGCCCTGACCCAGCTGCAGGCCCAGGTCGAGGCCCAGAAGTATTCGATCGACGCCCAGCTTCAGGACCGCCAGGGGCGCCTGGCCGCGGTGCAGGCCGAGCTGGCCCGCACGCCGTCCGAAGCCGTGCTCTATCGCGACCAGGACATGTCGGCCTCGAGCAAGCTGGTCCAGTTGAAGCTCGACCGCGAGGGCCTGCTTGCCCGATACCTGCCCAACGCCCAGCCGGTGCGCGACATCGACGCCCAGATCGCCCAGCTGGAGCAGGGCGTGGCCAGTGGTCGCACCAACGGCGAAGGCGCGCGCCGCAGCGGCCCCAACCCGATCTGGCAGACCCTGCAGTCGACCCGTAACGACCTGTCGGCGGAAGTCGCCGCCCTGCGCGAGTCGCAAGGCGCCTACGCCATGCAGGTGCAGGAAGTGAACGAGCGCCTGCTGCGCCTGGCCCAGCTGGAGCCGCAGTTCAACCAACTGACCCGTGACCGCGACGTGCTGTCGGCCAATGTCCGCGACTTCACCGTCAAGGAGCAGCAGGACGAGGCCCAGCGTCAGATGTCGGCCGAAAGCAGCGACAACATCCGCATCGTCCAGCGCGCCGTCGCGCCGTCGGAGGGCAAGAGCCTGAAGAAGCCGGTGCTGGTGCTGGCCTTCCTGTTCGCCGCCTTCACCGCCGCCTGCGCGGGCCTGGTGCGGATGCTGCTGCGCCCCGGCCTGCAGACCCCGGCCTCGGCCTCGCGCACCCTCGGCCTGCCGGTTCTGGCCACGGCCGGCGTCAAGCGCGCGGCCTAGGGTCAAAGTGGGCGATTTGGTCGCCTTTCGCGCGAACATGGTTAGGCATTAGTTTCAACGGTCTTCAACGCGCGGCGATTCGGGCGAATGGTGGATTTGAACGTGGAAATGGCGGAACTGTGGGGGTCGCTCGGCGCCCCCGCGGCCGGCCGTGCGCACGTCGTCCAGTTCGTGTCGGCCCGGCGCGGGGAGGGGACCTCGACGGTCGCGCGGGAGTTCGCCCGTTTCGCCTCCAGGCGCGCCGGCCGCCGGACCTGGCTGATCGACCTGGATCTGACCACCTCGCCGCAATACCAGGCCATCGCCGCCGATCCAGAACGCTATGGCCCGCTGGGCTCGGGCGCGGCGGCCAGTCCCGACGGCTCGATGTTCTTCACCGTGCAGCCGCCGGCGCCCCGCCCTGACGGCGGGGTGTGGCCCGACGCCAAATACATCGCCGCCCACAGCGTCGGCGGGCCGCGCCTGTGGGTCACCCGCTTCAAGCGCGAGGCCCTGCGCGGCCGTCAGAAGGCGCATGTGCTGCCGGGCGTCGAGTACTGGGCCGCGCTGCGCCGCCACGCCGAGATCATCGTCGTCGACTGCCCGTCGGCCGACAGCACCCAGGCGGCCCTGACCATCGCCCAGCACATGGACCAGACCATCCTGGTGGTCAGCGCCCAGCAGGCCGACGTGCGGCCGCCGGGCCTGCTGCGCGACGCCCTGGCCTCGGCCGGCGGCCGCTGCGCCGGGGTGTTCTTCAACCAGGCCTCGGTGACGCCGCCGAGCTTCCTGCGGGCCATCCTGCCGTGACCTCGTCCTACGGCGGACCGGTCAGCGTCGCGCCGCCGAGGCTCCTGTTTCCCCAGATCGCGATCTTCACCGCCGCGGTGTTCCTGTTGCTGCTCTACAGCGGCGGCTGGGAGCTGCCGCTGGTGGGCGAGAACGCCGACGAGGCCGGTTCGGCCATCCTGCGCGTGGCCTATCTGCCGGCCTATGCGGCGGGCTTCGGCCTGATCGCCCTGGACCCGCGCAACACCTTCAGGGCCAGCATCCGTCAGCCCTTCCTGTTCGCGCTGATCGGGATCGTCTGCCTGTCGACCTTCTGGTCGATCGCGCCTGACGTCACCACCCGCCGGGCCTTCGCGGTGACCTGCACCACGCTGGGCGGCGTGGCCCTGGCCGCGCGCTTCCGCTGGCGGGAACTGGCCGAGGTGTTCGCCGCCACCTTCGCGGTGCTGATCGTCGCCTCCTACGTGGTCTGCATCGCCGTGCCGCGCATCGGGGTGATGACCGAGCTGTTCCCCGGCGCCTGGCGAGGCCTGTGGCGCGAGAAGAACGGCCTGGGCGGGATGATGGCCTTCGGCTTCTGCATCGTCTCGGCCGCCGCGCTGCTGAATCCCAAGCGGGCCAAGCTGTGGTGGGGTTTCGCCGTGCTGGCGATCGGCCTCGTCCTGATGTCGACCTCCAAGACCTCGCTGGTGTCGCTGATGCTGGGCGTGGCGGCCCTGGGCTTTGTCCTGATCGCCCGGCGCGGCCCGGCGGCGGGCACGGCGGCGACCTGGACGGCGGTGACGGGCTTTGGCCTGCTGATCGCCTTCGTCGTGCTGGCCTCGGACGTGTTCTTCGCCATCCTCGGCAAGGACGCCACGCTGACGGGGCGCACCAAGATCTGGAGCGCGGCTTTGGTCGAGATCCAGGAGCGGCCCTGGCTGGGCTTCGGCTACCACGCCATCTGGGGCGACAAGAGCGGCTGGGGGCCGTTCGCCTGGATCAGCAAGAACGCCGGCTTCCAGGCCCAGCACGCCCACAATTCCTGGCTGGAGCAGTGGCTGGGCATGGGCCTGTTCGGCATGGCCGCCTGGGGCCTGTTCTACATCCAGACCATGACCCTGGCCCTGATCGCCGTGTTCCGCGACCGAGGCGCCCTGCTCGCCTTCCCGTTCCTCGTCGTCTACAGCCTCGTGGCCCTGACCGAGAGCATCGCGGTGGCTTACAACGACTTCCGCTGGGTGCTGTTCGTGGCCTTGGCGGTGAAGCTGGCCTTCCCGGATCGGGAGCTGGAGCGGTAGGGGGGCTCCTTCTCTCCCCGCCGTTCCAACCATTCTCCCGTCATTCCCGCCACAAGGGCGGGAATGACGGGCGGAGAGGAGAGCGCTAGATCCTCGACCACATCGCCGGCCGCTCGGGCACGGCGCCCAGCCGGTCCAGCGTGGCCGAGCGCAGGGCGACGATCCCGCCCTCAAGCGCGCGCCAGGCCTTCATCCGTCCGCTGACGACCACGCGCTCGTCCCAGGCCGCGGGGCCGGCCGAGACCACGTCCAGGCCGATCTGGCGATAGACGCCGCGCGCCGCCGCGATGGCCCAGGCCGAGCGGACGGGCAGGTCGCGCAGGCCCCAGCGGGCCGAGGCGTAGTAAGGCTCGGCGGCCTCGACCAGGCGACGGGCGAGGGCGGCGACGTCGGCGCGGCGGGCCGGGTCGGTCAACTGCTCGACCGGCAGGTTCAGTTCCGCAAGCCAGGCGCGGGGGACGTAGACCCGTTCGTTGCGGGCGTCCTCGACGATGTCGCGGGCGATATTGGTTAGCTGGAAGCCCAGACCCAGGTCCTGGGCCCGGCGCAGGGTGGCCAGATCCGAAGCCGGCACGCCCATGACGATGGCCATCATCGCGCCGACCACGCCCGCCACGCCCCAGCAATAGGCCAGCAGGTCTTCCAGCGTCTCGTAGGTGCGGCCTTCGACGTCCATCGAAAAGCCGTCGATCATGTCGAGCGCGTAGCGCTCGGGGATGCCGCGCCGCAGGGCCACGGTCTGGAAGGCGGCGAAGACCGGATCGGTCGGCGTTTCGCCGGCCAGGGCGCTGCGGGTCTGGGCGTATAGCGCCGCCAGCCGCGCCGGGGCGTCGGCCACGGGGCTCATGCCATGGCCCAGGGTCTGGCCGTCGATGACGTCGTCGCAGTGCCGGCACCAGGCGTAGAGCATCTCGGCGTCGGCGCGGGTCTGGGCGTCGAACAGGGCGGCGGCGGCCGCGAAGCTCTTGCTGCCCTTCTGGATGGCTTCCCGGCTTTGCGCCTCTATGTCGGTCGCTTCCAGCGCGCTCATTCGGCGGCCGGGGCCAGGGTGGCGAAGTCGTCGATCATCAGCCCGGCCGTGGCCTTGGCGCTGCCGACCACGCCGGGGATGCCCGCGCCCGGATGGGTGCCGGCGCCGACGAAGTAGAGGTTGGGGATCACGTCGTCGCGGTTGTGGGTGCGGAAGAAGGCGCTCTGGGTCAGGATCGGCTCCAGCGAGAAGGCCGCGCCCTTCCAGGCGTTGAGGTCCTTCACGAAGTCGTCCGGGGTGATGAAGCGGCTGGTGACCAGGTCGGCGGTGAGGCCCGGGATGTAGTGCTTTTCCAGATAGGCCAGGATGCGGTCGCGGTACTTGGGCCCCTCGACCGACCAGTCGATGTCGGCCGTCTCGAGGTTGGGCACCGGCGACAGGGCGTAGAAGGTCGAGCAGCCCTCGGGGGCCATGGCCGGATCGCTGGCGGTGGGGTGATGCAGGTAGAGCGAGAAGTCCTCGGCCAGGGCGTTCTTGCCGTAGATCTCGCCGATCAGCTCCCGATAGCGGTTGCCGAAGCAGATGGTGTGGTGGCGGATCTCGGGGTGCTGGGTCTTGAGGCCGAAATAGACCACGAACAGCGACGGGCTCCAGCGCTTGTTCTCCAGCGCCTTGCCGACCTTCTGGCCGCGCGGCTCTTCGCGCAGCAGGTGGCGGTAGGTGTGCATGACGTCGGCGTTGGAGGCGACGGTGTCGAAGGCCTCGAAGCCTTCCTGGGTGACGACGCCGGTCACCCGGCCCTCGCGAACGGCGATGCGCTCGACGGGATGGGAGAGATGCAGCTTGCCGCCCAGGTCGGTGAACAGCTTGGCCAGGGCCCGCACCAGGGCGTGGGTGCCGCCGCGCGGGAACCAGACGCCGCCGCGACGCTCCAGGGCGTGGATCAGGGCGTAGATCGACGAGGTGGCGAACGGGCTGCCGCCGACCAGCAGGCTGTGGAACGACAGGGCCTGGCGGACGTGGTCGTCCTTCACGAAGCCGGCGACCTTGTCATAGACGCTGCGCCAGGCCTGCAGCTTCATCAGCGACGGGGCCGAGGCGATCATCGAGCCGAAGTCGAGGAACGGCACTGCACCGAGCTCGACATAGCCCTTCTGGTACAGCTCTTCGGAATAGGCGTGGAAGCGGCGGTAGCCGTCGACATCGGCCGGGTTGCGGGCGGCGATCTGGCGATCCAGGCCCTCCTGGTCGTTGACGTAGTCGAAGACGTCGCCGTCTTCCCACAGCAGGCGATAGAAGGGATCGACCGGCAGCAGCTCGACATAGTCCTCGATGCGCTTGCCCGAGAGCTCGAACAGCTCCTTGAGGCAGTCGGGGTCGGTGACGACCGTGGGGCCGGCGTCGAAGGTGAAGCCTTCCTGCTCCCAGACATAAGCCCGCCCGCCCGGCTTCTCGCGGCCTTCGTACAGGGTGACGTCGAAGCCCTGCGACTGCAGGCGCACCGCCAGCGACAGGCCGCCGAAGCCGGCGCCGATGACGGCCGCCTTGGGACGGGGCGGGACCGGGGCGTGGGCGTTCATGCGTCTTGTCCTCCGAACACGGAACTCTCGCTTATGCACTTCATGGCCGCCGGGATCGGCACCGGCGGTTTGCCGATCAGCACTCGGGCCTTGTCTCGCCAGGTCAGGCGCGCCGCATAGAAGCGCTGAATGAGCGGGACCGATAGCCGGTAGAACCGCTCCAGCACCCGATAGCGCTCTTCCGGTGCGCAGGCGCGAAACAGCATGCGGTTGAGCAGGCGCAGGAAGCGCCGCTTGCGCCAGGTCGCCTTGGAATGGGCCTCGACACAGGCGCGGACGCTGGCGCTGGTGATGCGGGGCAGGGCGGCGATCTTGTCGGCCAGCCGCGCGGCGTCGGGCAGCGAATAGCCGGTGGTCGGTTGGAAGAGGGCTGCGCGCAGGCCGACCTCCGCGACCTGCGGGCGGGCTTCCTGCCAGTACGCGTCGATGTCGCCGCCCAGGGCGATGGGCAGCACGCCGTGCTCCTCGCGCTCGACGGCCTCGATGGTCCAGCCCTGGGCCTTGGCGTAGTCGGCGATGGCCGCGCCCAGCGAGGCTCGGTCGAGGCCTGGGCCGTCGCTGTAGCGGGTGTCCTCGATCAGCAGGCGATGGGCGTCGAGCGGCAGGACGTAGACGAAGCGGTAGCCGTCGGTCTGCGGCACCGTGGCGTCCATGATGATGGGGGCGGAAAGGCCGTGGGGCGCGGACAGGCGCAGGTCCTGGCCGACGAACTTCTGCCAGCCCAGGGCCAGTCGCTTGCTGCGACGGGCGCCGCGGCCGTCGATCACCGCGCCGGCGACGATGCGGCGGCCGTCGGCCAGGGTCACCTGATGCGGATTGACGTCGACGACGTTGATGCCCGTCCAGGCGTCGGGACCGAGCACGCGGCTCACCACCTCGTGCAGGCGCTTTGAGGTTATGGCCAGATAGGGCGTGGGCAGGCGCCGGCTGTGGGCGGGGAAGCGCACCTCGTAGCCGGTCCAGCGATGCACGATCAGCGGCCGCAGCCAGCCGCCGATGGCCGCGTCGACGTCGGTCTCGAAGTGGCACCAGGTGTGCTCGCCGCCGATGGTGGGCTCGCGCTCCAGCAACAGCACCCGCAGGCCCGGCCGCAGCGCCTTGAGGCGCAGGGCGACCAGGCTGTTGGCCAGTCCGCCGCCCACCAGGACGACGTCGGCGCGAAGCGCGGCGGAAGCGGATTCCATCGTTCTGGCTCTAGCACGAAAGAACGACGCTCACGCCAGCGCTATGACGCAAACCTCGCGCCTGTTTGGGCGTTGCACGCCGGCGGACGAGACGTTAGGGGAGCGCGCACAGGAGCGCCCCCACATGTCAGAAGCCGCCATCATCGACGGGAAGGCCTTCGCCGCCCGCCTGCGCCAGACCATCGCCGCCGAGGTCGAGACCCTGAAGGCCGAGCACGGCCTGACGCCTGGCCTGGCCGTCGTGCTGGTCGGCGAGGATCCGGCCAGCCAGGTCTATGTGCGCAGCAAGGGCGAGCAGACGCTCGAGGCGGGCATGCACTCCGAAACCCATCGCCTGCCGGACGAAACCAGCCAGGCCGAGCTCCTGGCCCTGGTCGAGCGGCTGAACTCCGACCCGGCCGTGCACGGCGTGCTGGTGCAGTTCCCGGTGCCCGATCACATCAGCCAGGCCGCCGTGGTCGCCGCCATCTCGCCCGACAAGGACGTCGACGGCCTGACCGTGGCCAACGCCGGCCGTCTGGCCAGCGGCCTGCCGGCCCTGACGCCCTGCACCCCTACCGGGTGCATGATGCTGCTGCGTGACCAGCTGGGCGAGCTGTCGGGCAAGCGCGCCGTCGTGATCGGGCGCTCGAACCTGATGGGCAAGCCGATGGCCCAGCTGCTGCTGGCCGCCGACTGCACCGTCACCATCGCCCACTCGCGCACCAAGGACCTGCCGGCCGTCGTCCGCGAAGCCGACATCGTCGTGGCCGCAGTGGGCCGTCCGCAGATGGTCAAGGCCGACTGGGTAAAGCCGGGCGCGGTGGTCATCGATGTCGGCATCAACCGCATCCCGAAGGATGACGGCAAGACGCGTCTGGTGGGCGACGTGGCCTTCGACGAGGTCAAGGCCGTGGCCTCGGCCATCACGCCGGTGCCGGGCGGCGTGGGCCCCATGACCATCGCCTGCCTGCTGGCCAACACCGTGCTAGCCGCCAAGCGCCTGAACGGTATCGGGGAGTAGGGCGGGCAGGACGGGCGGCCGGCGCTGGCGCGCGATCTCTGTACGGCTTGCGATCCAGGGGTGTATGGTCAAGCTTTGATCCCTGGTCTTCGGAAGCCCTCATGCGCCTGCTTTGTCTTGCCCTCGTCGCCGCCCTGAGCGGCCTGGCCACCAGCGCGCAGGCGTCGGTCGCGGAGCCCGGAACCATCAGCGAGATCGTCTCCTTCGGGGACGGCGGGATCGTCTTCTTCAATCACAGCGGGGCGCGCACCAGCCTGCCGACCTGCAACAACGCGGTTCTTCCCCAGCGCTGGGCGATCAACACCAGCACGGCCGCCGGTCAGGCCCGTCTCGCCGTCCTGTTGTCGGCCTACGCCATGAACAAGAAGATCTGGATCGAAGGCACCGGTTCCTGCAGCCTCTGGAACGACACCGAGACGGTCAACTATTTCGTCGTCAAGGACTGAGGTTCGGCCGAAACGAAGAAAGCCGGGGCGAGGGCCCCGGCTTTCTTGTTTTCAGACCTCGTCGGCGGCTCAGCCGGCCAGATACTCGGCGACGCGGCCTTCCAGTTCCAGCGCCAGGGCGCGGCCCACGGGGTGCTCGTCGGTCTTGATGTCGTCGCGGACGCAGGCCTTGATCGCGTCGATGTGGGCGTCGACGAGGAACATCGGGGCCTGCAGGCGGGTGGCCGGATCGTCGATCAGCTTGCACAGCGAGGCGGCCAGGCGCGTGATCAGCGGGAATTCGTAGGTGGCGCCCAGGCCCTTCAGGTCGTGGGCGCGCAGGTAGAGGGTCTCGACGGTCTGGGCGTTGAGGCCGTCGGCGCGCACGCCCTGGCGAGCGGCTTCCAGCTTGACGATCTCGTCGTTGAGCCATTGGGCGAAATTGCCCGACAGGCTCTTGAGCGCGGCTTCGGCCTTGGCGATCGCGGCCATGTCAATGCCGCCGCGTCCGCCCACCTTGAGCTTGAGCATGTTCGGCACCTGGATCACCTCAGCGGTGGGCTTGTTCATCGGGTCGCCTCCCCGTCGGCGTTACTTAGGGAACGGTCACACGACAGGCGTTAACAATGAGTGAGACGAAGGTTTCACTCCACAGGCCCGTGTCGGGTTTCCGACGTTCCCGGCTAGGCCGAGAACTGTTCTGTCAGTACGCGCTCCTCGAGACTGCGGCCCGCGTCGAACAACATCGACAGGGTCGAACCCCGGTCCTCGGAGATATGCACCTCGACGACGTCGCGGACCTCGTAGTTGTCGGCCACGGCGCTGACGGGTCTCTTATCGCATTCCAGGACCTCGAACGTCACCCTCGCGCTCTGCGGCAAAAGCGCGCCCCGCCACCTACGCGGGCGGAAGGCGCTGATCGGGGTCAGGGCCAGCACGCGGGCGTCCAGCGGAATGATCGGTCCGTGGGCCGAGAGATTGTAGGCCGTCGAGCCCGCGGGCGTGGCCACCAGGGCGCCGTCGCAGACCAGTTCGCCCATCCGCACCTTGCCGTCGATCGAGATGCGCAGCTTGGCCGTCTGGCGGGTCTGGCGCAGCAGCGAGACCTCGTTGATCGCCAGGGCCCGGTGCTGGCGACGGCGTGAGTCGATGGCGACCATGGCCAGCGGGTGGATGACGGCGCGCTCGGCGGCGTTGATGCGCCCCAGCAGGTCGTCCTCGCTGTATTCGTTCATCAGGAAGCCGACCGAGCCGCGGTTCATGCCGTAGATCGGCTTCTGGTTCAGGATCGTCTCGTGCAGCATTTCCAGCATGAAGCCGTCGCCGCCGAGGGCGACGACGATCTGGGCGTCATCGCCCGCGTCGCCGTAGCGGGCCGTCAGGCGCTCGCGGGCCTCCTGGGCTTCGGGGCGGTCGCTGGCCTTGAAGGTCAGGCGAGTCGAGTACGGCTGGGCTTGGAACATGCCGCCCCAAGTGGCGGGATCGCCGCCTGCTTGTCAAACGGCGGTCTCGCCGGCTCCGTCAGGCGGCGCTGACGGCTTGGCGGAAGGCCATGGCGGCGATGTCGGGACGGAACGGGCCGAAGGCGCCGCTGGCCTTGCGGGCGGCTTCCGCGCCGCCGCCCGGACGCCCGCCGTTCAGCTGGCGCACGTGCTCGAGGATGGTGGGGAAAACGCTGCGGTCGATGCCGACGGCCGAGCAGGCCAGGGCGAGAAGTTCGGGGCGGTTGCTGTCGATGGCGCGGCGCACCTGGCGCACGTCGAAGCGGCCGAGCCGCGCCATGGCGAAGACGAAGAGGGGCAGGCGACCCTCGCGAAGCACCCGCAGCAGATAGCCGGGACGCAGCTGGCCGGCGGCGTCGAGCTTTTCGACCAGCGCCGCTTCCATCTCCTCGCGATCGGCCTCGTCCTCGACGGCGAGGGCCGCGGGGGCGGAGGGCAGAAGGCCCAGGTGGGCGGCGTGGGTGGCCTCGTCGACGGCGGCCTGCATTTTGGCCGGATCCAGATCGAAGCGGCCGGTGAGGGCTTCACGCAGGGCGCGGCCGACCCACAGATAGAGCTGCTCGGCCAGCAGGGGAGACAGGCCTGGATGGCGGGCCAGGGGCGAGCGCAGGGCCACAACCTCCTTGGCCTGGGCCACGAGGCGGCCCATGGCGTCCTGGTTGATCTCGGCGCTAGCGTTGCCGGCCAGGGCGGTCAGCACGGCCGGCTCGCTTTGGGAGAGGATGGCCTCGACCACCGGCGCGCGCAGGCCGGGCCGGCGGGCGACCTCGATCTGGTGCTCAAGAGTGGCCTGCACCAGCAGGCGGATCAGGTCGTGGTCCTGCAGCACCGGGCTGCGGGCGATGATCGGGCGGGCGATCTCGATCTCGTCGAGAGCCAGGATGTTGACCAGGGCCGAGGGGGCCCAACTGGCGTCGGCCAGGCGTTCGGCCAGACGCTGGCGGATGTCGCGCTCGGCCTCGACCACCAGGGTCATGAAGATCGAATCGAGCAGGACCTGGATCTCGGGCGCGGCCGGCTTGCCTTGCGCCTCGCCCGTTTCGCAGAGGTCGACGATGCCGGCGAGCAGGCGTTCGCGATCTTCCGGCTCGCGACTGCGGGCCAGGGCAAGAAGCTCGGCGGTCTGTGCGGCTTGGCTCACGACCCTCCTCGGGCGCCAAACGGAACTGTGGCTACCTTGGTGTTCCCAGATGAAAACATGCTTAAACAGGTCAAGCCACGGAACCCGGAGACTAGCGGCGCTCTGTCGCAGGTGAATCCGGGGATGTGAAAGAGGAAACGCGTATGGGGCGAGCACTGATCCTGGCTCTGGACCAGGGAACGACCAGCACCCGGGCCATCCTGTTCGACCACGAGGGCCGGGCGGTCGCCGAAGCCGGACGTCCGCTGCGCCAGAGCTATCCCCATGACGGATGGGTCGAGCACGACGCCGAGGAGATCGCCGCCGCCTGCGTGGCGGTTATCCGCGAGGCGGTCGAAAAGTCGGATGCGTCGCTCGAAGAGGTCGTCGCCCTGGGCATCACCAACCAGCGCGAGACGGTGGTGGTCTGGGACAAGACCACGGGCCGTCCGATCCATCCGGCCATCGTCTGGCAGGACCGCCGCACCGCCGAGGCCTGCGAAAGGCTGCGCAAGGATGGCAAGGAAGCGCAGGTGACGGCCGTCACCGGCCTGCTGCTCGACCCGTACTTCTCGGCCACCAAGATCGCCTGGCTGCTCGACAACGTGCCCGGCGCTCGCGCCAGGGCGGAGGCGGGGCAGTTGCTGGCCGGGACCATGGACACCTGGGCGATCTGGAAGCTGACCGGCGGCGCGCGCCACGTCACCGACGCCACCAACGCCTCGCGCACCCTGCTGTTCGACATCCAGGCCCAGGATTGGTCGGACGAGATGCTGGCGCTATTCGGCGTGCCGCGCGCGCTGCTGCCGCAGGTGCTCGATTGCGCCGCCGACTTTGGCGAGGTCGATGCGCGGGTGCTGGGGCGGCCGCTGCCGATCCGCGGCGTGGCCGGCGACCAACAGGCGGCGCTGATGGGGCAGGGCTGCATCCGCCCCGGCGAGATGAAGGCGACCTACGGCACCGGCTGTTTCATGCTGATCAACACCGGGACGACGCGTCCGGTGTCGGCCTCGCGTCTGCTGACCACGGTGGCGGCGCGGGTGAACGGCCAGGCGACCTACGCCCTGGAAGGTTCGATCTTCGTGGCCGGCGCCGCGATCCAGTGGCTGGGCGAGGGGCTGGGGATCACCGGCGGCCCGCGCGCGGCCGAGGCCCTGGCCCGGGCCGCCAAGGCCGACCACGGCGTCGTCGTCGTGCCCGCCTTCACCGGTCTGGGCGCGCCCTGGTGGGATGCGAAAGCACGTGGAGCGATCTTCGGCCTGACGCGAGACGCCGGCTTGCCCGAGATCGCCGCGGCCACCTACGACGCCTGCGCCCTGCAGAGCCGCGACCTGATCGAGGCCATGCGCGCCGACGCGCCCGACGCCTTCCTCGGCGAGGCCCAATTGCGCATCGACGGCGGCATGTCCAAGAGCGCCTGGTTCAGCCAGCGTCTGGCCGACCTCACCGGCCTGCCGGTGGCCCGCTCCAGCTATCAGGAGACCACGGCCCTGGGCGCGGCCCTTTTCGCGGGGCTGGGGGCGGGGCTCTACGACACGCTCGAAGCGGCCGCCCAGGCGCGCCCTTCGGCCGAGGACCTGAGGCCCGCCATGGCCGTCCACGCCCGCGAGGCGGCCTATGCCCGCTGGCTGGACGCGGTGCCTCGCGTCCGCTCCTGAAATCTCAAATCGCGTTGCACGTCGCCGAAGACGTCTCGCCAACCTGGGCGGGCATTGCTATGACATCGCTGTCATAAGCAAGAACCAAAAAGGGAGGCCTCGACGCATGACCGCGACGCGCCGCACCGTCACGCTGGCTCTGGGAGCCGGCGCAGCACTCGCCGCCGGAGGCCTTTCCATGTCCGCCCAAGCCGCCGCTCAGACCCTGGGCTCCATCCGCCGCCTGTCGCCGGCGCTCGACGCCGTGGTCGCCCCTGACGCCAGGATCGAGAAGCTGGCCGATGGCTTTACCTGGTCGGAAGGTCCGGTCTGGGTGAAGGACGGCCAGTATCTCGTCTTCTCCGACGTGCCGGCCAACATCATGTACCGCTGGAGCCAGAAGGACGGCAAAAGCGTCTTTCTGCAGCCGTCGGGCTATGACGGCCCGCCGACTAAGATCTTCCGCGAGCCGGGCTCGAACGGCATGGCCCTGGACGCCAAGGGCGACCTCCTGGTCTGCAATCACGGCTATCGCGCGATCACGAAGCTCGATCTGAAGACCAAGGCCCGCTCGGTGGTGGTCGACCGCTACCAAGGCAAGCGCTTCAACAGCCCCAACGACCTGGCTGTGGCCAAGTCGGGCGCGATCTACTTCACCGATCCGCCCTACGGCCTGGAAGGGCTGGACGCCTCGCCGGTCAAGGAACTGGCCTTCAACGGCGTCTACCTGCTGCGCGCTGACGGCACGCTGGCGGTGGTCGACGACAAGCTGACCTTCCCCAACGGCGTGGCCCTGAGCCCCGACGAGAAGCGCCTGTACGTGGCTGTGTCCGATCCGAACGGGCCGGTGATCATGGCCTACGACCTGGGCGCCGACGGCCTGCCGACCTCGCGCAAGGTGTTCTTCGACGCGGCCGCCCTGCACAAGGCCGGCGGTCCGGGCCTGCCCGACGGCATGTGTCTGGACACCGAGGGGCGGCTCTACGCCACCGGCCCGGGCGGCGTGCTGGTGATCACGCCCGCGGGCGAACTGATCGGGGTCATCGAGACCGGCGGCCCGATCGCCAACTGCGCCTTCGGCGAGGACGGCAAGACGCTGTTCCTGACCGCCGACAAGACCCTGGCGCGGGTGCGGCTGAAGACGACCGGACTGGTCTGGTAGCGATGCAAGGAGAGGCTGGAGTGATGAACAAGCGCACGTTCATGCAGGCCGGCCTGGCGGTCGGAGCCATGGCCGCCACGGCGCCGGCCGCCGCCCTGGCCCAGGCGAAGGCCGAGGGCCGCAAGCTCGGCTACGCCATGCTGGGCCTGGGCTACTACGCCACTCAGATCATCATGCCGCGCTTCGCCGAGTGCGAGCATTCCAGGCTGACCGCCCTGGTCAGCGGCACGCCCGAGAAGCTGGCCAAGTACGGCGCCCAGTACGGCGTCCCGGAAAAGAGCCGCTATTCCTACGAGACCTTCGACCGGATCATCGACGATCCGGTCGTCGACATCGTCTATGTGGTGACGCCCAACAGCCTGCATCGCACCTTCACCGAGCGGGCGGCCAGGGCAGGCAAGCACGTGATGTGCGAAAAGCCGATGGCGACCTCGGTCGCCGACGGCGAGGCGATGATCGCCGCCTGCAAGGCCGCCGGCCGCAAGCTGATGATCGGCTATCGCAGTCGGTTCGAGCCGCACAACCTCGACGCCATCGCCCTGGCGCGCGGCGGGGCGCTGGGGCCGGTGGCCACCATCGTCGCCGACCACGGCTGGACCGCCAGCGACCCGAACATGTGGCGGGTGAAGAAGGCGCTGTCGGGCGGCGGCAGCCTGATGGACATCGGCATCTACAGCCTGAACGCCGCTCGCTACCTGACCGGCGAGGAGCCGATCGCCGTCAACGCCATGGAGTCGACCGATCGCTCCAATCCGGTGTTCGCCGAGGTCGAGGACACCATCAATTTCCAGCTGCTGTTTCCGTCGGGGGCGACAGCCAACTGCGTCTCGACCTACAGCGCCAACTGCAACCGCTATCGCGTTTCGGGGCCCAAGGGCTGGGTCGAGATCGATCCGGCCACCAGCTACGGCGGCCAGACGATGCGGGCCAATCTCGACGGCCAGGCCAAGCCGCGTAACCCTCCGCCGGTGCAGAAGAGTCAGTTTGCGGGCCAGCTCGACCACCTGTCGGAGTGCATCCTCACTGGCCGCGACCCGATCGTGCCGGGCGAGGAGGGGCTGAAGGACCTGCTGATCATCGAGGCCATCTACAAGGCGGCCCGCGAAGGCCGGACGGTGAAGCTGTGATGCGCCGCCTGATCCTCGCCGCCGGCGTCGCGCTGGCTCTGCCGGCCATGACGCAGGCCCAGCAGCGGGTGGCGCTGTGGCCGAACGGCGCGCCGGGCTTCGAGGCCCGCAAGGCCATCCCCGAGCAGTCGGCGGAATACTGGGCCAAGTCGATCAACGACCCGTCGGTGACGGCTTACCTGCCGCCGGCCGACAAGGCCACGGGCGCGGCGGTGATCGTGCTGCCGGGCGGCGGTCACAAGATGCTGGTCATCCACCCGGAAGGGACCGACGTCGCCAAGGTGCTGAACCCCATGGGCGTGGCGGTGTTCGTGCTGAAGTACCGCCTCGCCCAAGAGGAGGGCTCGCCCTACACGATCGACCACGCCCGCCAGGACGCGGTGCGGGCCGTGCGCGTCATCCGTTCGCGCGCCGCCGAGTTCGGGGTGGATCCGCAGAAGATCGGCCTGATGGGCTTTTCCGGCGGGGGCGAGGTGGTGGATCTGGCCGTCTACGGCTCGACCGCCAAGGATCCGAAGGTCGACGCCGTCGACCAGGTGAGCGGCCGGCCCGACTTCCAGGTGCTGATCTATCCCGGCCCCACGGGCATTCCCGACAAGATCCCGGTCGATGCGCCGCCGGCCTTCATCCTGGCGGCCGACGACGACGAGTGCTGCTCGGCGCCGCCGGTGGAGCTGCTTTCGAAGTTCCGCGCCGCCAAGGTTCCGGTCGAGTTCCACCTGTTCCAGAGCGGCGGCCACGCCTTCAACATGGGCTTCCGTACTGAGAAGGTCGCGATCAGGGCCTGGCCCGAGCGACTGCGCGACTGGTTGGCCGACAACGGGTGGGCGTCGAGGCCTTAAGCTCCGGTCAATCCAAGGCTGTGAAGGTCGCCGCCGCCAGCGGAGGGCGTCTCAAGGGCGGCTCCTCCCGGGCGCGGCGCGGATTGTACGCGCGGCTTTGGATTTCGGGAGTGCGTGACGATGACCTTGACCGTGGCTGGCCGCCTCTATCGGCGCCTGGATGACCTTTCCCCGCTCACCCAGCAGGTGCTGGCCCTGATCCCGTCGGCGACGGCCTGGGCCGAGTGGGCGATCGGCGGTGGTCCGACCCGGTTCGAGTTCGCCGACGAGGGCGCGCTGGTCGCCGCCGTGCAGTCGGGCCTGCACGGAAGCGATCTGGTCGTGCTGCCCAGCCTGGGCCTCGCGGTCAGTCCGCTGAAATTGCTGAGCCTGGGCGCCGCCGACCTGAAGGTCGTGACCGGCGCCGAGCAGAACCCGCAGGTCGCAGCCGTGGCCAAGGCGCGCAAGGTGCTGGCCAAGCACGGCCTGCTGACCCCGGCCGACCACTGGGCGGGCCGCGCCCTGCTGTCGGAGCTGGGCGTCAGCGACGCGCCGGTGTTCCAGTTCATGGACAGCCAGGACCGCGCCGCGGTTTTGGGTCTGCTCGAGACGGTGCGGCGCGCGGGAACCGCGATCGCCCGCGAGGCGGCGCTGTTCGCCCTGGGCAAGGCCTGTTCGCCGGCCGAGTTCGCCGACTATGTCGAGGTCTATGTCACCCTGGCGCTGCGGTCCGGGCAGGCGGCTGCGCCGGATGCGCGCGCCGCCGCGGTCGGCGCTGCTCTTGAGGCCCTGCAGCCTTGGCTGTTCGAGCGCCTGGACGGGCTGCGCGTCGATGGGGCTGGCGACGCCGCGACCGTCGGTGAAGCGCTGCGCGGCTGGATCCGCTCGGGCAAGACCCTCGGTTTCACCCGGCTGTCCCTCGGCGCGCGCGAGGTCGTCGCGTTCCAGGCGCAGACCAACGCCGCCACGGTCCTGGCGGCTGGGCAGACGCTGGTCGAGGCCGCGACCGCGCTGCTGGCGGTCGCCCGTCCCACCGGCTCGGTCGCCCAGGACGGCGGCCTGCGCTTCCGCGCTCAGGACGACAAGTACGCCGTGGAGGTCCGGCTCAATCCCGACGGTGTGCTGACCCTCGACCGCTTGAGGCCCAAGGCCTAGTCCGCCGCATCCACATACGCCCGCACCCGGGCGAACAGTTCCTCGAACATCGGCGTCGTCAGGCGTCCGGTGTTCGTGTTGAGCCGCGAGCAGTGGTAGCTGTTGAAGATGCGGTAGGGGCCGGCCTGGAACTCCGAGCCGTGGCCGGGGATGCCGGCAGAGGCCTTCAGGCCCAAAGTCTTGAGCACATTGCGGCGCGAGACGTCGCCCAGGGTGACGATGGCCTTCAGGTTCGGGAACATGTCCAGCCGCGCCTTCAGGAAGGGGCGGCAGGTGTTCTCCTCGCTGGTCTCGGGCTTGTTGCCGGGCGGGGCGCAGCGCACCGCGTTGGTCACGGCGCTGCCGACCAGCTGCAGGGAGTCGTCTATCCGGGCCTCGAACTTGCCGGTGGCGAAGCCGTACTTGATCAGGGTCTCGTAGAGCAGCGTGCCGGCATAGTCGCCGGTGAACGGCCGGCCGGTGCGGTTGGCGCCCTTGCGGCCGGGGGCCAGGCCCACGACCAGAAGGCGGGCGTCCTTGTCGCCAAACGACGGGGCCGGGCCGTTGAAATAGTCCGGATAGAGTTCCTGGTTCTCGCGGCGATAGGCCACCAGGCGCGGGCACAGCGGGCAGTCGCGCGGCGGCTCGGCCGGGGAGGGGACGACCTCGCCGGCGATGTTGGAATGCTGCATGGGGTGGCCCTTAGTATTCGTCTTCGGCTTCGCGCTCGGCCGGCGTGCGCTGGTCGGCCGAGGTGTAGCGCTGTTGCGGCGCGCGTTGCGGGCGGCCGATGATGTTTCCAAGGTCGTTGAGGTCGACGAAGTTGTCGGCCTGGCGGCGCAGGTCGTCGCTGGTCATCGGCGGCTGGCTCTTCATGGTCGAGACCACGGTGACCCGACGACCCTTGCGCTGCACGGCCTCGACCAGGGCGCGGAAGTCGCCGTCGCCCGAGAACAGCACCAGGTGGTCGACAGTCTCGGCCATCGCCAGCATGTCGACCGCAATCTCGATGTCCATGTCCCCGCGCCAGCGCTTGCGGCCCTGGCTGTCGGTGTATTCGCGGGCCGGCTTGGTCACCAGGGTGAAGCCGTTGTAGTCCAGCCAGTCCACCAGCGGCCGGATCGGCGAATAGTCGTCGTTCTCGGCGATGGCGGTGTAGTAGTAGGCGCGCACGAGCAGGCCGCGCTTCTTGAACTCGTCGAGGAGCTTCCGGTAGTCGATGTCGAAGCCCAGCGCCTTGGCGGCGGAATAGAGGTTGGCGCCGTCGATGAACAGCGCCAGCCGCTCGGTCGGGTAGAAGGTCACGGATAAAATTCCTTGAAAAATCGGCTGGATAAAAATGGTCGGGACGCGGCTGTGGTCGTCGCCCTCGGCTGTAATCTGCCGGGAGCCTACACGAGTCGCGAGGCTCTGTTGGAGGCGGCCGTCGCGGCGTTGGCCGGCGAGGGGATGGCGGTGGTCGCTCGCTCGGGCTGGTGGACGTCGGCCGCCTGGCCCGATCCTACGGGACCGGCCTATCTGAACGGCGTGGTGCTGGTGGAGACGCGCCTGTCGCCCGCCGAAGCGCTGGCGGCGCTGCATCGCATCGAGGCCGTTTTCGGCCGCGCCCGATCCGAGCGAAACGCCGCCCGCACCCTGGACCTCGACCTGATCGCCCACGGGCGCACCGTGACGGACGGCAACCTGGTCCTGCCCCATCCTCGCGCCCATGAGCGATTGTTCGTCATGGGGCCGCTGGCGCAGGTGGCGCCCGACTGGATCCATCCGGTGCTGGGGGAGAGCGCGAGCGATCTCGCCGCCAAGGCGAGCGTGGGAGCGGACGCAAAGCCCCACCACCCGTAAAATCCCCGCGAAAGCGGGGACCCAGGCTTTTCCTGAAACCTACAGCGCTCGACGATAAAACACCTGGGTCCCCGCTTTCGCGGGGATTTTACGGAAGGGTGGTGTAAGGCTCGTTCGGCGAACCAAGCCTTTCCCTTGTTCCGACTGGACTTTGCTTTTCGGAAAAGGCATACACGCCGCCTCGCGAAAGCTGGGTGACAACCAAAGCGGCGTTGCGTGACGCCGCACGGAGCCCTATTTTGCGAGACCTAACGGTCAGCCCGAGGAATTCATGGCCCGCGTCACCGTCGAAGATTGCGTCGAGAAAGTTCCGAACCGCTTCGCGCTCGTCCTGCTGTCGGCGCACCGCGCTCGCGGCATCTCGGCCGGCGCGGCCCTGATGGTCGATCGCGACAACGACAAGAACCCGGTCGTCGCCCTGCGCGAGATCGCTGACGACGTGATCGATCACGAGGGGCTCAAGGAGCACCTGATCACCACGCTGCAGCGCGTCGACGAGCACTCGGAAGCCGAGGAAGAGGCCGAAACCCTCGCCCTGCTGGCCGACCCGACCCACATGCAGATGAGCGAACTGGAACTCGTTCGCGCGCTGCAAAGCGACCGCGACGGCGGTCAGGAGGAGCGGTACTGAGCCCCGACGGCGCAGACCCTCTGATCATCGAAGCGGCGCCCGCCGCCGCTCCGTCCGAACGCGCGCCCGAATCCTCTCCTTCTTCCGGGGGGGAATCGGGCGCGTCTTCGTCTGAGCCTCAGGCCGCGACGCCCAGGCCGCGCAAGTTTCTTCGCCAGTACGAGCTGATCGAGCGGGTCCACGCCTACGACCCGACGGCCGACGAGGCCCTGCTCAACCGCGCCTACGTCTTCGCCATGCGCATGCACGGCAGCCAGACGCGCGCCAGCGGCGACCCCTACTACGCCCACCCGATCGAGGTGGCGGGCATCCTCACCGAATACCGGCTCGACACCGCGACCATCGTCACGGCGCTGCTGCACGACGTGATCGAGGACACGCCGGTCACTAAGGAAGAGATCGGCAAGCTGTTCGGCGAAGAGATCGCCGAGCTGGTCGAAGGCGTCACCAAGCTTTCGAAGCTGGAGCTCCAGGCCGAGCATACCCGCCAGGCCGAAAACCTGCGCAAGTTCATCCTGGCCATCTCCAAGGACGTGCGCGTCCTGCTGGTCAAGCTGGCCGACCGTCTGCACAACATGCGGACGCTGCACTTCATCAAGAACCAGGCCAAGCGCGAACGCATCGCCCGCGAGACGCGCGACATCTATGCGCCGCTGGCCCGCAACATCGGCTGTCACCGCATCTGCACCGAGCTGGAGGAGCTATCCTTCCAGCACACCAACCCGGTCGCCCGCGACGCCATCGTCCGGCGGCTGGAAAAGCTGCGGGAAGAGCAGGGCGGGGCGGTTCAGCTGGTCAGCCAGGAAATCCTGGCCCGCCTCGAGTCGGCCAATCTGCCGGCCCGTGTCTTTGGCCGGGAAAAGGCTCCCTATTCGATCTGGCGCAAGCTGCAGCGCAAGTCGATCGGCTTCTCGCAGATGTCCGACATCTACGCCTTCCGCGTGATCGTCGACAGCGAGGAAGACTGCTATCGCGCGCTCGGCGTCGTGCACCGGGCCTGGTCCAGCGTGCCGGACCGCTTCAAGGACTTCATCTCGACGCCCAAGCGCAACAACTACCGTTCGCTGCACACCACCGTGGTCGGGCCGCGCGGCATGCGCATCGAGATGCAGATCCGCACGGAGTCCATGGACCGCGTCAACGAAGAGGGCGTGGCCGCCCACTTCCGCTACAAGGACGCCTCGTACGGGCTCGACCTGGAAGGCATGGAGGCCGCCGGCGGCCGCGACCCGCTGGCCAACCTGCGTCAGCTGGTGCAGGTGCTCGAGCACGGTGGCGACAGCGAAGAACTGGTCGAGCACGCCAAGCTCGAGATGTTCCTCGACCAAGTGTTCGTGTTCACCCCCAAGGGCAAGCTGGTCAGCCTGCCGCGCGGGGCCATGCCGCTGGACTTCGCCTATGCGGTCCACACAAGCGTCGGCGACACCTGCATCGGCGTGAAGATCAACGGCGAGCTCAAGCCCCTGCGCACCATCCTGACCAACGGCGACGTGGTCGAGGTGATCCGCGGTTCCAAGCCCGTGGTGCCGCCGGACTGGCGCTCGCTGACGGTCACCGGCAGGGCGCGTTCGGCGATCCGCCGGCATATCCGCCAGACCGAGAAGGAAGAGTTCCTGCGCCTGGGCCGCGTTTCGGTCGAGCAGACCTTCGAGCGCGCCGGCAAGAACCTGAAGGACGTGTCGCTGCGTCCGATCCTCGAGCGCTTCGCCCTGGAGGGCGAGGAGGCCCTGTTCGACGCCGTCGGCCGCGGCCGTGTGACGCCGAGCCAGGTGCTGGAGACCGCGTTCCCCGGCATGGTCGACGCCGACCGCGAGGCCGCCACCGCCCGCCGCAAGATCGAGGGCGGCAAGGGCGCGCGGCTCTATGTGCGCGGCGGCGGCCTGACCCCCGGTGTCTCTCTGCACTTCGCCCATTGTTGCAGCCCTGTGCCGGGCGACCGCATCGTCGGCATTCTGCGGGAAGACGGCGCCAAGGATCAGGACGGTGGACTGGACGTGCACACCATCGACTGTCCGAAGCTGGCCGAGTACGAGGACCGCGAGGATCTCTGGCGCGACCTCAACTGGACGCCCGAGGCCGAGCGCGACACCGTCTCGCTGGCTCGCCTGCACGCCACCATCGGCAACGCGCCGGGCGTGCTGGGCCAAGTCTGCACGATCATCGGCGAGGCGGGCGGCAACATCGTCAATCTGCGCATGCACCACCGGCAGAGCGACTTCTTCGACACCGACATCGACGTCGAGGTGCGCGACGCCAAGCACCTGACCAACATCTCGGCCGCGCTGCGCACCTGCCCGTCGGTGGAGACGGTGGACCGGACGCGGGGGTAAAACCCTCTCCCATAGGGAGAGGGAGGGGCCCATGCGTAGCATGGGAGGGTGAGGGGTTACCACCTCACCACATTGCCCTAGGCTGTGCCGGCACTCCGGCGGACTTCGTAACCCCTCATCCTCCCACGCCTGCGGCGCGGGCCCCTCCTTCTCCCTATGGGAGAAGGGCGCCTATGCCGCCTTCGCCGGCTGCTCGATCCAGAGGCCGAAGCCCACCGCCAGGCGGTTCCAGCCGTTGATGACATTGATCATCAGGGTCAGCTTGACCTGCTCTTCCTGTGTGAACTCCGTCGCAAGCGCGACGTGGGCGGCTTCCTGCGTGTGGCCCTCCGACAGGCGGGTGAGCGCCTCGGTCCAGGCCAGGGCGGCGCGTTCGCGGGGCGTGTAGCAGGGGGCCTCGCGCCACGCCGACAGCAGGTAGATGCGCTGCTCGGTCTCGCCCTGGGCGCGGGCTTCGACCGTGTGCATGTTGATGCAGTTGGCGCAGGCGTTGATCTGCGAGGCGCGGATCTTGACCAGTTCGATCAGGCTGGGCTCCAGGCTGGCGGCGATGACGGTCGAGGCGGTGAACCACGACTTCATCACGGCGGGAGCGGCGGCGAAGGGATCGAGCTTGGCGGTCATGGCGGGTCTCCTTTGAGAGGGTTGCGCCGCCATGACGAGGCAAGGTCCGCGTGTGTGACGCGGCCCGCCGAAAAAAGTTCAGTGCGCGCCGCGCAGGGCCGCCACGGCGTCCCGCGTCGCCTGGGTGAGGGGCGCGGGCAGGGCGTCCAGCGCGAACCAGCCCCAGTCGGCGATAGCTTCCGGCTCCTGGATCGCGGGGTCGCCAACGCAGCCGTCGGCGCGATAGGTGACGGCCAGCCAGTGGCTTTCGGCCGTGATCATGTCGGTGACGGCCAACACCGGGCCGGCGATGATCTCGATGCCCAGCTCTTCGCGGATCTCACGCTCGGCGCAGGTCCGGCCGGGTTCGCCCCAGTCGAGCTTGCCGCCCGGCTGGCCCCAATGGCCGGCCTCGGGCATGCGGCGGCGCTGGACCAGCAGGATGCGGCCCTGGCCGTCGATGATGGCCGCGCCGCAGCCGACGCGAGGGCGGAGAGGGGAGTCGTTCATGAGCGCTGTGTACTTGATGCCTGGCCGTTCAGGGCGCACTTTCGAGTGATCCCTTGGCACAAGGCCGACCAGTGGCGACCAGCATTCAGTTGACCGACGATCTCGAACGCTTCGCCCGCGATTGCGTCGACGCGGGGCGTTACGACACTGTCGACGAGGTTGTCAGGTCGGCTCTGCGCCTGATGCGGGATGCCGAGCGTCAACGCGCCGAGTTCAACGCCATGCTCGTCGAGGCCACCGCGCAGGCCGACCGGGAAGGGACCTTCACCGCCGAGGAAATTTTCGCGCATATCGACGCCGAGCGCGCCGGCGCTTGAGCCAAGCGGCTTTTTCGCCCCTGGCTCGTCTGGACCTTTTCGAGGCAGAGGCCTGGATTCGGGCGGACCGCCCTTCGGCCGCGGCGGGGTTTCGACGTGCTGTGATGGATGCGGCCAGGCTCGTCTTTGAGCAACCGAACTGCGGTGTCGAGCGGCTGGAAATAGCCGATGCGCCGCATCGTTTCCTGGTGGTGCGCGGCTTTCCGTACCTGCTGGTCTACAACGCCGACCGGCGGCCGCCGCTGATTGTCCGGGTGTTGCATGGCGCCCGCGACTTGCCTGGCTTGCTGAGCGGTTTGTAGACTCGCCGCGCTGGTCTATATCCACGCCTCATGACCAACGACGACGTCCTCGAAGAATTCCGCGCCGCCGGCGCCCTGCGCGAAGGCCACTTCGTGCTCTCCAGCGGCCTGCACAGCCCGGTGTTCCTGCAGAAGAACCTGGTGTTCATGCGGCCCGAGCGCTGCGAGCGCCTGTGCAAGGCCTTGGCCGACAAGATCGTGGCCACGGTGGGCCATGTCGACGTGGCGGTTTCGCCCGCCGTCGGCGGCATCATCCCCGGCTACGAGACCGCCCGTCACCTGAACGTGCCGTCGATCTATGTCGAGCGCGAGGGCGGCGGCTTCAAGTTCCGTCGCGGCTTCCACATCGAGCCGGGCCAGAAGGTCGTGATGGTCGAGGACATCGTCACCACCGGCCTGTCGTCGCGCGAGTGCATCCAGGCGATCAAGGACGCCGGCGGCGACGTCGTGGCCGCGGCCTGCATCGTTGACCGTTCTGGCGGCAAGGCTGATGTCGGCGTGCCGCTGATCGCGCTGGCCAGCCTGGAAGTCCCGGCCTATCCGGCCGACGCCCTGCCGCCCGAACTGGCCGCGATCCCGATCGAGGATCCGGGCAGCCGCCGGCTGAAGGGCTGAGCCCCATGCTGCGGCTCGGCGTCAACATCGACCACGTGGCTACGATCCGCAACGCGCGCGGGTCGAGCTATCCCGAGCCGGTGCGCGCCGCCGAGCTAGCGCTCGCGGCCGGCGCCGACGGCATCACCGCGCACCTGCGCGAGGATCGCCGCCACATCAGCGACGCCGACATCGCCGTCCTCACAGACCTCTGCCTCAAGCGCGGCAAGCCGCTGAACTTCGAGATGGCGGTCACCGACGAGATGGTCGGCATCGCCATCAACGCCAGGCCGCACGCGGCCTGCCTGGTGCCCGAGCGGCGCGAGGAAGTGACCACCGAGGGCGGCCTCGACGTCGTGAAGGGCGCCAACCGCATCGCTGACGCCACGGCGCGTTTGCGCACCGTCGGCGCGCGGGTGTCGCTGTTCATCGAGCCCGACCACGCCCAGATCCAGGCCTCGGCCGATGTCGGCGCTCAGGTGGTCGAGCTGCACACCGGCGCCTATTGCGACGCCGCCCGCGCCGGCGAGGCCGAGCGGGCCGCCGCCATCCTCGAGCGCCTGAAGTCTGGCGCGGCCTTCGCCGCCTCGCTGGGCCTGGAAGTCCACGCCGGTCACGGCATCGACTACGCCACGGTCAAGCCGGTGGCGGCGATCCCGCAGATCGTCGAACTGAACATCGGCCACTTCCTGATCGGCGAGGCGATCTTCGTTGGGCTGCCGCAGGCCATTCTTCGGATGCGCACCCTGATGGACGCGGCGAGGCTGGAGCAAGCCTGATGATCATCGGCATCGGTTCGGACCTCAGCGACATCCGCCGGATCGAGAAGACCCTCGAACGGTTCGGCGAGCGCTTCACCAACAAGGTCTTCACCGAGATTGAGCGCAAGCGGTCCGAGCGCAAGCCCGACCGCGCTTCCAGCTACGCCAAGCGCTTCGCCGCCAAGGAGGCCTGCTCCAAGGCCCTGGGCACCGGCCTCAAGCAGGGCGTGCATCTGGGCGACATGGGCGTGGTCAACCTGCCGTCGGGCAAGCCGACCATGGCCCTGACCGGCGGCGCGGCCGCCAAGCTGGCCCAGCTGATCCCCGAGGGCATGGTTCCGGTGATCCACCTGTCGCTGACCGACGATCACCCCTATGCCCAGGCCTTCGTGATCATTGAGGCCTTGCCGGCGAGCTAAAGGCGGGGGCGGATGGGGTCAGCTGCCCACAGACGCTCCACGCCGGAAGCGCGAGCCGCCGCCTTCGTAGCCAATCGCCTCGAAGGCGCTGACCGCGCCCTTGGCGTCGCGCTCGAACACCACCCGGCGCCCCGACTCGCCGGCGACGCTAAAGGTCTCGCCGCCCAGGGGCAGCAGAACGGTCAACGGCCGGCGGCCACGCTTCATGGCCAGGCGCCCGTCGACCTGCACGATCTCGATCGCGCCATAGGCTCCGACATAGTCGGCCAGCGGCTTGGTCGCCGGCGGCGCGGCCTCGGCGCGCAGGCTTTCCAGCGCCCAGCGCACGTCCTGGGCGGCGGGGCCGGTCGCGGTCTTCAGCACGGTTTCCAGCGCCAGGGCGCGGGCGGCGTCCAGCGCCTTGGCGGCGGGAACGGCCACGTCGGGCTGAACCCCGTCGCCTTCCCAGTTGGTCTTGGTGATGGGGCTGACCGGCGAGCCGTTGGAGACGAATATCGAAAAGCCGCCGGCCACCGGCACGGGCCCGCCGGGATTGGCCGCGCCGCCGCTGGCCTCGCCGACGATCACCGCCCGCTTGGCGTTCTTCAGCGTGTAGGCCAGGGCCTCGGCCGCCGAGCCCGTGCGGCCGCTGATCAGCACGTAGAGCGGGGTTTCGAGGCGCGGGGCCGGATACCAGTCCTCGGGAGCTTCGCTCCGGTCGCCCTCGCGGCCCTTGAAGGTGTTGTAGATGTCGGCGCCCTTGGGCGTGAAGGCGCTGGCCAGGTAGCCGACCATGGCGGGCGAACCGCCGCCGTTGTCGCGCAGGTCGATGATCACCGCGTCCGTATTGGCCACGGTCTGCAGCGCCGCCTCGATGGCCTTGCGGGCCGGGGCGTCGGGCTGGCCGAACTGGAAGTGGGCGAACATCCGCATGTCGATGTAGCCGAGATTGCCGTTCAGGATCTCGACCCGGCGGATCCCGTAGTTGGCGCGCTTGATCGGATCCACGCGCGGCGGGCCGGGAACCGCGGCGGCCGACGGACCTGGCGCGGGCCGCGGGGCGGGCGCCGGCTCGGCCGACCACGAGACGTTGAAGTGATGGTCCAGCGGCCGCAGGCGCTCGCTCAGCGTGGTGGCCAGGTCGCGCGGGTCGGTCAGGCGGTCATAGGTTCCCTTGGCGGCCTCGGTCCGCAGCTGCGCCGCGACCGCCGCGCCCTTGGCGGCGTCGTAGTAGTTGTCGGCGATGGCCTGGGCCACGCCCTCGACCACCGGGCGGGGCGCGACCTCGGCGGACTTGGCCTGCCAGGCCGCCATCAGGCCGACGGTGAGGATGAACAGCGGGGCGAGCGAGCGCATCGGCGGGGTCCAGGGCGAAATCGGCGCTGGGAGAACATCATTCGCCAAGCGCAGCGGCCAATGAATAATCTTTAAGGCGAGCCAGGCGCGCGGCGCCAAACGGGCGCCACGAAGCGTCACTATCGCCGGCGGTGCTTGCCCGAAACGACAACCGCGTCTAGCAAGACCTGTCGGGCTCGCCCGACCCCCATTCGCAAAGAGCCCCGCGCGCATGACCGAAGCCGTCGAGACCACGCCCCCCGAAGAAGAGAAGGGCGGCGCCGTCAACGAATTCATCGAGATCATCAAGACCGTGGCCTACGCCCTGGGCATCGCCCTGGTGCTGCGGGTTCTGCTGTTCCAGCCGTTCACGATCCCGTCGGCCTCGATGGAGCCCAACCTCTATCAAGGCGACTACATCATCGTCTCGAAGTTCTCGTACGGCTATTCGAAGCACTCGATCCCGTTCAGCCCGCCGCTGTTCAAGGGCCGCATCCTGGGTTCGGCGCCCAAGCGGGGCGACATCATCGTCTTCAAGCTGCCGCGCGACGGCCACGTCGACTACATCAAGCGCCTGGTCGGCCTGCCGGGCGACAAGATCCAGGTCCGCGGCGGCGCGCTCTACATCAACGGCAAGGCGGTCAAGCGCCAGGAGCAGGCCGACGTTCTGGTCGACAGCGGCTACGGCTTCACCCAGCCGATGAAGCGCATCCAGGAAACGACGCCCGAGGGCCGCACCTACCTGACCCAGGCCGACGCGGGCCCGGACACGCAGGGCGACAACACCGGCGTCTACGAGGTTCCGGAAGGCTGCTACTTCTTCATGGGCGACAACCGCGACAACTCGGCCGACAGCCGCTTCAACCCGGGCATCTCGCCGTTCAAGACGGACTCGGGCACCTGCAAGTGGAACTACGAGAACGACCAGTTCACCGGCGACGCCATCGGCGTGGGCTTCGTCCCGGCCGAGAACCTGGTCGGCAAGGCGCAGATCATCCTGCTGTCGTGGAACGCCGACGCGCACCTCTTCAAGCCGTGGACCTGGTTCATGGACGCTCGCCCGAGCCGCTTCTTCCGCGTGCTGAAGTAACACCATGGCCGAGAAGGACAGACGGGTCGCCGCCGTCGGCGACCTGGAGCGCCGGATCGGTCATCGGTTCGAGGATCGCGAACTGCTCGAGCGGGCGCTGACCCACGCCAGCGTCGGCGACGGCGCCAAGGCCAAGGTTCGCGACAACGAGGTGCTGGAGTTCATCGGCGACCGGGTGCTGGGCCTCCTGGCCGCCGAAGCCCTGGCCGAGCGCTTCCCCAAGGCCAAGGAGGGCGAGCTCGCCCCGCGCCTGAACGCCCTGGTCAGCCGCGAGACCTGCGCCCGCGTGGCCAAGGTCGCCGACCTTGGTCCGGCCCTGCGCCTGTCGGCCTCGTCGAGCAAGATCGGCGGCCGCGAGACGGAATCGATCCTGGCCGGCGCCTGCGAGGCGCTTATGGCTGCCTTGTATCAGGATGGTGGGCTGGAGTTGGCCCGCAAGGTGTTCCTCGACCTGTGGTCCGAAGAGTTCGACAGGGCTGGGCAGGGGCGTCCGCGCGACCCCAAGACCGCCCTGCAGGAGTGGGCCCAGAGCAAGGGCCGGCCGCTGCCGTCCTACCGCGTGCTCGACCGCACCGGTCCCGACCACGCGCCGGAATTCACCGTTGAGGTCAGCGTCAAGGACGTCGATCCGGCCATCGCCAAGGGCAAGTCGAGGCAGGAGGCCGAAAAGGCCGCGGCCAAGGCGCTGCTGGAGCGGGTGGCGGGGTGAAGTGATCTCTCCCTTCCCCCTTGATGGGGGAAGGGCCGGGGATGGGGGGGAAGCAGCGGTTCAGCCGGCAGCGCCCGAAACCACCCCCACCCAACCCTCCCCCATCAAGGGGGAGGGCTTTTGCAGTGCTCTGTGCTACACGCACGCCCAATGACTGAAAACACCTCCAACACCCGCGCCGGGTTCGCCGCCATCATCGGCGCGCCGAACGCCGGCAAGTCCACCCTGGTCAACCGCATGGTCGGGGCCAAGGTCTCGATCGTCACCCAGAAGGTGCAGACGACGCGCTTCCCCGTGCGCGGCGTCGCCCTGGCCGGGAACACCCAGATCGTACTCGTCGACACCCCCGGAATCTTCAGCCCGCGCCGCCGTCTCGACCGCGCCATGGTGCGGTCGGCCTGGGCCGGCTCGGAAGAGGCCGAGGTCACCGTCCACCTCGTCGACGTGCAGGCCGAACTGGCCGACCGAGCCCGCAACGCCACTCCGGCCGAGCACCGCGCCGTGCAGGACGTCCAGACCATCATCGAGGCGCTCAAGGAGAGCGGCCGCAAGGTGATCCTGGCGCTCAACAAGATCGACGGCATCAAGCGCGACACCCTGCTCGCCGTGGCCAAGGACTTCTTCGACACCGGCGTCTACACCGACGTCTTCATGATCAGCGCCGAGACCGGCGCTGGCGTCGACGATCTGACCGCCAAGCTGGCCTCGATGATGCCGGAAAGCCCCTGGCTCTATCCGGAAGACCAGACGGCCGACCTGCCGGCCCGCCTGCTGGCCGCCGAGATCACCCGCGAGAAGATCTATCTGCGCGTCCACGAGGAACTGCCCTACGCGGCCTCGGTGGAGACCACCTCGTTTGAAGAGCGCGCCGACGGCAGCGCTCGCATCGAGCAGACCATCTATGTCGAGCGCGAGGGCCAGCGCGCCATCGTGCTGGGCAAGGGCGGCCAGGTGCTGAAGTGGATCGGCCAGGCCTCGCGCGAGGAACTGCAGGACATCCTGGACCGCAAGGTGCACCTCTTCCTGCACGTGAAGGTCAAGGAGAACTGGGCCGAGGAACGCGGCCTGTTCAGCGACATGGGCCTCGACTTCGATGTTTGACGCACAGGTCGCCCCCAGCGTGGACCTCGACGCCTACTTCGCGCGGATCGGCTACGCCGGCCCGCGCGAACCGACGCTCGAGACCCTGCGGGCGATCTGCCAGAAGCACCCCGACGCCATCCCGTTCGAGAACCTCGACGTGCTGCTGGGCCGGGGGATCAGCATCGTTCCGGCCGAGGTCGACGCCAAGCTGATCGCCGCTGGGCGCGGCGGCTACTGCTTCGAGCAGAACGGCCTGCTGAAGCGTGTGCTCAAGGCGCTGGGCTTTGAGGTCCAGTCGCTGATGGCGCGCGTGTGGTGGATGAAGCCGCCCGAGGCGCCGATGCGGGCCCGCTCGCACATGGTCCTGAAGGTCACGATCGACGGCAAGGACTGGCTGGCCGACGTCGGTTTTGGCGGCTGCGTGCTGACCGCGCCGCTGGAGCTGTTCTCCGACGCCGTGCAGGCCACGCCCAACGGCGCGTTCCGCATCGAACCGGCCGCGCCGGAGATGGGCGGCGAGCGTCTGGTGCAGGCCGACCTGTCGGGCAAGTGGTCGCCGCTCTACCAGGTGGCGCTGGGGCCGTGGGAAGACGTCGACTATGAGCCGGCCAACTTCTTCACCTACACTCACGCAAGCTCGCACTTCACCTGGAGCATGACCGTTGGGCGTACGACGCCGACCGCGCGTTACGCCCTGAAGAACAATCGCCTGACTCACCGCGACGCCACCGGCGCCCTGGTCGAGCAGCGCGACCTTTCGGTCGACGAGCTTGAAGCGATCCTGCGCGACGTCATCGGCCTGCCGGTCGAGGCCGACTGGCGTCCGGTGCTGGAGAAGGTCGTGGCCTGGGGAACGCCGGCTTAAGGCGTTCCCCAGGGCTCTCAGACCCCCTTGGGCGGCCTGGCCCAGGTCTGGGCGGGCAGGCGCTCGGCCGGCTGGTGGTGCAGGTCGTAGCGGGTGAGCTTGGCGTTGCGCAGGTGGGATTCCAGTTCGTCGATGTCGGACTGGCGGGCGAAGAACAGCTTCTCGCCGTCCGATTCCCAAAGGCCCCGCGCCGCCTTCAGCACATCCAGGGCGGCTAGCGTCTCTTCGTAGGTGCTGCGGCGCAGGTCGGCGCGGACGTTGCCGGCCGCCGCCGCGGCCTGCTCGTCGGCGACCAGGCGGGCGTAGATGTGGTCGCGCACCAGCGCCGGCGCGTCGGCCTTGCGCACCGCCGCGTCGATGGCGGCCCTGGTCCTGGCCTGACGGGCGGCGTCTTCGGCCGCGGTCTGTTCCATCAGGTCCAGCGTCTTGCGCAGGCGGGCGCTGGCGGTCTGGACGTCGGCCTGCGAGGCGATGGTGACCGGCGAGATCACCAGCATGCGCTCGGTGGCCTCGTAGTGCGGTTTCAGCGCCGCGATCGCGGCGGCGTCGGCGGCGCGCTCGCCGGCGGCGATGGCCAGAAGCTCGGCCTTCAGCTCGGGTTCGGCGTCCCAGGCCTTGCGGGCCTTGCCAAGCGCGATCTGCTTTTCGACGTACCAGACGCCGTGCACCGACATCGGCGCCAGCACCGACGTGGCGAAGACGGCGATGGCGATGACGTTGAAGCTGGCCGGGCCCATCGAGGCGTCGCGCGAGCGCACATAGCCGAAATAGAGGCCGGCCCAGAGCGCCACGGCCAGCACGCCGCACGGCACCAGCGAGAACAGGAAGCGGCTGTTGAGCAGCTCCGACGGGTCGAACACCCGACTGTCGCCGCGCATCTGCGCCAGGCTGTAGGCGGCGATGATCGCGACCCCGACCAGGGCGGTGACGATCACCGCCGGCCAGACGTTCTTGGGCTTGTCCAGCTTGCGGCTGTAGACGTGCGAAGCGATCAGAGATTCATCGGTCATGGCGCCCCCCGGCTCGACCCGACCTGATTAGCGTCTCGACCCTGGAGGGTGCAATGGCCATGGGCTCGCTTTCCGCGCGTCGCGGGTTTTGCGGTCGCCGCCGGAGCGTCGTATGCACGCTCATGCCCGTGATGCGAACCGCGCCGCCGACCTTCATGTCCCGATCGGGAGCCGCCCGATGACGGAGTGGGAGGACGACGCCTTCGTGCTGTCGGCGCGGGCGCACGGCGAGACCGGCGCCATCGTCGAGCTGTTGACCCAGGATCGCGGCAAGTTCGTCGCCCACGTGGCCGGCGCGGCCTCGCGGCGGATGAAGCCGTTCCTGCAGGCGGGCGCGCGGGTCATCGCCCGCTATCGCGCCCGGGTCGCCGATCAGATGGGCTCGGCGCAGCTGGAGCCGATGGGGGAGGGGCCCTCGTCGCTGTTCGACGATCGTCTGGCCCTGGCCGGCCTGCAGTCGGCCGCCGCCGTCGCCGCCGGGGCCCTGCCCGAGCGCGAGCCGCATCCCGGCGCGTTCCTGGCGTTGGAAACCCTGATCCGGGTGCTCGAGATCCCCGACATCTGGCCGGCGGTGTATGTGCGCTACGAGGCGGGGCTGCTGCAGGACCTGGGTTTCGGCCTGGACCTGTCCAAGTGCGCCGCCACCGGCGACGTCGACGACCTGGTCTATGTCAGCCCGCGCACGGGGCGGGCGGTGAGCCGCAAGGCCGGTGCGCCCTATCAGGACAAGCTTCTATCGCTGCCGCCGTTTTTGCTGTCGTCGCAGGGAGGGCTTTCCGAGGGCGACGTGAAGGCCGGTCTCGACATCACCGGTCACTTTCTCGAGCAGTTCGTGTTCGGTCCGCTGAACCGGCCGCTGCCGCCGGCCCGCATGTGGCTGCTGGACCGGCTGGGTGAGGCGGGGCGGCTGTAGAGGCCGCCCCGGCCGTCTTTCCTAGAAGAACACCTTGCGCACGCTCAGGCGCACGCTGCGGCCGAGCGGATCCAGATAGTCTTCCTGGTAGGTGATCGGCGTGCCGCCGGCGGCGTTGCGCACCTGCTGCTTCTCGTCGAACAGGTTGGTGACCCCGAAGGTCACCCGCGTGCCGCGCAGCACGGGATACTTGGCCACCAGTTCGCGGCGGGCGCCGAGATTGGCGAACAGGCGCAGGTTCACCGTCGTCAGGTCGGAGAACTTCAGCGTGCCCGTCGAGCTGCCGGCGGTTCCGCCGGTGACCTCGGTGGCTTCCTTCCAGTTGGCGGTCAGGCGCGCGCCCATCCCCTGCTTGGTGAAGCCGAGCTGGGCCTCGAGCTCGTTGCGGGGCGAGCCACCGCTGTTGCCCAGGGCGTCGCCGTCCAGCAGGTCGAGCGGGGTTGCGCCGTCGGTGATGTAGATCCGGTCGCGCAAGCGAACGGTGTGGAAGAGGGCCAGCTGCAGGCGCGCCGCGCCGAAGCCGGGGCGCGGGCCGCCGAAGCCGCCGCCGGGGCCGCGGCCGCCGAAGCCGCCGCCCGGACCGCCGGGACCACCGAAGCCGCCGCCGGGGCCGCCCTGATCACCGCCCGGACGCGGAGCCTCGGAGGGCGGCTGGGTGTTGTCGCCGCCGGCGCGCTGTTCGCCGCCGCGGTCGCCGCCCTGGCGCATGGCGCCTTGCAGCAGCTCCATGCCCGGAGGCTGGGCGCCTTCCGTGGCCTGGGTCTGGCCTTGGGTCGTCTGGGCTTGAGCCTGCTGACCGCTCGCCGCCTGGCCGTCCTGGCCGCGGCGGCCTTCGCCCCGACCTTCACCACCCTGGCCCTGGCGTTCGCGCCAGCGCTGCATCTCCTCGGGCGTCGGGGTGGGGCGGGGCGGAGTCTTGCCGATCTGGCGGCTGTAGTTGAAGCCCCAGCGGATCTGGTCGCTTTCGCGCTTGGCGAAGTTCACCGGACGCGCGTCGATGCGGATCAGGCGGCCGACCGGATCGTCCACCGTCGGGTCCTCGCGGAAGAAGCGGTCGGGGAAGGCAGCCTCGGTCGCCGCCGTGGCGCTGGGGAACGACGAGATCGGATTGTCGGTGCGCGAACGGGTGTAGCTGGCGTTGATCGACAGCCCCTCGACGACCGGCGGCTTGAGCGTGAAGCCTAGGCGCAGCACCTTCTTTTCCTCGGCCTTCAGGTCCGGGTTGCCGCCGGTGACGCGCGAGATCAGCACGCTTTCGCCGCGGACGTAGTCGAACGTGGTCACGTCCAGGGTCGTGACCTGGGCCCCGCCCAGCTGCGACATGCTGGGGGCGCTCTCCTGGTTGTTCATCGAGACGATGAAGCTGACCGGCTTGATCGGCGACCAGTTCAGGCCGTAACCGATCGAGGTCAGGGTCCCGAAGTCCGACAGCTGGTTGGCCGACAGGTTCAGATTGGCCGACAGGTCGCCGGCCTTGGCCATGAAGTTGTTCTTCCGGCTGGTGATCGGCACGTCGAAGCTGACCTGGGCGTTGGCCGTGCCGCGCGACAGGTCGGCGCTGCTTTCCGTGACGCCCTGGGCGCCGTTGCGGCGCGACCAGGAATCGACCCAGGCGCCTTCGGCCCCGAGCTTTACGCTGGTGGAGATGTCGCCCGCCGGCAGGCGGGTCAGCGCGCCGTTCATCACCAGCTGGGTGTTGAGCGTGTCGCTGGTCGAACTGGCGCGGTCCTTCAGGAAGCTGCCGGTGGGCAGGCCCGCGCGCGGATCGAAGGTCGGGTCCAGATCGTCGAGCCGGTCCTGCAGTTCGTCGACGCGAGGGGCGCGATCGGTGCTGGTGCGGCTTTCGTCGTGATCGTAGTTGCCGGTCAGGTTCCAGCGCCACGACTTCACCGAGCCGTCGAGGGTGAAGCCGCCATGGGCGTTCCAGGACCGGCTCCACTGCTCCATGGCGCCCAGGTCGGTCAGGTAGCGATAGACGCTCTCGTCGCCGCCCGACAGCGAGAAGGGGCTGGCGGCCGGCACGTCGAATTCGGCCCGCGCCAGGCCCGACAGCGACTGGCTCTGGTCGTAGGACAGGCTGCCATTGACCGTGGCCGAGATCCCGTTCTCGAGGATGCGGTTGTAGACGCCGTTGTACGACAGGCTGTCGGTGCGCGGCCGCAGGGTGCGGTAGGGCGTCAGGTCGCCGACATAGTTGTCGCTGGCCCCGCGCGAGACGATGTCGCGGTCGCTTTCGAGCAGCTTGTCGCTGTGGGCGTACTTGAAGGCGGTGTTCAGGCGGCCCTGGCGGTTGAGGCGCAGGGTGCTGGAGTCGAACTGCTCGGTGGTCTGGCCGCCGTCGGTGGGCGAGGCGATGCTGATCTCGCCGGTGCGGGCGCGGAAGCGCTGGCGCAGCACGATGTTCACGACCTTCTGGTCGGCCGAGTAGCCGTACTTCAGGGCCACTTCCTCGGGCAGGATCTCGACCCGCTGGATGGCTTCGGTGGGGATGTCGCGGATTTCGCCCATGCCCGAGATACGGCGGCCGTTCAGCAGGGTGACGGGCGCGCCGCCACCGGCGCTGGCGGTCTGGGCCGACAGTTCCGACAGGAGCTCGGTCACCGAACTGACGCCCAGTGAGCGCACGTCGGCGGCGTTGAAGGTGGTTTCCGGCTGGATGTCGCCCAGCACCGCGCCGTACTGGCGCTGGCCGGTGACGACGATGCCCTCGACCTCGACGTCCATGTCGGCGTCTTGCGCGGCCTGCTGGGCGGGCTGGCGCGGGGGCTGGGTCGGCGCGGCCGTTTCCTGGGCATGCAGCATCGTCGGCGTGATGCAGCCCAGCAGACCCGCCAGGAGGGCCATCTTCCTCGTCATTCCAATCCCCAAATCTCGAACCGAATCCCTCGATTGCAGCCTCTGTAACGCATGCAACCTCGACGTAGCCTGAACGAACTGGTTCAGGTTCGGTTTGGGTTCGTCGGCTAAGGATGGGGGATGCGCATCCTGTTGGTCGAAGACGACGCGCCGCTGGCCGAAAGCATCGCCCAGGCCCTGCGCGAAGAGCAGTTCGCGGTGGATATCGCCGCCGACGGCGAGACCGGCGCGCACCTGGGCGCCACTGAAACCTACGCCGCCGCCGTGCTCGACCTGGGCTTACCAAAGCAGGACGGCCTGACGGTGCTGCGCGGCTGGCGGGCCCAGAACCGGCCGCTGCCGGTGCTGATCCTCACCGCCCGCTATGGATGGACCGAGAAGGTCGAGGGATTCAAGGCCGGCGCCGACGACTACCTGACCAAGCCTTTCCGGGTGGAGGAACTGGTCATGCGGCTCCGCGCCCTGGTGCGCCGCTCGGCCGGGCATCACGGCCCGCGCATCGTCTGCGGCCGGCTGACCTTCGACGCCCAGATGGGCGGGTTCGAGTTCGACGGCATGCCGCTGAAGCTGACCAGCTTCGAGTGGCGGGTGCTGTCCTGCCTGATCCTGCGCAAGGAGGTGGTGGTCGAGCGGATGGACATTCTCGAACAGGCCTATGAGGGCGATGCGGGCGGGGACTCCAACTCGCTGGAGGTCATCGTCGGTCGGCTGCGACGCAAGATCGGCCATGAGATGATTGAGACCGTGCGCGGCCGCGGCTATCGCTTGACGGCGGGGGCGGCGTGAAGGGCGTGCTGAACTCCATCCGGGCCAGGCTGCTGATCAGCGGCGTGCTGTTCACCATCGTGGCGGTGGTGCTGGCGGCCCTGACCATCCGCCCGACGCTCGACCAGTTCGTGCGCCGCAACGTCGACGCCAGCCTGGAGTCGCAGATCTCTGTGCTGGCGAGGGCCGTGAAGTCCGACGGCTCGCTCGACCAGGATCGCATCCAGTCGGTGGGCCCGTTCATCCGGCGCGGCGCGGGCTGGGCCTGGGTGGTCAGGGGGCCGGCGGGCGTGCTGCGGTCGCAGACCGTGGCAGCGGTCGAACCCCGGCAGGGCGAGGGGCCGCCGCCCTGGCCGCGTCCCGAGCGTGACCGCGACCGGGACCGCATGCCCCAGCGCGAGATGCGGCCCGACAAGCCGCCGACCGCGCCTCTGAAGGAGTCCCGTCGCTGGCGCTCGCGCAGCGGCTGGAACGAGAGCTTCTATTTCCGCACCCTGACCATCAGCACCAGCCGCGGGCCGGTGACGGTCACCGCCGGCGCGCCGCGCTACATCCGCGACCGCATGCGCGACGAGGGCCTGCGACCGCTGCTGCTGTCGCTGGGTGTGCTGGGCGTCGGCTTGCTGGCGGCGATGATCGGCCAGCTGGAACTGGGCCTGCGGCCGCTGCGCAAGCTGGGCGCCTCGCTGGCGGCCGTGCGCGCGGGCGAGCAGCGCCGCATCGACGACAAGCAGCCGCGCGAGCTGGAGCCGGTCGTCGCCGAGCTCAACGCGCTGCTGGATCATAACGAGCAGGCGCTGGCGAAGGCCCGCAGCCACGTCTCCAACCTGGCCCATGGCCTGAAGACCCCGCTGGCCACCCTGGCCGTGCGTCTGGCCGAACCGGGGCGCGACCCGGACGGCAGCCTGGCCAGCCTGATCGCTCAGATCGACGGGGCGATCGGCCATCACCTGGGCCGGGCCCGCGCCGCCTCGCCGGGCGCGCCGGGGCGGCCGGCCTTGCCGGTGAGATCGCGGCTCGATGATCTTGTCGCGGCGTTGTCGCGCATCCATGCCGCCGCCGGCGTGCGGGCCGAGCTGGACGTTGCTGAGGATCTTTATGTCGCCTGCGACCCGCAGGACTTCGACGAGATGACCGGCAACCTGCTCGACAACGCCTGGAAGTTCGCCGAGCGCACGGTGCGGGTCACCGGCCGTCGCGAGGGCGCGCGCGTGGTGCTCGACATCGACGACGACGGCCCGGGCCTGACCGACGAAGCCGCCGCCGCCGCCCTGGTGCCGGGCAGCCGCCTGGACGAGCGCGGGCAGGGGCATGGCTTTGGCCTGCCGATCGCCCTGGAGCTGGCCGAACTGCACGACGGCGCCCTGACCCTGGGCCGCGCCCCGATCGGCGGCCTGCGCGTGACCCTGGCCCTGCCGGCCCGCAGCGCCGAGGCCTGAGAAAGCACGGCCGTTCCCAATGCCGTGATCGGTCGGGCAGGCGACCAACGGCCGCGCTTGGCGTGGTAAGGTCACGGTGAGGACCGTGATGAAAACCTACACCTTCGTCTGCTTGGCCGGAAACCAGGTCGCCACCGCAGTCGATATCCAGGACCTGGCCGAGGACGCCTACCGGCGTCACGCCTTGTCGCTGCTGCGTGACCACGCCAGCGCCGAGACGATCGAGGTGTGGCGCGACGAGGCGGTTATCGCCCTCGTGGAGCGGGCAGGGGCCGTTCTCGGGGCGCCCGCGGTCGGTTAAGCCGCAAAAACCCCGTCGCCGCCTCGAATCGAGCGCCGCATATCTGCTAGGCTGACGGGCCGAAACGAATCTGACTGATGAACAAGCCCGTCCTTCCTCCCCCCGGCGGTCCCGGCGACGGCGACCGCATCCTCGAAGAGCCGCTGACCGAAGCGCTGTCCAAGCGCTATCTGGCCTATGCGCTGTCGACCATCGGCTCGCGGGCGCTGCCCGACGTCCGCGACGGCATGAAGCCGGTGCACCGTCGCGTGCTCTACGCCATGAGCAACATGCGCCTGAACCCCGAGTCCGCCGCGCGCAAGTGCGCCAAGGTGGTCGGCGAGGTGATGGGTAACTTCCACCCGCACGGCGACCAGTCGATCTACGACGCCCTGGTGCGTCTGGCCCAGGACTTCTCCCAGCGCATCCCGCTGGTCGAGGGGCAGGGCAACTTCGGCAATATCGACGGCGATAACGCCGCGGCCATGCGTTACACCGAATGCAAGATGACGGAAGCGGCGACGCTTCTGCTCGACGGCATCGACGAGGACGCGGTCGACTTCCGCCCGACCTATGACGGCCAGGACGAGGAGCCGGTGGTTCTGCCGTCGGGCTTCCCGAACCTCTTGGCCAACGGTTCGGCCGGCATCGCCGTCGGCATGGCCACCTCGATCCCGCCGCACAACCCGGCCGAGCTGATCGACGCCTGCCTGCTGCTGCTGAGCAATCCCGAAGCCACGACCGCCGATATCCTCGAACGCGTGCCGGGGCCGGACTTCCCGACCGGCGGCGTCATCGTCGAACCGGCCGCGTCCCTGCTCGAAACCTACGAGACCGGCCGCGGCGGCATCCGCACCCGCGCCAAGTGGGAGCGGGAAGAGACCGGTCGCGGCACCTACCAGATCGTCGTCACCGAGATCCCGTATCAGGTGAAGAAGTCGGATCTGGTCGAGCAGCTGGCCGACCTGATCGAGAGCAAGAAGGCGGCCCTGCTGGGCGATGTCCGCGACGAGAGCGCCGAGGACATCCGTCTGGTCCTCGAGCCGAAGTCCAAGAACGTCGAGCCCGAAGTGCTGATGGAGAGCCTGTTCAAGCTCTCGGCGCTGGAGAGCCGCTTCTCGGTCAACATCAACGTGCTGGACGCGCGCGGTACGCCGGGCGTGATGGGCATCAAGTCGGCGCTGATGGCGTTCCTGGCTCACCGCCGCGAGGTGCTGACTCGCCGGGCCCGCCACCGCCTGGCCAAGATCGAAGCCCGCCTGCACATCCTCGACGGCCTGCTGATCGCCTACCTCAATCTCGACGAGGTGATCCGCATCGTTCGCTACGAGGACAAGCCGAAGGAAAAGCTGATGGCGGCCTTCGCCCTCAGCGACATCCAGGCCGACGCCATCCTCAACACCCGCCTGCGCCAACTGGCCAAGCTGGAGGAGATGGAGATCCGCCGCGAGCACGCCGAACTGGTGGAAGAGCGCGACGGCATCCTGGCCATGCTGGCCAGCGACAAGAAGCAGTGGGACCTGGTCGGCACGGGCCTGCGCCAGGTGCGCGCCAGCCTCATCAAGATCAAGCATCCGCTGGACAAGCCGCGCCCGACGGGCGTGACCGGCCGCTCGGTGTTCGATGTGGCCCCGGTGGTCGACGCCGAGGCCGCCATCGAGGCGATGATCGTTCGCGAGCCGATCACGATCATCCTATCCGAGCGCGGCTGGATCCGCGCCGCCAAGGGCAAGATCGACGATCCGTCCGAGCTGAAGTTCAAGGAAGGCGACAAGCTGGGCTTCCTGGTCCCGGCCGAGACCACCGACAAGCTGCTGCTGTTCACCTCGGACGGCCGCTTCTTCACGATCGGCTGCGCCAACCTGCCGTCGGCGCGCGGTCACGGCGAGCCGGTGCGGATGATGATCGAGCTCGACGACAAGGTGAAGATCATTGACGTCTTCCCGTTCAAGGCCGGTCGCAAGCGCATCCTGGCCTCCAAGCAGGGCTATGGCTTCCTGCTGCCGGAAGAAGAAGCGCTGGCCAACCGCAAGGCGGGCAAGCAGGTCTTGACCGTCGACGCCTCGGGCGCGGCCTTCTGCCTGGAAGCCGTCGGCGACCAGCTGGCCGTGGTGGGCGACAACGGCAAGATCCTGATCTTCCCGCTGGAAGAGCTGCCGGAAATGCCGCGCGGCAAGGGCGTCAAGCTGCAGGCCTACCGCGAGGGGGGCTTGCGCGACGGTCTGTCGTTCAACGCCGAGACCGGCGCCTACTGGATCGACACGGCTCTGCGCCGTCGCGAATGGGCCGACTGGCAGACCTTCGTCGGCCGCCGGGCCGGCGCCGGCAAGTTGGCGCCCAAGGGCTTCCCGACCCAGAAGCGCTTCCGTCCCAAGTGATGTGATATGGCGAGGGCCGGCGTCTTCGGCGCCATGCTCTCGCCAACCCTCTGAGAGATAAGTCGACTTATGAGCTTGTGGCGCAAGTCCGTCGGGGCCCTGGCGGGGTTCCTGGGCCTGACCGCCGCCCATCCGGGCGTGGCGAGCGCCTTGCCGCGCGCCAAACCGGAGGCGGTGGGGTTCTCGTCCGAGAAGCTCAAGCGCGTCGACGAGACCATGCAGCGCCTGGTCGACCAGGGCCAGATCGCCGGCGGCGTGACGCTGCTGGCCCGCCACGGCAAGGTCGTCAGCCAGACGACCTACGGCAAGCGCGCCCTCGACCTGGCCGAGGCCATGCCGGCCGACGCCATCTTCCGCATCCGCTCCGAGACCAAGCCGGTCACCGGCGTGGCGATGCTGATCCTCTATGACGAGGGCCGCTGGAAGCTCGACGACCCGGTCACCAAGTTCATCCCCGAGTTCGAGAGCCTGCGTGTCGCCAATGGCGTCGACGCATCGGGCCGTCCGATCCTGTCGCCGATCAGCCGTCCGCCGACCATGCGCGAGCTGATGACCCATACGGCCGGCTTCGCCTATGGCATCGCCGACGATCCCGGCAGTCAGGCCGACCAGGCCTATTACCGGGCAGGCGTGCTGCAGTCGGACTCGCTGTTCTCGATGGTGCAGAAGATCGCCGGCCTGCCGATGTATTCCGAGCCCGGCAAGCTGTGGCGCTACAGCGTTGCCGCCGACATCCAGGGCCTGATCATCGAGCGCCTGTCGGGCCAGGCCCTGCCGGTGTTCATGCAGCAGCGGATCTTCAAGCCGCTGAAGATGAAGGACACCGCCTTCTGGGTGCCGGCCGACAAGGCCGCGCGCCTGGCGGCGATCTATGACGCCGATCCGGTGACCGGAAAGCTCGTGCCCGCCGTCGAGGGCGGCTGGCGCGACGTCACCAGGCCGCCCCCTGCGCCGTCCGGCGGCGGCGGCCTGCTGTCGACGGCCGGCGACTTCGCCCGCTTCGCCCAGATGATCCTCAACGGCGGCGACCTCGACGGCGTGCGCATCCTCGAGCCGGAAACGGTGGCGATGATGCGGCTCAATCACCTGCCGCCCAGCTTCCAGGTCACCACAGACGGCACCTCCGGCGTGCTCAAGCCCGGCCAGCAGAAGGCCTTCCCCTTTGCGCTCGGCATGGGTTACGGCATCGACGTGGCGGTGGCCGTGGACCCGGCCGCCTCGGGCGCGCCGGTCGGCCCCGGCACGATCAGCTGGGGCGGTAGCGCCGGCACCTGGTTCTGGATCGACCCGGCCAACGACCTGTTCTTCGTCGGCATGATCCAGCGCCTGGGCGGGGTGGGTCCCGGTCTCGACGCCGAGACCCGCAAGTGGGTCTACCAGGCTCTGGAAAGGCCGCCGGTCAGGCAGGCCGCCAATACGCCGCCTCACGCCCCGCCGGCGCCCGCCAAGGGCGGTTCCAGCGGTCGCGCGCCCTCCATCCGCTGAGGCTTTCGGCCCCAAGCGCTTGGATTTCCCGTCTTTCCTCGCTATCACGCCCGCTTCGGCGGGCCGTCCCGCCCCAAGATCTCGAAAGCCGACCCGATGAGCGATACGCCTCCCGACCGCCTGTCCGCCAACCCCGACAGCCCGTACTACAACGCCGAGGCGCTCGAACGCGGCGTCGGCATCCGCTTCAAGGGCGTCGAGAAGACCAATGTCGACGAGTACTGCGTCAGCGAAGGCTGGGTGCGCGTGACCGCCGGCAAGACCGTCGACCGCAAGGGCAACGCCATGACCATCAAGCTGCAAGGCGAGGTCGTGCCGTACTTCCGCGACGCCGAAACCTCGGCCGAGTAAGACGCGCGTGAGCGATCCCGACCTGCAGGCCATGGCCGACGACGAGCTGTCGCGGGCCATGACCCTGTCCTGGCGCGAGCTGTCGAAGGTGATTCCCTGGGGAGACACCTTCGACGGCATCTCGCCCGCCGGCCGCAACGTCGAGGTCGAGCGCAACTACCTGTGGGCCGCCCAGGAAGGCGGCGACATCCTGTGCGAAGTCGCCGTCTATGGCGGCGAGACCCGCTATGATCAGGGCGCCCGCGCCCGCGGGGTGATTTCCCGCCGCTGATCCCAACCTTGGCCGTGCAAGCGTCGCCAGCATGCGTTAACCATAACGGTGCTCGTCGAACGGCGCATGCGGGAGGGGTGGGGTGTATCAATCCGAGTTTCCGGTCGAGACGCCGGTGCCGATCTTCGATCCGACCCTGCTGGCCGGCATCGCCCTGATCACCCTGGCGGTCGCGGCCCTGGCCTTCTGCGCGGGGCGCTTCACCGGCCGCAAGGGCAGGGACGAGCGCTGGCGCGACGTGCCCAAGACCATTCACAAGGCGATCCTGGCCCGCTGCGTGGCCGCCACCAGCGCGCCGACGGGCGAGTTGCTGCGCCGCGCAGAGGAGCTGGTCGCGGAGGTCGAGGCCCGGGTCGGGGCGCTGATCGAGTTCGCCGCCTGCGGCAAGGCGCTCAAGAGCCTGGAGAAGGCCTGTCAGGGCCAGTTCCCCAAGCCCGAAGCCAAGCACGAGCCCAAGGCCTCCAAGCCCTGCACCTGCGGCCACCAGGCCAAGGAAGAGGGCAAGCATGGCCACGAGGCCGGGCAGGGCTGCGGCGGCAAGGCCGAGCCCGCGCCGCCTTCCACCTGCAAGGCGCCGGCGCCTTGTCAGTGCATGATCTGCTGCGTTCCGGTCACCGTCGGCGGACTGGCCCTGGCTACGCCGCAGGTGAAGATCAGCAGCAAGCAGACCGTCATCGTCAACGCCAACTGCGCGCCGGTCCAGGCTCCAAACCCCCAGCCTCACGTCTGCACCTGTGGGGCCGGCGCCCACGGCAAGGGTCACGAGGACGAGCACAAGCCCGAGCCGCCGCTGGAGTGGAGCGAGCACATGCGCCGCCTGCGCCTGGCCGTGGTCGAGTTCGCCGATGTCTGGAACAGCCCCGACAACCTGCGCCTGCTGGAGCGCTGCCAGAAGCAGCTGACCCAGACCGAAGCCGCGCCGAGGGCCGGCCACGGACGCGACGAGGGCCATGGCGGCGGTCACGGCCACTAAAGGCGCCGCTTGGTTGGGCGCGGTTAGGTGCGTATGCTCATGCAGCGGGCGAAACGCCTGCTTTCCGCCACGGTTAAGGGCGGTCGATTGAGAGCGTTTTCATCGCGGCGCCAGATCGAGGTGCGCCTGCGGTGGGTTGCCAGGGCGTGATTCGGCGTAGAGACGGCTCCGTCTTCGCGGGCCGCGGGCCGGAGCAGGAGGAAAGGAACAGGCATGGCCGCGACGGTCTCATCCCTGACGCCGGGTACGCCGGACGTCGCCAGTGAACAGCTGTCGCTTTCGGACTATGTGCCGTATCGCCTGGCGACGGCCTCCAGCGCCGTCAGCCGGCTGATCGCCCGCGCCTACGAGGACCGCTTCGGTCTGTCGATCCCGCAATGGCGGCTGATGTCGATCCTGATCGAGGGACCGCTGACCCAGCATCAGGCCGTGGCCCGCACCGCCATGGACAAGGTGCGCGTCAGCCGCGCCGCCCAGGACCTGGTCGAGCGCCGCCTGGTGGCTCGCATCACCAACCGCACCGACCGCCGCTCGCACACGCTGGAACTGACCGCCGCCGGCCGGCGCCTGTTCGCCGAGATCCGTCCGCTGGCCCTGGCCTATGAGGCGGCCCTGCTGGCGGGCCTGGCGCCGGGCGAAGTGGCGACCCTCAAGCGCCTGATGGGCCGCCTGGAGGCCGCCGCCGTCCAGCTCTACGGCGCCGACGCCCCGCCGGAAGTCCCCCCGGTCTCCGAGGACTGAGCTTCGGAAAGCTGGGCCTCGTAGGCTCCGCGAGCGATGGCCCGCGCCAGGGTGTCGGCCGCGGCCGAGCCCAGCCTCGCCAGGGCTATGCCTCGTCCCGGTCCTTCGCCCAGGCTCTGAGCGCCTGAGGCCAGGGCGAAGACGATGTCGCCGTCGAAGGTCGTGTGGACCGGCCGGATCGCCCGCGCCAGCCCGTCCTGGGCCATCATCGCCAGCCGCGTGCACTCGGCCGTCGTCAGGTCGGCAGTGACGGCGACCACGGCCAGGGTGGTGTTGGCGCCGGCCTGCAAGCGTCCCAACGCCGCGAGTTTCGAATTCTCCGGGATCGGCTCCGCCTCCGTGGCCGCGTCGGGCGCGGGCCGCCCGCCGCCGAACTCGCCGTCGATCTCCCAGGGCCAGGCCCAGAAGGTTTCGCCGTCGGCCATGCGCACCGAGCCGACCGGATTGACCGCCGCCAGCGCGCCGACGACGAGCCCGTTGCCGAGATCCAGCGAGGCGCTGCCGATCCCGCCCTTTGAAAGGCCCGCCATGGCCCCCAGGCCCGCGCCAAACGAGCCCAGCGCGAAGTCCTTGTCGGCCGCCGCCGCGGCCTCGATGCCCAGCCAGCGATAGGGCGGATCCAGGCCCCAGTCCTTGTCGCCGCCGTTGCCCAGGTCGTGCAGCACGGCTGCCGGCACGATCGGAATGGCGGGCGAGGTCGGGGCCAGGCGGATGCCGCGCCCCGAGGCCGACAGGGCCGCCACGACGCCGTCGGCCGCGCCCAGGCCGAACACCGAGCCGCCCGACAGGCAGATCGCGTGAGCCTTGCTGAAGTTGTTCTCGGGCCTCAGCACGTCGGTCTCGCGCGTGCCGGGGCCGCCGCCGCGCACGTCGACGCCCGCGGTCCAGGCGTCGGGGCAGAGCAGGGCGGTGACGCCAGACCGCACCGCCTCGTCCTGGGCGTGGCCGACCAGCAGGCCTTCGACGTCGGTGATCAGGTTGCGGGGACCAGGACGGGGCATGGGGAGGGCTCCGATGAAAGCGCCCCGGTGTTTGAGACGAAAACCTCGTCCTTCGACAAGCTCAGGATGAGGTTTTTTGAGCGCCGAGGCGCTCTCTTGGACTGAAAGGGGGCCTGCTAAACCGCCGGTGCGTAGCTCAGGCGGCAGACCGTCCAGCCGTCGACGCGGGCCATGGTGAAGGCGCCGCCCAGCTGGCGGGCCATGGCGTGGACGATGCGCAGGCCAAGGCTCGACGACTCCGCGGGCTCGAAGCCGGCGGGCGGGCCCGCGCCGTTGTCGCGGATGGTCAGCACGTGGCTGTCGCCCTCCTGCTGCAGCGCCACGACGATGCGGCCGTCGCTGCCGGCCGCGAAGGCGTGCTCCAGGGCGTTGTTGAAGCACTCGAGCATGACCAGGGTCACGGGCGTGGCCTGCTCGGGGTGCAGAGGGTCCTCGCCGCCCTCGACGCGGATGGCGTGGCGGGCCCCGAAGGCTTGGCCCGCGTCGTCCAGCAGGGCCTCGGCGAAGGCCCGGAACGGCGTCGGCTCGCCGGTCTGGTCGTGGAGCTGGCGCTGGATCTTGGCGATGGTCTCGATGCGGCCGCCGGCCTCGACCAGGGCGTGGCGGGCGTCCTCGTCCTTCATGCCCGCCGACTGCAGGCGCAGCAGGGCGCCGACCATCTGCAGGTTGTTGCTCACCCGATGGTGCATTTCGCGATAGAGCAGGTCGCGGCTGCGGGCCAGCTGCGCCTGGGCCTCGCGCTCCTGCGACAGGTGGCGCATGGCCTTGCGCATGCCGTCGATGAAGAAGATGTCGACCGCAGCCACGAAGACGTAGAACGTGATCGCCACCGTCGTGGCGAAGTCGACGTGGAAGCTGTCGTACGGCGGGATGAAGAAGTACCAGGCGCACAGGCCCGACAGCGCCGCGCACAGGATGCCCGGCCCGCGCCCCGCGAAATAGGCGGTCAGCACGATGGCCGGAAAGAAGGTCAGGTAGGGAAAGCCGGGCGGGAACCAGCTGTTGAGCAGCAGGCGCACGCCGAAGGCGCCGCCGGCGGCGGCGGCGGCCAGGGCATAGCCCCACGCGCCAGGAAGAGGCGTGCTCGCCCGCGACATGATCTTCGAAGAAGCCCCGACTCGTCAGGCGTCGAACCTTCCGCCGCCGAGGGGAGAATATTTCCTAAAAAGACTTTCGGGTCACGGCAAATCCCCGTGTCCCGCTCCGGATACGGAAAAGCCCGCCCGTCATGCGACGGGCGGGCCTTCCTGATCATCTTCCGATCGCGGATTAGAACCGCTTGGAGATGTTCATGTACCAGTAGCGACCGGTCGAGTTGTGCAGGGCGCCCGAGTAGCCGAAGTTGCTCGAGGTGACCGGCGGCTCCTTGTCGGCGATGTTGCGCACGCCGACCCGCAGGGTCGAGCCGTCGAACTGGCCGCTCTTGAACGCGTACTGGCCGTACAGGCTGACCGTGGTCCAGTCCGAGATCGGGAAGTACTGGCCGTTCACCTGGGCGGGGCCCGTGTCGTAGGTCTCGCCGACATAGTTCACGAAGGCGCCCGCGCCCCAGCCGTCCTTGCGCCAGGTGAAGCTGGCGGTGCCGCGGAATTCCGGGAAGCCGTCCATCTTGATCTGGCTGCCGGCCGACGAGACCGTCAGGCCCGCCAGGGCGCCGCTGGCGATCGCCTCCTGCAGGATCTGCTCGATCGGGCTGGCCGACTGGTCGTACTTGGTCAGCTTGGCCACGTTCAGGTTGAAGCCGAAGTCGCCCCAGGGGGTGTCGTCCAGGTCGTAGGCCAGCGAGAAGTCCACGCCCTGAACCACGCGCGGCTGCAGGTTCATGTAGGTGTCGCTGATGTACGAGATGGCGCCGACGGTGTTCGTGCCGACCGGGGCGTCACGCACGACGTTGGGGTTGAAGCTGCCCTGCTGGCGCAGCAGCAGGTCGTAGGCGATCTGGTTGTAGCCGCCCAGGATGCCGATGACGTTCTTTTCCCGGATCGACCAGAAGTCGGTCGTCAGGGTCAGGCGGCCGTATTCCACCGGGATGAACTTGGGCTGGTAGACGAAGCCGATCGAGGCGTTGTCGGCGTCTTCCGGCTTCAGGTCCTTGTTGCCCTGGCGCACTTCCAGCGTCGAGGTGCTGGCGCAGGTCGTGGCCGTCGGGTTGTTGATCCGGCAGAAGGCGTAGTCGGGACGGCCGTTCGAGACGGTCGAGCCCTCGCTGTAGAACTGCGGCAGGTTCGGCGCGCGGAAGCTCTGCGACACCGAGGTGCGGAACGACAGGCCTTGGCCGACCTTCCAGAGCAGGGCGCCCTTCGGCTTCAGCACGTTGCCGAAGTCCGAATAGTACTCGTCGCGGGCGGCCAGCTGCAGGGTGACTTCCTCGACGAACGGGATGTTCATCTCGGGCGAGATGATCGGCACGGCCAGTTCGGCGAAGGCCGAGCTGATGACGCGGTCGCCCTTGATGTCCGGCGAGCCGGAGGCCCCCAGGACGTCGCTGTTGTAGGTCACGCCGGTGACGCTGTTGGTGTAGGTCGTCGTGCCGTCCAGGCGGTCGTCACGGTCGTCCTTGTAGGTCTCGCGGCGCACTTCGACGCCCGAGGCGAAGCCGACGTCGCCGCCCGGCAGGGTGAAGAGGTCCTTCTTGGAGACCTTGAAGTCCCACATCGCCAGCGAGGTCTCGCTGATGCGGTAGACGTCGATCAGGAACGAGTTGATCGTCGCCTGGCTGTTGCGGGTGGTGTCGTCGCCCGACCAGTTGGTCAGCGAGCCGCCGTTGAACGGATTGTAGGCCGTCGAGTCCGTGCGGTTGACGGCCTGCTGGAAGAGCGTGTTGCTGATGGCGTTGTGCGTCTTGTCCTTCGTGCGGGCGAAGGAGTAGAGGCCGGCCGACTCCCACTTCCAGCCGTCGCCGAACGTGCCCTTCAGGCCGCCCAGCAGGCGGTAGCTGTCGTCGGTGACGGTGTAGGTGCGCGGGCCGGCGTCCACCGGACGGTAGGTGGTGATGTTCATCGCCACGCCCGAGGCGCCCACGCCCGTCAGACCCGACAGGCGGTTGGGATTGACGCTGCCGTCGGCCAGGGTGGTGGCGCCGAAGGGGTTCCAGTAGGCGTTGGCCGCGATGCTGATCGGGGCCGACGAGATCGGCGCCGACTGCTCGCGCTGGCCGGTGAACAGAGCGTGGTAGTAGCCGGCTTCACCGAAGAAGGTCATGCCGTTGTCGAGGTCGCGTTCGACGGTGCTGAAGAGGTTGGTCCGCTCCAGGCCGCCCTTGAGGGTGCGCTGGGGGTTCTCGTCATAGCGCAGGTCGCGGTCGGCGGCGCCGGTGATGGTGCCCGACTTGATGCAGATGTCGCCCGACAGGGTCGCGCTGCTGCAGCCGGCGGCGGTGTTGGCGATCGGCTCGATGTGGAACACGCCGGACGTGGTCAGGGCCACGCCGTTCTGGCGCGGCGCGGTCGACGACGGGATTAGCGTGAACGAACCCCAGGGGCTGGAGGTCGAGCGGTTGTCGAAGCTGGTGTTGCCGGCCCAGGGCGTGCCGGCGACACGGTCGCGGTGGTCTTCGCTGGCGGCGTAGTCGCGCTCGTCGGCCATCATGCGGCTGTGGGCGGTGTACGAGCCGAAGAAGGTCAGGCGGGTGCCGTCCTCCAGGCGCGTGCCGGCCTTCAGGTTGACGGTGCCTTCGCGATAGCCGGTGCCTTCCGAGCCGCCGACCTGGGCTTCGACGCGCAGGCCCTGGAACTTGGTGTCGAGCACGGTGTTGACCACGCCGGCCACGGCGTCCGAGCCGTAGAGGGCGCCGGCGCCGTCACGCAGCACTTCGACGCGCTTCACGCCGGCCACGGGCAGGGCGTTGGTGTTGACGGTCTGCACCGGCACCAGGTTCTCGGTCTGGGTGCCCGGGTGCAGCACGGCGCGGCGGCCGTTCAGCAGGGCCAGGGTGTTGCCGGTGCCGAGGCTGCGCAGGTTCAGAGACGAGACGTCGCCGCGGGCGTCGTTGAGGTTGCCGGTGGTGCGGGCTTCCTGGAACTGGACGTCGCCGGCCTGCGGGATCGAGCGGAACAGCTCGTCGCCCGAGACGGCGCCGGTGGCGATGATGTCCTTCTCGGTCACGACCGAGACGGGGAGGGCTTCGGTCGTGCGGGCACCTTCGATCTGGCTGCCGACCACGATGATGGCTTCGACTTCGGCGACTTCTTCGGGAGCCGCGTTAGTCGCGGCGGCTTCCGACTGGGGGCGGGCGGCCGGCGCGGCGCGCAGGGTGATGGTCTTGCCGTCGTCCGAGGCGACGACCAGGCCGGCGGCGTCGGCCAGGCGCTTGAGCGCCTCGGCGTCCGACAGGTCGCCGGTCACGGCGGGCGTGGTGCGGCCGGTGGCGGCCTCGTACGGGAACAGCACCTGCTTGCCGGTCTGCTTGGCGTAGGTCTGCAGCGCCGACACCGCGTCCTGCGGCGGGATGTTGAAGGTGTGGCGCGAGCCCTGGGCGGCGGCCTGACCGGCGATGGTCAGAACGGCGGCCGAGGCCAGCAGCAGGCCGCGGACGGTCCGGCGGCGTTGGTTCGTACGCATGGACAAGTTCGAATTACCCCTTTGTCCGCCGCGCCCCCTCGACGCGGCGTTCTTATCGCCTTCGACGGGGGACCGTGGGGAAACCTCCAGTCGGCGACCGAAATTTTGTGGCGACGGTGTGACGAGTGTGGCGCCGGCGCCACTTTGGGGGCTGACGCCTTCGGCCCGTTCCTCAAGATGCTCCCCCTGATGGGGGAGCTGTCGCGGAGCGACTGTGGGGGAAGGGATTGCAGTCGTTTGGGAATGCGCTGACCTCATCAGACACTTCCCCCTCCGGCCCTTCGGGCCACCTCCCCCTTCAGGGGGAGGATCTTGG
>CBINOL010000013.1:0-61659 GCA_966252285.1 uncultured Caulobacter sp.
GGGCCGGAGGGGGAAGCGGCTTCTGACCCGCCGCAACAACTTCCCCCTCAGTCGCTCCGCGACAGCTCCCCCTTCAGGGGGAGCATCTTTCTGCCCTTCCCTCCTCCGCCCAGCCAAGCCATCCTCCCCGCCAAACGGCCGTTCGGCCTACGAGGGGATGGAAATGCACAAGACGATCTGGGCCGCGCTGGCGGTCTCGATGGGGCTGGCCGGAACCGCCTGCGCCCAGCCGGCGCCGACGGGGCCCCAGCCCAAGAACGACTACACGCAGGACGCCGCCTGGCTGTGCCGCCCCGGCCGCCAGGACGCCTGCGCCCAGGACCAGACCGCCACCATCGTCGCCGCCGACGGCGAGACCAGGGTCGAGCCGTTCAAGGCCGATCCCAAAGCCCCGATCGACTGCTTCTACGTCTATCCGACGGTGTCGACCGACAAGGGCGGCAACAGCGACATGGCCATCGATCCGGCCGAGACCATCGTCGCCGAGCAGCAGTTCGCGCGGTTCGGCCAGGTCTGCCGCACCTTCGCGCCGATGTACCGGCAGGTGACCCTGGCTGCCCTGCGCCAGGTGATGCAGGGCAAGGCTTCGCCCGGCGACGAGAACCTAGCCTACAATGACGTGCTGGACGCCTGGAAGGACTACCTGGCCCGCGACAACGGCGGCCGCGGCGTCGTGCTGATCGGCCACTCGCAGGGCTCGCGCGTGCTGCTGCGCCTGCTGGCCGAGGAGATCGACGGCAAGCCCGTGCAGAAGCAGCTGGTCTCGGCCCTGATCATCGGCATGAACACGCCCATCGATCCGGCGACCGACGCCTATGGCGGGATCAAGATGTGCCGCAAGCCCGGCCAGACCGGCTGCATCGTCTCCTACGTGTCGTTCCGCGCCTCGAGCCCGCCGGCCGAGCCGGCCTTCTTCGGCAAGGCGGAAGGCGCCAAGCGCGCCGCCTGCGTCAACCCGGCCGCCCTGGCCGGCGGCGAGGCGCCGCTGCACAGCTATTTCAGCGACAAGACCATCGCCGGCGCGCCGCGCAAGACGCCGTGGGTGAAGGGCAAGGACGTGACCACGACCTTCGTCTCGACGCCGGGCCTGGTGACCGCCGAATGCGCCACCAGCGGCCCCTACGACTACCTGGCCATCAAGGTCCACGGTGTTCCCGCCGACCCGCGCGTCGACGACATCCCCGGCGACCTGATGGTGCTGGGCTCGCCGCTCAAGGCCTGGGGCCTGCACCTGGCCGACGTCAACCTGGCGATGGGCGACCTGGTGGCGCTGGTCGGCGCGCAGGGGAAGGGCTGGAAGTAGCGATCAGGTCCCTCTCCCCTTGCGGGAGAGGGTGGCCCGCGCAGCGGGTCGGGTGAGGGGTCGCCCAAACAGAAACGCCGCGGCGGCTTTTCAGCTGTCGCGGCGTTTTGCGTCTGAGAGACCCCTCATCCGTCGGCTATCGCCGACACCTTCTCCCGCAAGGGGAGAAGGATCCGGGTCATTTCCCCGTCACGCCCTTGAAGATCCCCATGCCCAGCACGAGGACGACGAGGAACACGATCAGGAACAGGAAGAACAGGATCTTGGCGACGCCGGCCGCGGCGCCCGCGATGCCGGTGAAACCGAGCGCGCCGGCGATGATGGCCACCACGGCGAAGATCAGAGCCCATTTCAGCATGGGTAAGCTCCTTGCACAGGGCCCGCGATATGCAGGCTTCGCAGGATCAACGTCGCCTTGGCGCGCGTCGTTCCTTGTGTTCGCCGGCCCGCGCCGCTAACTCCAAAGCCATGGCCGCCAAGCCCGAGAACCCGACCGAACCCTTCAAGCGCGCCCTGGCGCACGCCGCCCGCTCGCTCGCCGAGACGCCGGACCTCGAGATCGTGTTTTCCGGCGAGTCGCCGGGCCTCGTCGGCAACCGCGCCGTGCTGCCGCACCCGCCGCGCGACCTGTCCGGGCCGGACGCCGCCCGCCTGCGCGGCATGGCCGACCAGATCGCCCTGCGCCTGGCTCACCACGACCCGTCGACCCACGCCCGCTCGCGTCCGGCCGCGCCCGACGCCCAGGCGATCTACGAGTCGCTGGAGCAAGCCCGCATCGAGGCCATCGGCGCCAATGCGCTCGGCGGGGTGCGCGCCAACCTGACGACGGTGCTGGAGACCCGCCTCGAAAAGCAGGGCCTGACCCGCGCCGTCGCCTTCGACCGCAACAACGCCCCCATGGCCGAGATCCTGGGCCTGATGGTGCGCGAGCGCCTGACCGGCGACGCCCCGCCCGATGGCGCCAAGGCCCTGGTCGAGATCCTGCGCGCCGACATCGAGAGCAAGGCCGGCAAGGACCTCGATCGCCTGGCCGCCGCCGTCGACGACCAGGCCGCCTTCGCCAAGGTCACCCGCCAGATCCTGCGCGACCTCGACCTGGGCGACGACGTCAACGACGCCACCGAATCCTCGGACGAAGACGAGGGCGACGACGAAAACCCCACCGACACCGCCGACGACGATCAGGGCGACGGCGAGGGCGAGCAGACCGACGGCTCGTCGCCGCAGGAAAGCGAAGCCTCCGACCGCGAGAGCCAGGCCGGCGACGAGGAGGTCGTCCAGTCCGAGCAGGAAGGCGAGGCTCAGGACAGCGAAGAGACGCCCGACATGGGCGACGGCGCCAAGCCCGCCCGGCCCGATCCGTCGGCCGACAAGGGCGGCGAGCCGGCCTACAAGGTGTTCACCACGGCCTATGACGAGGTGGTCTCGGCCGAAGAGCTCTGCGATCCGGACGAGCTGACCCGCCTGCGGGCCTATCTCGACCAGCAGCTGTCGGCCCTTTCCAGCGTCGTCTCGCGCCTGGCCAACAAGCTGCAGCGCCGCCTCCTGGCCCAGCAGAACCGCGCCTGGACCTTCGATCTCGAGGAAGGGATGCTCGACGTCGCCCGCCTGACGCGGGTGATCATCGACCCCACCGCGCCCCTCTCCTTCAAGCAGGAAGAGGACCAGGAGTTCCGCGACACGGTCGTGACCCTGCTGATCGACAATTCCGGCTCGATGCGCGGCCGCCCGATCATGGTCGCGGCCGTCTGCGCCGACATCCTGGCGCGCACGCTGGAGCGCTGCGGCGTCAAGACCGAGGTCCTGGGCTTCACCACCCGCGCCTGGAAGGGCGGGACCAGCCGCGACGAGTGGATCAAGGCCGGCAAGCCGCCCTCGCCCGGCCGCCTGAACGACCTGCGCCACATCATCTACAAGGCCGCCGACGCGCCTTGGAGACGGGCGCGCAAGAACCTCGGCCTGATGATGCGCGAGGGCCTCCTGAAGGAGAACATCGACGGCGAGGCCTTGATGTGGGCGCACCAGCGGATCATCGGCCGGCCCGAAGCCCGCCGCATTCTGATGGTGATTTCCGATGGCGCGCCGGTGGACGACTCCACCCTGAGCGTAAACTCGGGCCACTATCTGGAGCGGCATTTGCGGCAGGTCATCGCCGAGATCGAGGGCAAGAGCCCGGTCGAGCTGATCGCCATCGGCATCGGCCACGACGTCACCCGCTACTACCGCCGCGCCGTCACCATCGTCGATGTCGAGCAACTGGGCGGGGTGCTGGTCGAGCAGCTGGCCGCCCTGTTCGACGAGGAGCCGCGCACCGCCGTGCGCGCCCGCGGCCTACTGCCGCCGCCGCCCACCGTCGTGCCCCAGGCGCCCAAGGCCGCGCGCAAGGTTTCGGCGTGATCGGACTGCGCAGCCTGCTCGTCCTGGGCCTGGCCGGCGGCATGCTGGCCCAGTGCGGGCCGAAGCCCGCCCCGCCGCCGCCCGTCGTGCTGCCCGCCGCCCCGGTCAAGGTCGGTCCGGAGATCGGCCTGACCGTCGCGCCGGTGCCGCTGAACGCCTCGGATCCCAGCCAGACGGCCGTGGGCCGCTTCGTCTATGCCGGCGGCATCCACGTCACCAGCGCCGACACCAGCCGCCTGCATGGCCTGTCGGACCTGATACTCACCGACGACAACGGCCTGGAGGCGATCACCGACGACGGCGACCGCTTCTCGGCGAAACTCCAGCTCGACGCCAATGGCCGCCTGGTCGGCCTGACGAACGGCAAGCTGTCGCCCCTGCTGGGCGTCGACGGCGAGGGCCTGCGCGGCAAGACCGAGGGCGACGCCGAAGGCCTGACCCGCCTGCCCAACGGCGAGCGCCTGGTCAGCTTCGAGCGCGATCACCGCATCTGGCGCTACGCCGTCGGCGCCGACGGCCAATGGAGCCGCCCGGCGGTCGCCCCCAAGCCGGCCACCGTCTTCCCAGACAACGAGGGCATGGAGGCGATCACCGCCTATCCGGCCGCCGGCCCCGACGCCTATCTCGTCGGCGGCGAGGAGGGCGAGGCCTGGCTGTGCCGGCTGTCGGCCAGCTGCCAGTCGATCGCCCCGCAGACGCCCAACGACTTCACCTGGGGCCTGTCGGGCTTCGCCGCCTTCCAGGGCAAGGCGCTGGCCACCCTGCACCGGGCCTACGATCCCGTGCGCGGCTGGCGCGCGCAGGTGCGGTTCCTGCCCGACCCGCTGCTGCCGGCGGCCAAGCAGTATCCGCTGGCCACCCTGATGCTGGACGGCCAGGTCACCCGCGACAATTTCGAGGGGATCGCCCTGGCCGCCGGGCCCAATGGCGCCACGCGGATCTATCTGCTGTCGGACGACAACGGCGGGGCGATGAACCAGCGCACCCTGCTGCTGGCCTTCGACTGGACCCCGCCGCCGCCCCAGCCGGCGCCCCCGCCCGCCCCGCCGAAGAAGAATCGCCGCTGAGGCCGCGGCGAGTCGCGCCCCTTCCGCCAGAAACGTCGTCAAACCCGCCGGATCGTTGTGGCGCCAGGGCCACAGCGGCCTGTCGGCGCCCTCGCTCCAGGACCTGGGATCGCCCGTTGGGCGGGCCTGCTACGCACCGCCGCCATCGAGGCCAGGACCTTCCCGCCGATCGCCGAAAGTCGGGTCCAGCATCACGCACAGCGACACCGCAAAGGGATAATTTCACCTGAAACTAACAGGTTTTGAGGCGCTTATTTGCTGCACAGACTGCCTTTTGCGCACGCACTGTTCGCCGGCGTCGTAAAAAATTGACACCGGGAGCTAAAAAGACGCTTGATATGACAACGCTGTCAGATCTATCTAGTGCGTGACGGCGACGAACTGGCGAGATCCGGTCGGCCGTCAGAGGAACGCATCGGGAGGAGGTTGATCCCAACCCCCTTTCCGGAATGACTGAAATGCAACGTGTGTTTGTTCTGGCCGCTTCGGCCATCGCTCTCCTGAGCGCCCCCGCCGCTTTCGCCGGTGAAGTCACCGTGAAGGTCGCCGGCCGCACCACCGCCGCCGTGCACGCCGACATCGTCAAGGCCGCCACCTCGGTGTGCCAGGAAGACAACGGCTCGACCACCTACGGCGCCGACGTGCTGCCCTACTGCATCCGCGACGTGGCCCGCGCCGCCGTCGAAAAGGTCGGCAGCCCGACCCTGACCGCCTACGACAAGACCCAATGGCGCCCGAACGGTCTGATCAAGACCGCCTCGGCCCGCTAAGCGCTTCTACGCCTTAGCCCATCGGGACCAGAGCCCGCGGAGCCCCCGCTCCGCGGGCTTTTGCTTGTCTGGACGGCCGATCATGACACCGGTAACAAGCGCGTGAAATCAATAACTTCGCCCAAAAGTTGCGGCAACATGACTGTTGATAACTGATCATCGATGAGCTATGGCTGTTCTCCGGCGACAGAGCGGGCGAGATTCTGGACCAGTCGCCGGAGGAACGCGTCGGGAAGCGGTCGATATGAACCGTGCGCTTAAGGCGCCGCCCGACCTGGAATCCATCCCGATGATCCGCTCCGCCGCTCTCGCTCTCTCCGCCCTGGCCCTGCTGGCCGCCGCTCCGGCCGGCGCCGCCGAAGTCCGCGTCAAGGTCGCCGGCCGCGCCGCCGCCGACGTCCGCGCCGACATCGTCAAGGCCGCCTCGACCGTCTGCTGGCAGGACGTCCGCGGCGAGTCGCTGGCCATGTACCTGTACCCGGCCTGCGTCCGCTCGTCGGTCAACGACGCCGTCGCCAAGCTCGGCGACGCCGACCTGATCGCCTACAACACCGCCAACCCGGCCAAGCCGCTGGAAATGGCCGCCCGCTAAGGCGACCAGCCCTCCAAGGCTTCAAGAGCCGCCGTCGCCCCGCGACGGCGGCTTTTTGCTGGGCGAAAGCCAAAGCCCTCTCTCTTTGAGAGAGGGAGGGGCCCGCCGCGAAGCGGTGGGAGGGTGAGAGGTTTCACCGCTGGCCGTTAAGGGCGGGATGAGCCTAAAACCGCAGCCAGATCCCGACGCCTAGATGAGCACAAGGGAGCGCGCAGGAACCGCAGCGCTTGATCCGGTGAGTTTGTCACCTCTCACCCTCCCGCGCCTGCGGCGCGGGCCCCTCCCTCTCTCTCAGAGAGAGGGCCAGATAGAAAACGCGAAAAAGCCCGCCTGGCGAACCTGGCGGGCTTTTCGTAATCGGCCCCAATCCTTAAGGACTGGAGGGCCGAAAGGCTTAGGCGGCTTGCGCGGCAGCCTTGGCCTTGGCCTTCACCTGGGCCTTGATCTTCAGGGCGCGCGGCGACAGCTGCTCGTCCTTGGCGCCCAGCAGGAACACGTCCAGGCCGCCCTTGAAGTCCAGGGTGCGCAGGGCAGCGTTGCTGATGCGCAGCTTGAAGGATTGACCCAGCGAGTCCGACTGCAGCGTGGCAGGCGACAGAGCCGGCAGGAAGCGGCGCTTGGTCTTGATGTTCGAGTGGCTCACGTTGTGGCCGATCATCGGACCGACGCCCGTGAGTTCGCAACGGCGCGACATGACGAGTACCTTGGGCTAGGCGAAGCCGAAGGCCCCGCGAACATAATGTCAGGCGCGCTTCCGGACAGGTCCGCCGCGCGAGAGGGGGCCGTATAGGCGATAGAAGCTCCCAGAGTCAAGGCGCATGGGCTTGAACGCCCGCCATGACGTCGCCTTCAATCGCGGTTCATCTGCGGCTTCCTATATACGCGGCCATGAAGGAGTTCGACCGCATGCGTCCCATCGCCCTCGCCGCCCCCGCCCTCGCCGCCTCCCTGGCCGCCCTGGCCGTGGGATTCGCCGCGACCGCGCCGGCGAAGGCCGCCGCGCCGAAGTCGACGATTCTCCCTGGCCATTGGGAGTACAGCTACCGGATCGGCATCATCCCGGCCGGCAGCGAGGACAAGTGCATCAAGCCGGCCGACGCCGCCCAGTTCTCCAAGGGCATCTGCACGCGCCGCTACAAGTGCGACTACACCACCAACCAGGTCGACGACGGCAAGATCGCCCTGAAGGGCACGTGGACCGACAAGAAGGGCCGCGTGGCCCCGGTCAGCGCCAAGGGCAGCTACACGCCCGAGAGCTTCAAGCTCGACGTGAAGATGAAGACCATCAACGGCCTGCCCATCGCCGGCGTGATGAGCGCCAAGCGCCTGGCCGCCACCTGCCCCGCCGACGTCGACTGACCACGCCGCTCGAAGCGTTCGCGGAACGTCGTTGTGGTTAACCGACGTTAAGCTACAATAGCTTGTAGGGAACAAATCCCGAATCGGATCGTGTCAGCGATTCGGTCCTGATTCGTTTCGCGCGCGTTCCGGCGCTTCAAGCCTTGCCGTTAACTTGGCTGTGGACGCCCGATGGTTACCCCCAGGATCCGGCTCTCGGAGCCACAACCCTTCCAGGCGCTGCGCACACGCAAAGACCCTAGGTTGACACGCGACGCCGTCCAGCCGAGCTTGAGCCGCTCAAGGTGCGGATCAAGGCGGGGGCCATGCACGAGCAGGAAGACAACACGCTCTACACCGTGGTGGTGAACCACGAGGAGCAGTACTCGATCTGGCCGGCCGACCGCGAACCGCCGCTCGGCTGGCGCAGCGCCGGCTTCACGGGCCCCAAGAGCCAGTGCCTGGAGTACATCAAGAACGTCTGGACCGACATGCGCCCCAAGAGCCTGCGCGACAAGATGGACCGCGAGCAGTCCTAAAGGGCCCTACTCGGCCGCCACCTTCACCGCGACGGCTTCCAGGGCCTCGGCGACGGTCGGGCTCGGATCATCGTTGATCACCCGCGACAGGTCGCGGCCGTCGACCACCTGGCCGCAGGCCTCGCAGGCCAGCTTGGGATGGAAGTCGCAGCCGCAGGCCTTGTGCACGAAGTGCACGGGACCGTTGCCCACGCCATAGACGTGGCGGTCGCCCCATTCGGCCATGGTCAGCAGCACGTTCGACAGGTCGCGCCCCTTGGCGGTCAGCACATATTCGTGGCGCGGCGGGCGCTCCGAATAGCGGCGCGTCTCCATCACTCCATAGCCGACCAGGCTTTTCAGCCGCGCGGCCAGGACGTTGCGCGCCACGCCCAGACGCTCCTGCCACTGCTCGAAGCGCCGCACGCCCTGGAAGGCGTCGCGCAGGATCAGCAGGGTCCAGGGATCGCCGACGACCTCGAGGGTGGCGGCGATGGCGCAGCGTTGCTGGCTATAGTCGGCGGTGCGGCCCATGGCGCGAAGGTGCGGCGTTCCGCGAGGGAATGCAAGGGCCGTTGCTTTTCAGTACGAACCCGAGTAGGTTTTTTATCGCAATTGACTCTCTCGGTTCATTGCTCGACTTTCCGGCCGACGACGGGAGCCGCCCTTCCGCCGCCGGCCGCTTCTTGCGCGGAACTATCGCGCCCACTCACGAGCAAGACGCTTGCGCAAGCGGGCCGATAGAGGGCCTATTCCACCGCAAAACAAACGTATCGGGAGTTCGTCCATGTTCAATCGCGCCGATCCTGTGGTGATCGCCAGCTTCGCCCGCACGCCGATGGGCGGCTTCCAGGGCGCGCTGGGCGGGGTGAAGGCCACCGAACTGGGCGCGACCGCCGTCAAGGCCGCCCTGGAGCGCGCGGGCGTCGCCGGCGACAAGGTCGACCAGATCATCATGGGCTGCGTGCTGCCGGCCGGCCTTGGCCAGGCGCCGGCCCGCCAGGCCGCCCTGTGCGCGGGCCTGCCCAAGTCGGTCGAGGCCACGACCGTCAACAAGATGTGCGGCAGCGGCATGCAGGCCGCCATCATGGCTCACGACGCCCTGCTGGCCGGCAGCGCCGACGTCATCGTCGCCGGCGGCATGGAGAGCATGACGCTTGCGCCGTACCTGATGGCCAAGCACCGCGGCGGGGCCCGCATCGGCCACGACCAGATCTGGGATTCCATGTACCTCGACGGCCTGGAGGACGCCTACAGCCCCGGCAAGCTGATGGGCGCCTTCGCCGAGGACACCGCCGCCGACTATCAGTTCACCCGCGAGGCGATGGACGATTACGCGACCAAGGGCCTTCTCAAGGCCAAGGCCGCCGTCGAGAGCGGCGCCTTCGCCGCCGAGATCGCGCCGGTGACGGTCACCACCCGCAAGGGCGCCGAAACCGTCGACAAGGACGAGCAGCCGCTGAAGGCCGATCCGGCCAAGATCCCCACCCTGCGCCCAGCCTTCACCCGCGACGGGGCGATCACGGCCGCCAACTCCAGCTCGATCAGCGACGGCGCCGCCGCCCTCGTCATGACCCGCAAGAGCGTCGCCGAGGCCCTGGGCCTGCCGGTGGTCGCCACCGTGGTCAGCCACGCCGCCCACGCCCACGAGCCGGGCCTCTTCACCACCGCCCCCGTGCCGGCCATGAAGAAGGCGCTGGACCGCGCCTGCTGGAGCGTCGCCGACGTCGACCTGTTCGAGGTCAACGAAGCCTTCGCCGTGGTCGCCATGATCGCCCAGAAGGAACTGGGCATCCCCGACGACAAGCTGAACGTCAACGGCGGCGCCTGCGCCCTGGGCCACCCGATCGGCGCGTCGGGCGCCCGCATTTTGTGCACGTTGATCTCGGCGCTTCAGGCCCGCAAGGCCAAGCGCGGCCTGGCCAGCTTGTGCATCGGCGGCGGCGAGGCCACAGCCATGGCGATCGAACTCGCCTAATTTGTGCCCAACATGAGGCATTTTGGCCCGCCGCGCGGCAAGAGCTTGCGCGGCGGGCCGGCAAGCGTTACCTGTTGACCTGCAAGCCTAACTGGACCCCTTCCGACTTCATGCCCTCGCACCTGATTACCATCGCGCTCTTTACGACTGGCCTCTCGGCCGGCGTGGCGATGTGGTGCGCCATGATGTCGAAGATGAACCAGATTAAAACCGTGCCTGTCAGGACGGGGCAAAGACGGCGCGCAGACTAGGGATCTCCCTGGAAAACCAAGCCGAAGGATCACGAGATCCGAAAAAGCCCCGCCTCCGAAAGGAGCGGGGCTTTTTCGTTGCGCGGTCCGACGGTCCTCAAACTCAAAAGGATCTTCGAACATGAGCTACCTGCCTTCCCCACCCGCCTTCCACAGCGACGACGACGGCGTCACCGTCCACCAGCTGTTCCTGTCGGCCCAGGACGCGCCCAGCGCGCTGGACGCCGTCCGCCAGAGCCTGGCCGACTGCGGCGCCGAACTGTGCAACCTGTCGCTCAAGCCGGTCGGCCAACTGGTCGAGGCCTCCTTGCGCGTCCGTCGCCTCGGCGATCAGGCCGCCCGCCTGCTCGCCCGCGACCTGGCCGCCTGGCCCGGCGTCAATTCGGCCAGCGTGGAACACCAGTGGGTGCGCCCGTGAGCCTTGGCGACGTAAGCGAGCTCAAATCGGAAGACGAGAAACGTCGCCTCTTCCTGGTGACCGCCGAGGACACGCCCGACGCCCTGATGCGGGTGCTGGGCGTGGCCAGCGTGCAGCAGGTGCGCCTGCGCGCCCTGACCGCCCAGCCCGAGGGCGCGGCCATTTCCATTCGCCTGGAGATCGACGACCAGGGCGACGACCGCGCCCAGGTGCTGGCCGCGCGCCTGGCGTCGGTTCCGGTTGTGCGCGGCGTCGGCCACGGCTGGCGCTGATCGCCCCCATCCTTTCGCCGGCTCGATCCGTACCTATCTCGAGCTTCTGAAAGGACCGCCCATGCTTCGTCGCCTCCTCATCGTCCTGGCCGTGCTGGCCGCGCCCCTGGCCGCCCTGCCGGCCTCGGCTCTCGCGGCGACCAAGACCGCCGTGTTCGCCGGCGGCTGCTTCTGGTGCATGGAGAACGACATGCGCGGCATCCCCGGCGTCGTGAAGGTGGAGAGCGGCTACACCGGCGGCCACGTGAAGAACCCGACCTACCGCGACGTGACCAGCGAGCGCAGCGGCCACTACGAGGCCGTCCGCGTCACCTATGACCCGGCCAAGATCGAGTACGCCTATCTGCTGTCGCGCTACTGGAAGCTGGTCGATCCCACCGACGACGGCGGCCAGTTCTGCGACCGCGGCCCCTCCTATCGCCCCGCCGTCTTCGTCGACGCCGAGCAGCGCCCCGCCGCCGAACGCTCGCGCGCCCTGGCCGCCCAGCGCCTGAAGACCGGAACGATGAAGGCCCAGATCCTGCCGCTGCAGACCTTCTGGCCGGCCGAGGCCTATCACCGCGACTACGCCAAGAACAACGCCGTCGAGTACCACCTCTACCGCACCGGCTGCGGGCGCGATCGGCGGCTGGCGCAGGTTTGGGGCCGCTAGCCGTTCCCTCTCCCCTTGCGGGAGAGGGTGGCCCGCGAAGCGGGTCGGGTGAGGGGTCTCTCAGACCTCACCACCGTGACAGCCGATCGACCTGACGCCGAAACCGACGGGTTTGAGAGACCCCTCATCCGTCGGCCTTCGGCCGCCACCTTCTCCCGCAAGGGGAGAAGGATATTACATCCATAATCTCTCGACATTCCCTCGCGCGCATGGAAACGTGGCCGCAACGATAGAGGGAGACGCCGCGCCGATGCTTCGCGCCGCTTTGTTCGCCACCGCCTGCGTGGCTGCCGCTTCCGCCGCTCCCTTCCAGATGGCGCTCGCCCAGCCTTCCCCGAAGGTCTCGGTCACCATCTACAACAGCAACCTGGCGCTCGTTCAGGACCAGCGGACGATCGACGTCGCCGCCGGCCGCCAGCGGCTGGAGTTCAAGGACGTCTCGGCCTCCATCCGGCCCGAGACCGTCAGCCTGGCCTCGCCCACCCTGGGCGTGGTCGAGCAGAACTTCGACTACGACCTGCTGACCCCCGACAAGCTGATGGAGAAGGCGGTCGGGCGGCAGATCAAGATCGTCCGCACCAATCCCGGCGACGGCAAGGAGACCACCGAGACCGCCACCGTCCTGGCCGCCAACGAGGGCGTGGTGCTGAAGATCGGCGACCGCATCGAGGTGCTGCGCGACGACGGCGTGCCCACCCGGGTGATCTTCGACAAGGTGCCCGAGACCCTGCGCGCGCGCCCTACCCTGTCGGTGACCGTCAACGCCGACAAGGCCGGCCCCACGCCGGTGACGCTCAGCTACCTGACCTCGGGCCTGTCGTGGTCGGCCGACTATGTCGCCCTGTTCGACGAGAAGAAGGGCGCCCTGGACCTGCAGGGCTGGATCACCCTGCAGAACAACTCCGGCACCACCTTCGAGAACGCCCAGACCCAGCTGGTGGCCGGCAATGTCAGCCAGTTCAACAACGGCGGCGGCTATAACGGCGGGGCCACCTCGGCCGGGACCGAAGGCAGCGACCGCGAGCGCATCGCCGACTACTACATCTATCCCCTGCCCGAGCGGACCACGATCGCTTCGAACCAGAGCAAGCAGGTCGGCTTCCTCAGCGCCCAGGGCGTGGCGGCTAAGAAGGTCTACGAGGTGCGCGAGTACGGCTTCTCCAGCGACGCCAACCCGCAGAAGGCCATCACCGCCATCCAGTTCAGCAATTCCAAGCTGAAGGGCCTGGGCGACCAGCTGCCGGCCGGAACCATGCGCGTGTACATGCGCGACCAGGCGGGCGATCCCAAGTTCATCGGCGAGAACAACATCGGCCACACCTCGGCCGGCTCGGAACTGTCGATCAAGACCGGCGAGGCCTTCGACGTCTCCAGCCAGGCGACCCTGGTCTCGCAGGAGAAGATCTCCAAGACCCGCTCGCGCTACGTCATGAAGTACCTGGTGCGCAACGCCCGCCCCGAGGCGGTGACGGTCGAGCTGCGCCAGGCCGGCCTGTGGCGCGACGGCAAGGTCACCGACGAAAGCCTGCCCAGCCGCCGCATCGACGCCCGCACCCTGGCCTGGAGCGTGCCCGTCCCCGCCAACGGCGAGACCGTCCTGACCTTCACGGTGGACAACGGCTGGTGAGGGCGGCCCGCGCGACCAGATCCTCCCCCCAAAGGGGGAGGTGGCCCGGAGGGCCGGAGGGGGAAGTCCCCGCGGAGGGAAGCGCGGTCGCTAGCGATGGCCACTCCCCCCTCCGTCGGCTTCGCCGACACCTCCCCCTTCGGGGAGAGGGTCTCGGGCTGCGCTCCGCCCTAGCCGCCCTCGCCCTGCTCTGCGCGCCCCTCGCCGCCCCCAGCGCCGCCCGCGCCGAGGTCATCGCCTCGCCGGCGGCCGAGGCGCTCGGCGTCACCCTCTATCGTGACGGCCAGGGACCGGTGCAGAAGCTCTCGCCCTGGCAGAAGCAGCAGGCCTTCGAAAAGGGCCTGATCCTGGTCAGCGAGACCCGCACGGTCGAGCTGCCGGCCGGACGCCACACCCTGCGCTTCGACGGCGTCGCCGAGGGCCTGATCCCGCAGAGCGCCGCCATCGACGGCCTGCCCTCCGGCGCGGTGGAGCGCAACTACGACTACGCCCTGCTCAGCCCCGGAACCCTGGTCGAGCGCTCCCTGGGCAAGCCGGTCAGGGTGGTGCGCACCAACCGCGAGACCGGCCGCCAGTCCAGCGTCGAGGCCACCCTGGTCCAGGGCCCGTCCGGCCTGATGGTGCGCACCGCCGACGGCGTCGAGGTGCTGGGCTGCTCGGGCGGCGCCGAGCGCCTGGTCTTCGACCGCGCGCCCGAGGGCCTGTCCAGCAAGCCCAGCCTGTCGGCCGAGATCGACGTCCCCATGGCCGGCCGATACGCTCTGACACTGACCTACCTGGCGATCGGCGTGAACTGGCAGGCCGACTACGTCGCCACCCTCAACCCCGACGGCCAGACGCTGAACCTGCTGGGCTGGCTGACCCTGATGAACAGCTCGGGCACGAGCTTCGCCGACGCCCCCACCCAGCTGGTGGCCGGCAAGCTGCAGCGCGTTCCGGTCAAGATCATCCGCCCCCGCGTGGTCCCCGTGCGCCGCGACTGCTGGCCGATGGACACCACCACGCACGGTCAAGCGGCCATGGCTGGCGCCTATGATGTCGTTCCGCCGCCGCCGGCGATGGCGCCGCCACCGCCGCCACCGCCCCCGCCGCCTCCACCCGCGCCGGCGGCTTTCGGCTTCTCGGCCAATCGCGTGGCCCTGGCCGAACAGTCCGACCTTGGCGACTACAAGCTCTACACCCTGCCCGAACCGGTCACGGTGGCCGCGCGCCAGACCAAGCAGATGGCCTTCCTCGACCAGAAGGGCGTGCGTTACCAGCGGCTCTACGTCGTTCCGGTCAGCCCCTGGAACGACTACGCCAAGGAGCAGGCGATCGCCGCGCCCCAGGTCGTGCTGCGCCTCGAGAACAAGACGTCCGAGGGCCTGGGCAAACCCCTGCCGTCGGGCGCCCTGTCGGTGATGGAGACAGTCGGCGGCGTCCCCGCCTTCGCCGGCGAGCAGGCGGTGCGCGACGTCGCCGTCGGCGAGCCCGCCGACCTGGTGATCGGCCGCGGGATGGACGTGCGGGCCCGCCCTCGCCTCGTCGAGGACAAGCGCGCCAACAAGACGACGGTACGGCGCACCTACGAAGTCGACCTGGCCAACAACAAGTCGATCCCGATCACCGTCGAGATCCGCCACGAGCCGAGCGCCCAGTTCTTCAAGGTGGTCTCCGAGCCGGCCAAGCACGACATCCGCCAGGGCCAGGTCGCCTGGCGCGTGACGCTGAAGCCGGGCGAGACCCGCGTCTTCCGCTACGCCGTCAGGCACGCGGGCTGAAGCCAAGAAAAAGGGCCCCGCTCCGGTCGGAGGGGGCCCTTCTGATCCTTCGGCGCGATGCGCCTTAGAACGGCAGGATGTTGCGCTGGCGGCTGTAGGCCAGGTAGCCGATGTTGGCGCCCAGGCGCAGGCCGACGCCGGCGCGGATCGGGGCCAGGACGATGGTGTCGGCCTTCTGGTAGTTCACGCCCAGGCCGCCCACGAGGTAGGCGCTGCCCTCGACGCCCGGGAAGCGGCGGAAGATGGCGTCCGGGTACTGCAGGTTATAGCAGAGGGTGAAGACGCGGCTGGCGTTGCCGCCCCAGTCCCACCCCACCGACGGGCCCTGCCAGTACACTTCCTGGGTCGGACGGTCCTTCATGTAGAGCAGGCCGCGGCCATAGCGCAGGCCCACCGCGATGGCGCCCGAGCCCTCCTCGCCGGCCACATAGCCGGTGGGCTGGCCGCGCTCGCGGAAGATCCGCTCGATCGCCGCGCCGGCGCTCTCGGCCGTCACGCCCAGGAAGTCCGACGTGGCGCGGACCATCTCGTCGGCCGAATAGGTGGCGGCCGCGCCGGTGTCATAGGCCGGCCCGTTCGGATCGGGATTGCGCGGCTGCGAGGTGCTGGCGCAGGCGCCCAGGCCCACGGAGGTCAGGCCCGAGGCCATGCCGGAGAGGATCAGCGAGCGGCGGTCCATGTGTCTTTCTCGCAAGTCTAGAGCGTGACAGCCGAAAGTGTCGGCGGTTTTGGCGACCGCCACGCTCTCATGCTTCATTTGGAGACCACCTGTCTGCTCCTGGCGGGCCAGGAACAGGCGGGCTCTACGTGTCTGCACTGTCACAGGTCTTCATGTCCGGTTTGGGGCGCGTTGCTTAACGGGTGGTTAAGCATGTTGCGCGCACCCGGCCCGCCAGACTCAACGCGCGGTGCGCTCCACAAGGTCCGCCAGGTGCTCGGCCGCGTCGGGCACGGCCACCGAGCGCGCGCCCTTGGCCATGCGGGCCAGCCGGTCGGGGCTCTTGAGCAGGGCGTTCAGCGCCCCGGCCAGGGCGTCGACGGTCAGCTCGTCCTCGAGGCACACGGCCGCGCCGCCGGCCTCTTCCAGCAGCTTGGCGTTGAAGCGCTGGTGATCGTCGGCGGCGATCTTCAGCGGCACCAGGATCGACGGGCGGCCGGCCACCGCCAGCTCGCAGCAGGTCGACGAGCCGGCGCGGCCGACGACGATGTGGCTCTGGCGCAGGCGGCCGGCCATGTCGCGGAAGAACGGCGCGACCTCGCAGTCGACCATGGCGTTGCGATAGATCTTGCGGGCGTGCTCCATGCTCTCGGCGCGCGCCTGCTGGAACACCTTCATGCGGCCGCGCATCTCTTCGGGCAGCTTGGCGATGGCCTCGGGCACCAGCTCCGACAGCAGGCGCGCGCCCTGGCTGCCGCCGGTGACCAGGATGCGCAGCTGCACCTCGGGCGGCAGATAGGCGACCTGCGCCAGGTCGCGGATCTCCGGACGCACCGGGCTGCCGACCACGTGGGCGCGGGCCTTCACCGACGGCTTGGCCATCTGCAGGGTCGGGAAGGCGCAGGCCACCTCGGTGACGTAGGGCGCCAGGAAGCGGTTCACCCGGCCCAGCACCGCGTTCTGTTCGTGGATCACCGTCGGGCGCTTTTCCAGCAGCGCGGCCAGCAGGGCCGGCAGGGCCGGATAGCCGCCGAAGCCGACCACCACCGACGGGTTCAGCCGGGCGAAGGCCTGCTTGGCCTGCAGCACGCCCTGGGTGACCGCGATGCCGGCCTTGATCATGCCGATCGGGTCGCCGGCCTTGGCGGTGGCGGCCGAAAGGGCCAGCCGCTCCTGGGCGGGGAACTTGTCGGCGTAGAACGCGCCGCGCTCGTCGGTGGCCAGCACCACGCGCCAGCCGCGGCCGATCAGGGCCTCCGACAGCGCCTGGGCGGGGAACATGTGGCCGCCGGTGCCTCCGGCGGCGACGATCGCCAGCTTGCCGCTCATCAAGCCAGATCCGCCGCACGCATGGCGAAAACCAGGAAGGTGTTACGCAACTGCAGTCTCCCTAACCCGAGAGCCTTCAGTCGAAGGCGCCGGTCTGGCCGAACGGTCCGCCGCCGCCATAGGACCCGGGCCGCTTGCGCGTCAGCGCCAGCGCCATACCCAGGGTGAGCCCCATGGCCAGCATCGACGAGCCGCCGTAGCTGATGAACGGTAGGGTCATGCCCTTGGTCGGGATCATGTTCAAGTTCACAGCGACATTGATGAACGTCTGCTGGCCCAGGAGGACGAAAAGCCCGGCCGCGGCCACCTGCTCGAAGGGGTCGGCCAGCTTCATCGACTTGTAGAGCCCGCGCACCACGATGAAGGCGAACAGGCTGATCAGGGCCAGCGAGAAGACGAGGCCGTATTCCTCGGCGGCGACCGAATAGATGAAGTCGGTATGCAGGTCGGGCACGTGGCGCTTCATGACGCCCTCGCCCGGGCCGCGCCCGAACAGGCCGCCGGCGTGGATGGCCTCGGCGGCGCGGGTCACCTGGTGGGTGTCGGCCTGATCGGGGCTGAGGAACTTCTGCACGCGGGCGTGCACGTGGTCGAACAGGAAATAGGTCGAGGCAAGGCCCCCCAGCGCCACCGCGCCCAGGCCCATGATCCATGAGATCGGCACCCCGGCCATCCAGAAGGCCGCCCCGAAGGCGATGGTGATCAGCACGGTCTGGCCGACGTCGGGTTGCATCAGGAGCAGGGCCACGGCGATGAAATAGAGGCCGAAGGCGATCGACACGCCGGGCACGCCCTCGCCCTTCTGGCCCTCGGCGAACATCCACGAGACCAGGATGATCAGGGCCGGCTTCATGAATTCCGACGGCTGGAAGGTGAAGCCGCCGATCATCAGCCAGCGGGCCGCGCCCTTGGCGCTGTGGCCGATGAACGGCAGGGCCGCCATGACGCCGATCGCGACGATGTAGATGAAGAAGGCCGCCCGCCGGATGCCCTTGGGGCTGAGCATCGACACGGCCAGTACGATGGTCGCCGCGCCCACGCCGAACACCAGCTGGCGGATGGCGAAGTGGAACTGGTCGTCGATGCCGATCCGCTGGGCCGCGGCCGGGCTGGAGGCGAACGACAGCAGCACGCCCAGGGTGACCAGGATCGCGGTCGCGCCCAGCAGCCAGCGATCGGTCGTCCACCACCACACCCCGAGGGGCGAGCGGTCGGTCCGGGCGAAGGCGTGGGCGGTCTGCTGGCGCATGGGGGCAAGAGTCGGGCGTTACGGTTAATCGAGTCTTGCCGCCGGCCGCGACCAAATCACGGCCGGCGCGATTTTTCCCCGCTATTCCACAGGCTTGACCTCGGGCGGGGCCGACGGAGCGTCGGCCGGGCGACCGTACTCCCAGGCCCTCGCCAGCGGCAGCACGTGATCGTGCAGGGCCTGGCCGAAGCGGACCGACTGCATCTGGATGGCGGCGTGGCCCGTGCCCGGCAGCACCACCAGCTCCTTGCCCGGCGCCTGCAGCCCGCCGAACCACGGCCGCACGAAGTCGGGGTGGTCGTATTCGCCCTGGATCAGCACCATCGGCATGGCGAAATCCCGGCCCAGGGGCGCGGCCTTCCAGACGTGGTTGGCGTTGTAGACGGCCAGCGAGCGCTGGCGACGGATGATCCTGCCGGCGTCCTTGTGGGTGAGGAGATCGGTGATGCTCCAGTCGGGCATGGCCAGCGCCTGGCGATAGAGCTCGCCCTCGCTCTTCCTCGGGCCTTCGGTCTTCAGATAGACCGGCTCCAGCGCGTCGACCTCCTTCCAGCGGCTGGGCGGGTCGTAGGGCGGCGGCCCGAGAGCGGTCAGCTTGGCCAACAGTTCGGGATGCTTGCCGGTCTGCGCCACCGCCAGCATGTGGTCGTAGACGTGACGGTCGCGGGCGCTGTTGTCGACCGCCTGGCCCGTGCCGACATAGACCGAGAACAGGTCGGGCCGCTGATGGGCCATGGTCAGGGCCACGCGCGAGCCCCACGACCAGCCCATCACGGCGATGCGCTGCTTGTGCAGCTTGTTTCGCAGATGGTCGGTCAGCGCCAGGCCGTCGGCGACAAAACTGTCGACGCCCTGGTTCGGATCGATCTTGCCGCCCGCGCGGGCCAGGCTCTTGCCATGATCCCGGCGGTCCCAGTGCACGACCGTGAAGTCCTTCTCCCAGCTCTTGTAGTCCTCGGCGAACAGCGAGGTCGGCATGCCGCCGCCGTGCACGACCAGCAGCACGGGGTTCTTGATGTTCTCGCCCCGGATCACGACCCACTGCTCGCCGCTGGGCAGCTTGACGAAGCCGCTCTCCTGGATGCCGTCCTTGGCGTCGATCCGCAGCCGCTCGGCGGTCTGATGCTGGAAGAACGCCCGCGTCGCCGCCGCGCCCCCGCCGATCGCGATCGCTGCGACCGCCACGCCGATCGCGCCCCGCCGCAGCCATGTCTTGAGAGTGCCCATGCATTGCCCCTGATGTGAAATTTACAATCGTAGACTGCAATGGACACAATCGACTCTACAAGTGTAATTTTCACTTCCCCCTATCCCTTCTCCCTGGAGGGAGAAGGTGGCGGCCGAAGGCCGTCGGTTGAGGGGTTAGGGACGGTTGACGGCGTGCCGGTACGACGTCAGGCGCCGTCACCCCTCACCCTCCCAGGCTACCGCCTGGGCCCCTCCCTCTCCCCTCCGGGAGAGGGTTCGGGCGCAACGCCACTTAAATACCAACGACCTCCGATTGCTGGACGCGCCGACGAAACCGGCGGATGCTGTCGCCTCAACGGTCCAGCTTGGGAGGGCTTGATGACCGCAGTGAACACCCTGTCCGCCGGGGGCAAGACCCCGTGGCATCTCTGGCTGGTCGGCGTGGTCGCCGTCCTGTTCAACGCCATCGGCGTCTTCGACTTCGTGATGAGCATGACCCAGGGCGAGGCCTACATGGCCAGCGCCGGCATGACGGCCGAGCAGATCGCGCACTATCGGGAGATGCCCGCCTGGATGAGCGGCGTGTGGGCGATCGGCGTGTTCGGGGCCTTCGGCGCCTCGGTGCTGGTGCTGCTGCGCCGGAAGCTGGCGTTCGGCGTCTTCGCCGTCTCGCTGGCGGCGTTCCTGGTCAGCCTGCTCTACACCTACGCCCTGACCGACGGCGGCAAGGTGATGGGCCAGCAGATGGCGATCACCAGCGCCGTCATCGCCGCCTTGCTGGCGTTCTTCACCTGGTACGCCTGGGCGATGGGGAAACGGGGCGTGCTGAGGTAGGCGTTCGCTCCCTCAAACCGTCCGTCATTCCCGCCCTTGTGGCGGGAATGACGGGAGAAAAAGAAGGCTAGGCCCGCTTGGCCTTGGGCTTGACCAGGCCGTTGACCGCCGCGCGGAAGGCTTCGCCCCGGGCTTCGAAGTCGCTGAACTGGTCGAACGAGGCGCAGGCCGGCGAGAGCAGGACGATGGCGTCCTGGCCCGTGGCGGCGGCGTCGGCATGAGCGGCCGCGACGGCGGTCTCGATGTCGCCGCACTGCTTGACCGGAGCCTTGCCGTCGAGGGTCTTGCCGAACTCATCGGCCGCCTGGCCGATCAGGTAGGCGCAGGCCACGCGCGGGAACAGGTCGACGAGGTCTTCGATGCCGCCGGCCTTGGGCACGCCGCCGGCGATCCAGTAGAACTTGGGATAGCTCGACATCGCCTGGCGGGCGGCGTCGGCGTTGGTGGCCTTGCTGTCGTTGACGAAGGCGACCTTGCCGATCTTGCCGACCGTCTCCATGCGGTGCGCCAGGCCCGGGAAGGTCATCAGGCCCTCGACCGCCTGGACCGGCGGGATGCCGATGGCGATGGCGGCGGCGTAGGCGGCGGCCGCATTCTGCCAGTTGTGGCGGCCCGGCAGGCTGCGGGCGCGCAGCAGGTCGGCCATCTCGGTCACGCGCTCGCCGGTGGCGTCGTACAGCACGCCCTGCAGCGCGTAGACGCCCCGGCCCATGGCCTTGCCGGCGCTGATCGGCCAGATCGTGCGGCGGTTGGCGGCGGTGATCTCGGTGCAGATCTGCTGGCACCAGGGATCGTCCACCCCGATGATCGCGGTGTCGCCCTTGCCCTGGTTGAGGAAGATGCGGCGCTTGGCGGCGATATAGCCTTCCATCGAGCCGTGGCGGTCGATGTGGTCGGGCGACAGGTTGAGCAGCACCGTGGCGTCGGCATGCAGGCTGGAGGTCAGGTCCAGCTGATAGCTCGACAGCTCCAGCACGTAGACCGCGCCGCCGTGCATGTCTTCCAGGCCCAGGACGCCGGCGCCGATATTGCCGCCGACGCGGGTGTCGCGGCCGGCCTGCTTGCACAGGTGGCCGATCAGGGCCGTGGTCGTCGACTTGCCGTTGGTGCCGGTGATGGCGATGATCTTCGGCTTCTTGTGCTCGGGCGCGGCGTTGACCGTGCGGGCGAAGAGCTCGACGTCGCCCAGGATCTCGACGCCGGCTTCCTTAGCCTTGTCGACGGTCCAGTGGGGCTTGGGATGGGTCAGCGGCACGCCCGGCGACAGCATCAGGGCGGCGAACTGGCTCCAGTCGGCCGTGGAGAGATCGACGACCGGCAGGCCCTCGGCGCGCGCGGCCTCGCGGCCGGCTTCCTTCTCGTCCCACAGCGCCACCTTGGCGCCGCCGGCGATCAGGGCGCGCGCGGCCGTCAGGCCGGTGCGGCCCAGGCCGAACACCGCGACCGTCTTGTCCTCGAACCCACGGACCGGGATCATCCTACGCCCTCCCCTACCGCAGCTTCAGCGTGGCCAGACCGACGAACGACAGCATCATGGCGACGATCCAGAAACGGACGACGACGGTGCTCTCGGCCCAGCCCAGCTTTTCGAAATGGTGATGGATCGGCGCCATCAGGAAGATGCGCTTGCCGGTCTTCTTGAAGTAGGCGACCTGGATCATCACCGACAGCGCCTCGGCCACGAACAGGCCGCCGACGATGCCCAGAACCAGCTCGTGCTTGGCGCAGACGGCGATCGAGCCCAGCGCGCCGCCCAGGGCCAGCGAGCCGGTGTCGCCCATGAAGATCTTGGCCGGCGGGGCGTTGTACCAGAGGAAGCCCATGCCGCCGCCGATGATGGCGCCGCACAGCACCGCCAGTTCGCCGACGCTCGGCACGAAGTGCAGGTTCAGATAGTCGGCGAACTTGTAGTTGCCGACGAGATAGGCGATCAGCCCGAAGGTCGAGGCGGCGAACATCACCGGCACGATGGCCAGCCCGTCCAGGCCGTCGGTCAGGTTCACGGCGTTGGAGAAGCCGGCGATCGTGATCGCGGCGAAGGCCACGTAGAACCAGCCCAGATTGATCACCAGGTTCTTCAGGATCGGGAAGACCAGCGAGGTCTCCAGGCCCGGCGTCATCTGCGATTTCGGGGCGAAGATGATCAGGGCCACGGCCGCCAGGATCGAGACGATGAACTGGGCGACCAGCTTCTGGCTGCTCGAAAGGCCGGCGGTCGTCTGCTTGGTGACCTTGGCGTAGTCGTCCATGAAGCCCAGCACGCCGAAGGCGGCGGTGATGCCCAGCACCACCCAGACATGAACGTTGCGCAGATCGGCGAACAGCAGCGAGCCGACGAACAGGCCGGCCAGGATCATGAAGCCGCCCATGGTGGGCGTGCCGGATTTCTCGAGCACGTGGCGCTCGATGCCGTCGGTGCGGATCGGCTGGCCCTTGCCCTGCTTGGCCTTCATCCAGCGGATGAAGCGCGAGCCCATGGCCACGGCAACGATATAGGCCGTCAGCATCGACATGCCGGTGCGGAAGGTCAGGTACTTGAGCAGGTTCAGGACCGGCACGTGCTCGTGCCCGCCGCGCGAGAGCCATTCGTAGAGGAAGTACAGCATCAGACTTGTTCCCGCCGGCCGAGCGCGGACAGGGCGGCGGCGACAGCGCCGGCCCGTGACCCGTTCGACCCCTTCACCATCACCACGTCGCCGGGCTTCACGGCCGCGACGATCTTTTCCGCCAACTGGGGCGCGGCGTCCGCATAGCCGCCCTGGCGCTCCTGCGGAAGCGCGTTCCACAGCGACATCATTAACGGGCCGGCGCAGAACACCAGATCGATGCCGGCCTGGGCGATCGGGTCCGCCAGATCGGCATGGAAGCGCGGGCTGCCCTCGCCCAGCTCCAGCATGTCGGTCAGGGCCACGATCCGGCGGCCGGCGACCTTGCGCGCGCCAAGCGTGGCCAACGCCGCCTGCATCGACACCGGATTGGCGTTGTAGCTCTCGTCGACCAGGGTGAACGACCCGCCGTCGATGGCGACAACCTGCTCGGCCCCGCGGCCTTCGATCGGCGCGAACTCGGCCAGGGCCGCCAGGGCCGTGGCGCGGTCGACGCCCAGGGCTTCCAGCATCAGCAGCACGCACAGGCTGTTGGGGCCCCAGTGCACGCCGGTCTGGCGGATCGGGAACGACACGGCCTGGCCGTCCAGCTCGGCGACGACGGTCGCGCCGGCGCCCTCGACCACGAAGTCGACCAGGCGGGCGCTGGTCCCGTCACGGCCAAAGCTGCGCACGGTCGCGCCGGCCTTCTCGGCCTCGCCCTTCAGCAGCTCGAACCACTGGTTGTCGGCGTTCAGCACCGCGACGCCGCCGGGCTCCAGCCCGTCGAAAATCTCGGCCTTGGCGCGGGCCACGCCGATCTCGCCGTCGGCGAAGTTTTCCAGGTGCACCGGGCCGACCGTGGTGATGGCCACCGCGTGCGGGCGGATGAACTTCGACAGCGGGGTGATCTCATCGGCGTGGTTCATGCCGACCTCGAACACCGCCCGCTCGGTATCGCGCGGCATGCGGGCCAGGGTCAGCGGCACGCCGAGGTGATTGTTGTAGCTCTTCACCGAGGCGTGGGCCTTGCCGGCGCGGCGCAGGCCGGCCTCGACGGCGCGAGTGACGCTGGTCTTGCCGACCGAACCGGTGACGGCGCCGCGACGGGCCTGGGGGGCGCGCTCGCGAGCGGCGACGCCCAGGGCCTCCAGGGCTTTGAAGGTGTCGGCGACGACGACGGCGGGGGTCGCAACGGCCTGCGAGACCAGGGCGCCGGCCGCGCCCTTCTGCGCCGTCTGGGCGACGAACTCGTGGCCGTCGCGCACGCCGGCCAGGGCGACGAACAGGTCGCCCGGCTCGATGCTGCGGCTGTCGATCGACACGCCGGTGGCGGAAAAGTCGCCGGCGACCGCGCCGCCCGTCGCGGCGGCGATCTCGTCAGCGGTCCAGAGCACGTCAGCCATTGACGGCCTCCAGCGCGCTCAGGGTCTCGGCAACGTCGTCGAAGGGATGATTGACGCCGGCCACCAGCTGGCCCTGCTCGTGGCCCTTGCCGGCCACGACCAGTACGTCGCCGTCTTCCAGCAGGGCGACGCCGGCGCGGATGGCCTCGCGACGGTCGCCGATCTCGCGCGCGCCCGGCGCGGCGGCGAGGATGGCGGCGCGGATGCTGGCGGGATCTTCCGAACGCGGATTGTCGTCGGTGACGATGGCCACGTCGGCCAGGCGAGCGGCGATCTCGCCCATCTGCGGGCGCTTGGTGCGGTCACGGTCGCCGCCGGCGCCGAACACGGCCACCAGTTTCCCACGAACGTGCGGGCGCAGCGCCTTCAGCACCGTCTCCAGGCCGTCGGGGGTGTGGGCGTAGTCGACATAGGCCTCGCCCTTGCCGGTTCCCTTGCCCACGCGCTGCAGCCGGCCGGCCGCGCCTTCCAGCTTTTCCAGGGCGCCAAGCACGGCGTCGAGATCCTCGCCCGTGGCCAGGACCAGACCCGCGGCGACCAGCACGTTGCTGGCCTGGAAGTCGCCGGCGAGCGGCAGCTTCACCTCGAACTCGCGATCCTGGGCGGCGATCTTCAGCAGTTGGCCCCAGGGCGTCGGCTCGCGCGAGATCAGCTTCAGGCCCTGGCCCTGCTCGCCCACCGACAGGATGGTCTCGCCCGAGGTCACGGCGGCGGCGGCGAAGGCCGGGAAGGCGTCGCTATCGGCGTTCAGCACGGCGGTCGCGCCGCGCGGCAGCAGGGCCTCGAACAGGCGCAGCTTGGCGGCCCGGTAGCAGCCCATGGTGCCGTGATAGTCGAGGTGGTCCTGGGTGAAGTTGGTGAAGCCGGCGGCGCTGATCTTCAGGCCGTCCAGGCGACGCTGGTCGATGCCGTGCGACGAGGCCTCGACGGCCAGGTGGGTCACGCCCATGCCCGCGAGTTTCGCGGCCATCTCGGCGACGTCGGCGGCGTCGGGCGTGGTCAGGCCCGGCGGGGTCAGCTGCTTGTCCGGAACGCCCGGGGCGCTGACCACGACGCCCAGCGTGCCCATGCTGGCGGCCTTCTTGCCCAGCAGGGCCAGGATCTGGCGGGCGAAGCCGGCGACCGAGGTCTTGCCGTTGGTGCCGGTGACCGCGATCACCGTGGCCGGCTGGGCGACCCAGAACTCGGCGGCGGCCAGGGCGTAGGCGCGGCGGATGTCGGTCGCATGCGCGGTCGGCACGGCCAGATCGGCGACGTCGTCGGGGGCCAGGACGGCGGCGGCGCCCGAGGCGATCGCGCCCGGAATGAACGAGCGACCGTCGACCTTGCTGCCCGGCAGGGCGGCGAACAGGAAGCCTTCACGCACCTTGCGGCTGTCGGCGGTGACGCCGGCGATGGCCGGGTCAGCGTCGAACGGACGGTGCAGGATCTGTGAAAGCGTCTTGGTCAAAGTCCCGCCCCTGGCGTGGTGGCTTTCGGCTGCGCGCCGGCGATGATGAGGTCGTTCCGGCGCTGGACGCCGAGGAACGGAGCAATGCGGTCGATGACGCGGCCAGCGGCCGGCGTGGCCACCCAGCCGCCGGTCGAGAAGCCGAAGGTCTTGGCCGTGCCGTGCGGTTCATCCAGCAGGATCAGGACGAAATAACGGTCGGCCTCCATCGGCCCCTCGGTCGGGAACACCGCGGCGAAGGACGAGACCTGGCGCTGGTGGTTGTAGCCACGGATCGTGGGATCGTACTTTTCGCCGGTGCCGGTCTTGCCGCCCACCGACAGTCCCTTGACGTCGGCGGTCTTGCCGCTGCCGCCGGTGACGTTGGCGCGCATGATCTGCAGCATCTGCTGCGAGGTCTCTTCAGACAGCACGCGCGGGCCTTCCGGGCGAACGCCGGGCGGCAGCTTGCGGATGGTCAGCGGCGGCATGGTGCCGCCGTTCAGCAGCGGGCCGAACGCACGGGCCAGGGCCAGCGGGCTGACGTTCATGCCGTGACCGAACGAGGTGGAGGCCACCGCATCGGTGTCCCACTTCTTCGGGGTCAGCGGACGGGCGGACTCGCGCAGCTCCACCTTGGCCGGCTTGGTCAGGCCCAGGTTGTTGTAATACTGGCTCAGCCGCTGGGCGCCGACGCCCTCGGCCAGGCGCGCGGTGCCGATGTTGGACGAGTGCTGGAACACCTCGACCAGCGTCAGGATCTTCCGCGAGGCGTGGTAGTCGTGGATCGTGCGGTAGCCCAGCTTGTAGGGCTCGCGCGCGTCGAAGGTCGAGCTGGGCGTGGCCACGCCCGTATCCAGGCCGATGGCGACGGTGAAGGCCTTGAAGGTCGAGCCCATCTCGTAGACCGAGGCGGCCGCGCGGTTCAGCTTGGCGTCGTCGCTGGCCTTGCCCGGGTCGTTCGGGTCGAAGTCCGGATAGCTGGCCAGGCCCAGGATCTCGCCGGTGTGGACGTTGGTGACGATGCCCACGGCGCCCTTGGGGCCGAACTCCAGGGCGGCCTTGCGCAGCTCGTCCTCGAGCGCGGCCTGGACACGCAGGTCGATCGACAGGGCGATCGGGGCCGCGCCCTCGCCCTTGGCGGCGGCCGCGTGGATGTCGTCGTTCAGCGCGCCCTCGGCGCCGGCCAGACCCTTGCCGCCGCCGTCGACGAAGCCGACGAAGTGCGCGGCCGAGACGCCCAGCGGATAGACGCGGCGGGCCTGTTCCTCGAACTCCACGCCCGGCAGGCCCAGGTTGAAGATGGCGTCCTTCTGGGCCGGGTCGAGACCGCCCAGCAGGAAGGTGCGGCGATCGCCGAAGATGGCCTTGTCCAGACGCTTGGCCGGCACCTGCGGCAGGGCCTTGCCCAGGGCGGCGCGGGTGGCCTTGGCGTCCCAGACTTCCTTGGGGTCGATGTAGAGCGCGTAGTGGGTCAGGTCGACGGCCAGCAGCTTGCCCTCACGGTCGACCAGGTCGCCCCGCGCGCCTTCCATGGCCGCCAGGAAGCCGCCGTTCTTGCCGGCGTTGGAGAACACCGCCGCCCAGGTGGCCCCGACGGCCAGCACCATGAAGGCGCAGGCGAACAGGGCCAGGACGAAGAAGATGCGGATGCTGGTGTCGTCCTCGGGCTTGGCCGCGGCGCGCGAGCGCTCGAAGGCGTGCTCCAGGCGCCAGACGCGCTCGATCAGCCAGCGCCAGGCCGGACCGCCGCCATGGGGAACGAGGTTGGCCAGGCTCATCGCGGAGCCTCCTCGACGCCGGTGGTGACGCCGTCGGGGGCGTCGGCGCCGGCCAGGGCCGGATCGGCCGCGGCGGCCACCGGCGGGGTGGGCAGCTTCGAGGCGGGGATCGGCTTGCGGGCGACGTCGATCAGCGCGTCCTCGCTGGTCTCGCGGTCGGGCGCGATCGGGGCCAGCTGGGCGGCCTGGGCCAGGGATTCGATGCGGCGCGGCTGCTCCAGGTGGGCGACCTCGGCCTGCAGCAGGCGCACCTTGATGCGCTCTTCCTCGATCTGGCGCTCGACCGAGGCGATCTCGGCGCGCTCGCGGCCGGCGAAGGCTTTGGCCATGTAGACGCCCAGCACCAGGGTCAGCAGCACGCCGACGCCGACGATGTCGACGACGCGAAAACCGCGCACCCGGCGATCAAAGACCTCCGAGACCCTCATGCCGAGGCCTCCCAGACGGGGGCCTCGGTGCGGACGGCGGCGCGCAGCTTGGACGAACGGGCGCGCGGATTGACGGCCAGCTCCTCCTCGCCCGGCGCGATGGCCTTGGTAGAGATCAGCTTGAAGCTGGGCGGCGCGCCCTGGGCGGTCGGCGGCGCATGGCGCGAACCGCCCGGCGTGCGGCCGGCGCGCTCGGCCAGGAAGTTCTTCACGATGCGGTCTTCCAGCGAGTGGAAGGTCACGACCGCCAGGCGGCCGCCCGGCTTCAGCACGGCCTCGGCGGCGGCCAGGCCCGCCTCAAGCTCGCCCAGCTCGTCATTGACGGCGATGCGCAAGCCCTGGAACGAGCGGGTGGCCGGATGCACCTTGGCGCCCTTGCGGCCGCCGAGCGCGCGCTCGATCACGGCCGCCAGGTCCAGCGTACGGGTGAACGGCTCTTCGGCGCGGCGCTTGACGATGAAGCTGGCCACGCGACGCGAGGCGTGCTCCTCGCCGTAGACATAGAGGATGCGGGCCAGTTCGGTCTGGTCGAGGGTGTTGACCAGATCGGCCGCCGTGGGGCCGTCGTCGCCCATGCGCATGTCCAGCGGACCGTCGCGCATGAAGGAGAAGCCGCGCTCGGCTTCGTCGAGCTGCATGGAAGACACGCCAAGATCCAGGGTTACGCCGTCCACCGACGCAGGCCCAAAATAGGCGGTGATTTGCGAGAAACGGTCCTGAATCAGCCGAAAGCGACCATCCGTCGCGGGAAGATCGGCCGTGAAGCGCTGCACCGTCGGATCGCGGTCGAAGGCCGTGACCGAAGCGCCGCTGGACAGGATCGCGCGGGTGTAGCCGCCGGCCCCGAAGGTGCCGTCGAGGATCATGTCGCCCGGCTTGGCGTCGAGCGCGGCGACCACTTCGCTCAGCAGGACCGAGATGTGCGGGGCGGCGCTCATGCGGCGCCTCCCAGGCGCGCGGCGCGCTGCTGGGCGCGCAGGGCGGCCAGGCCGTCGCGGGCCAGTTCGCGCTGGGTCGCGCGGTGGGCCTGGAAGGCGTCCCGCGACCAGATCTGGAAGCGCTCGCCCAGGCCGACGATCGTCACTTCATCCGTCAGGCCGAACATGTCGCACAGCACGTCGGGCAGGGTGATGCGGCCGGCGGTGTCGAACGACAGGCGGGCCATGCCGCCCAAGACGCTGGTCTCCAGGGCCGAGCGCACCGGATCGCCGAAGGGCAGCTCGTCGATCACCGCCTGATAGCGGTCGAACAGGGCCTTGCCGCCGGCTTCCAGGCAGTCGGCCTCGATCGAGGGGAAGCAGAAGATGCCGTCGAAGGGGCCCGAGACGGCGGCGCGGAACTCCTGCGGCACCACGAGGCGCCGCTTGCTGTCCAGCTGCTTCTCGAACGTCGAGAGGAACACCCCGCCAACCCTTGCCCAAAACACGGTCGCCCCAGCACGAGTCCGACCGGCCCGAATGGGTTAACATGGGATGAAGTGGGAAACAATGACACCAGAGGCCATTTCGCCAGGAAATCAAAGGCGCTAGCGGTAATATCGAACCGCTTTAATTGGTTAATTTCGGAACATACAGACAACCAGATTTCTATCCACAGACTCACACACAGACGCATCCCATCGCGGCCCATTTACGGGAACCTTGGGGCGCTTGGGGTTGCGGAAAGTTTGATGGACCAGACGGCCTGTAAGCCGGGTTCTGTGCCGCCCCTGTGAACAGGGACGCGACGATCATTCCTCTTGGCCGCCCATTGCTGGACGACTCTCGCGACCAACCCGGATCCTCTCGGCCAGTGACGACCTAGCCGGCAAGCCGGCGCGGGATCCCTATTCGGTCTTGCTCCAGGCGGGGCTTGCCATGCCGTCCCTGTCGCCAGGTCCGCGGTGGGCTCTTACCCCACCCTTTCACCCTTCCCGCCCCGTAGGGAGGAGGTTTGCTTTCTGTGGCGCTTTCCCTGGGATCGCTCCCGGTGGGCGTTACCCACCGCCTTGTCACCGTGGAGCCCGGACTTTCCTCGACTCCCTTACGGGATACCGCGATCGCCCGGCCATCTGGTCCGCGCGCTGTTTGCGGCGCCCGGGCGACAAGGTCAATGACGGATCACGCCACCCCTCGCCTCCCGTCATTCCCGCCCTTGTGGCGGGAACCTCTCTATCGGCCGCATGGGCAGGAGGCTCGGCGTGCTCAGCACGCCGCTTGCATCTCACGCGTCAGCTGAACCAGGGGTTCCCGCCACAAGGGCGGGAAATGGGAAAGGCCGAGCCTAACCCTCGCCCCGCATCAAGTCCGCCACCGGGTGATCCCCCAGAGCCTCGATCACCCCCGCCCGTTCGGCCTCGCGCTTGTTCTGGCCGAGCTTGAACGTGCCCTCCAGGCGCTCGACGTGCAGGCGCGCGCCGACGATGCCGCGCAGCAGGGCCTCGAACCTCGCGGGCGTCATCTTGTCCCGCGTCCAGACCGGCTTGGGCAGCAGGCGCGTCTCCTCCTGGACCGACAGGTCGTCGATCAACTGCACCAGTTCGGCCTCCGACAGCGGCGTGACGAAGCCCTCGGCCTCGGCGGAGACGTAGTTCCAGCTCGGGACCTGATCGTCGGTCCCGTACCAGTCGGGGCTGACATAGGCCTGCGGGCCGCTGGCCACGGCGATGGCCGGAAAGCCCGCCACCAGCGCGGGGGCCAGGGCGTTGGCGCGCGACAGGTGGAAGTCGAGGAAAAGACCGTCCTCGCCCTGGTCACGCACCACCACCGGCGTCTGAGCCACAAACGGCCGGCCGCCGACGCTGGCGCATAGCGTCACGAAAGAATGCTCGGCGAAGAAGGCGAGCAGCCGCGCGCGGTCCTCGACGTGGAAGATCCTGGCCGGATGCATCAGACGCCCGCCGCGGCCCGCAGCAGGCCCACCAGGCGCGCGCGCGTCTCGCCGTCGGCGACGCCGTCGAAGCGGGTCTGCAGCCAGTGGCGCTGGAAGGCGGCGACCACGGTCTCGGTCCACTCGTCGTACTGGCCAGACGGCGCGCAGTCGAAGCCCAGGCGGGTCAGGCCCGCCTGCAGCGCGAAGACACCGGTCCCCTCCTCGCCCCGGCCCAGCGGCGCGCCGGGCGACGAGGGCGGCTCGACCCACAGGCCATGGCCGCTTTCCGCAAGGCGCTTCCAGGGGAAGAGCTCGCCCGGATCGATCTTGCGGGCCGGCGCCACGTCGGAATGGCCGATGATGCGGTCGTCGTCGATGGTCCAGCGCGAGCGGATGTCGGCCAGCAGATTGATCACCGAGGCGATTTGGACGTCGGGAAAGGCGCGATAGCCGAACTCGTGGCCGGGATTGACGATCTCGATGCCGATCGAGGACGAGTTGATGTCGCGCACGCCCTTCCAGAAGGCCGCGCCGGCGTGCCAGGCCCGCCGCTCCTCGGCCACCAGGCGGAACACCCGGCCGTCCTCCTCGACCACGTAGTGGGCGCTGACCTTGGCTTCGGGATCACGCAGGCGCTCGATGGCCGCCTCGCCGCTTTCCATGCCGGTGTAGTGCAGCACGACGGTGTCGGGCACGGCCTTGCGGGCGTCGAAGTTCGGCGACGGGGCCTCGACGATGGTCATTGCGAGCGGTCCTTGAGAAACATCAGTAGCGGCGTCACCTGATTGCGGCGCAGGGCCACGATCAGCACGCCGGCCAGAGCCAGGGCCGCGCCCAGGCCCATGCGCAGGTCGAAATGGTCATGGGTGATGGCGACGCCCAGCCCGATGGTCATCAGCGGCGTCATCAGGGTGAGCGGAGCGATCAGGTTGGCCTCGTAGCGCTGGATCAGCCCGTAATAGCCGGTGTGGGCGATCACCGACACCACCAGCGCCGAATAGGCCACCGCGGCCACGAACGGCCAGCCGGCCTCGAAGGCCTTGTCGCTGGCGCCGGGCTCGAGCGCGAAACTGGCCGCGGCCAGCAGCCACACCGAGGTGAAGCCCACCCAGGCCTGCAGCTGCAGCGGCTTGACCCGCTGGATCTGCTTCATCATCACCGCGCCCAGCGAGCCGGCCAGGGCCGAGGCCACCACCAGCCACAGACCCATCGACAGCGAAAAGCCGTGCGGGTTCCAGATCACGATCAGGGCGCCGGCCAGGGTCAGGGCGATGCCGACGCCGCGCCGCCAGTGGATCTTCTCGCCCAGCATCAGCACCGACAGCAGGGTGGTGAAGGGGACGCCCGCCTGCACCACCACAGCCGCCGCCGACGGCGAGGCGGTCTTGAAACCCATGAACAGCAGAGCAAAGCCGCCCGCCCCCATCAGCACGCCGACCACCAGCATCCGCCAGGTCGGTCGAGGCGCGGGCAACAGCCACGGCAGGGTCACCGCCGCGACCAACGCAAAGCGCACCGCCGCATAGAACAGCGGCGGCACGCCCCAGTGGGCGACCACGATCTTGGAGACGATGTTGTTGCTGGCCCAGATCAGGCAGATCAGCACCAACAGGCCGAAGTCGCGTAGGGACATGACCTTCCGCATACGCGGGCACGAGGACCATGCGCAATGAAAACCGACGCCATCGCACGCGCCGCAATTGACGTCGGGTCCAAACGGTCGTTTGCTGGTGAACATCGTTCACTTAAAACAGGATCCGGGCTCACCGGACCACGGGGACGGAGACGGCCATGAGCACGGAATATTTCGACGTCCTGATCGTCGGGGCGGGCCTGTCGGGCATCGGCGCGGCCCATCACCTGACGCGGCGCTGCCCGGGCAAGACCTACGCCATTCTCGAGGCGCGCGACGCCATCGGCGGCACCTGGGACCTGTTCCGCTATCCGGGCATCCGGTCCGACAGCGACATGTACACCCTGGGCTACGCCTTCAAGCCGTGGCGGCAGGCGAAAGCCATCGCCGACGGCCCGTCGATCCTGAACTACGTGCGCGAGACCGCGACCGAGGCCGGGGTGAACGAGCACATCCGCTTCCGCCACAAGGTGCGCCGCGCGGAATGGAACAGCGAGACCGCCAGCTGGACGGTGCAGGCCGAGCGGGTCGACACCGGAGAGACGGTCGAGATCGCCTGCGGCTTCCTCTACATGTGCGCCGGCTACTACGCCTACGACGCCGGCTACACGCCCGATTTCGCGGGGACCGAGCGGTTCAAGGGAACGATCGTCCACCCGCAGCACTGGCCCGAAGACCTCGACTACGCCGGCAAGAAGGTCGTGGTGATCGGCAGCGGCGCGACGGCGGTGACCATCGTGCCGGAGATGGCCAGGACCGCTGCTCACGTCACCATGCTGCAGCGCTCGCCGACCTACGTGGTCTCGCGCCCGGCCGAGGACGGCCTGGCCAACTGGATGCGAGCCAAGCTTCCAGCCATGACCGCCTATGGGATCACCCGCTGGAAGAACGTGCTGATCACCATGCTGTTCTTCAACCTGGCCCGGAAGAAGCCGGAGAAGACCAAGGAGCGGCTGATCAATCTCGTCCGCGACCAGCTGCCCAAGGACTACGACGTCGAGACCCACTTCACGCCGCGCTACAATCCCTGGGACCAGCGGCTGTGCCTGGTGCCCGACGCCGACCTGTTCGACTCGATCAGGAACGGCTCGGCCTCGGTGGTCACCGACCACATCGACACCTTCACCGAGGACGGCCTGCAGCTGAAGTCGGGCAAAACCCTGGAGGCCGACATCGTCGTCACCGCCACCGGCCTGCGGATGCAGCTCTTGAGCGGCATGGACGTCGTCGTCGACGGCCGTTCCGTCGATCTGGCCAAGGGCTTCAGCTACAAGGGCATGATGTTCAGCGACGTGCCGAACCTGGCCTCGGCCTTCGGCTACACCAACGCCTCGTGGACGCTGAAGGCCGACCTGACCAGCGAGTATGTCTGCCGGCTGATCAACCACATGGACAAGGCGGGCATGGACATCTGCATGCCGCACCTGGACCAGCCCGACATGGCCGCGGTTCCCTGGCTCGACTTCTCGTCGGGCTATGTGCAGCGGGCGATGGACAAGTTCCCCAAGCAGGGAACCAAGGCGCCGTGGAAGGTGCACCAGAACTACGCCCTGGACCTCGCCGCTCTGCGCCTGGGCAAGCTCGACGACGGTGTGATGCGGTTCTGGCGCAAGCGCGCCAAGGCGGCGGCCTAACGCCCGCCGCCGCGCACGTCAGTTGACGGAGATCGGCGTGCTCGAAGTCACCCCGAAATGGCCAATGGTCCCGTAATACCCGAGCAGCATGGAGAAGATGCCGCCGCTCGGGCTGCTCCCCGTCCCATTGGTCCAGTAGACTTCGAGGGTCTGCTTACCGCTCGGATAGGCCGGACCCAGAAGCATCTCGAAATCATCGATGTAGAGCCTGCCGGGGGCCACTCGCACGTTCCACGGCGCGCCGGTGAAGCTGACCTGCTCGCAGCTGTAGCCGCCGGTGACGACGGCGCTAGTGACGGTCGCCGAGGTTCCGCCCGCCGGCACGTCGAAGGTCATGGCGAAGTTGCACGAGGCCCAGGCTTCGATGTTCATCACACCGGCGACTGTGAACGTCGCCGGATTGGGCGTGATCACCTGGGCCTGAGCGCCGGTGGCGACCAGCGCGCCCGCCATCAGGACGGGCGCGAAAAGGCGCGAGATCAAGGACATTGATACCTCCCTAGTGGTTTTTTTGTTGTGCACAACCACCGGTACAATTCACATCAATGTAAATCAATGCCGCGAATGGGTGCAAAGCGTGTGGAACCCAAGGTCCAGCTTGCCGTTCCTGATCGGCGTTCATCACCCTATGATGGGTGCGAAGCAGTGGAGCGGGGTGTCATGCGGGCGGTTCTGACGAAGATTGCGATCCTGGGCGCGGCGGCGTCCCTGGCCACGGGCTGCGCCACGGCCCAGCCGGCCTATCCCGCCAAGCCGGCCCAATCGACCACCGCCAGCAAGCCTCCGCCGCCGCCCGCCAAGGACTCGGACGGCGACGGCCGCCCCGACGGCTGGCGCGAGAAGTCGATGGAGATCGGCACGCAGCCGGCCCGCGACGTCGGCCTGTCGAAGAAGAAGATCCCGCCGGTGCTGGAAGAGGCCCTGGCCGATCCCTACAGCCTCAAGGGCCTGAAGACCTGCGCCAAGCTCGTGGTCGAGATCCAGCGGCTCAACGATGTGCTGGGCCCCGACTACCAGACCGGCAACGAGTACACCGAGAACCGCACCGGCAAGCTGGCCGAGGCCGGCGGCAAGGCGATCGTCAACTCGATCATCCCGTTCCGCAGCCTGGTGCGCGAAATCTCGGGCGCCGCCCCGGCCGACCGCCACCTGGAAGCCCTGGGCGACGCGGGCCTGGCCCGTCGCGGCTTCCTGCGCGGCGTTCACCAGAAGCAGGGCTGCAAGCAGCGGTTCTAACCGCTTCGCGGCCCCCTCCGGCCCTTCGGGCCACCTCCCCCTGAGGGGGAGGATCTTCAGCGCCTAGATGCTCCCCCTCAGGGGGAGCTGTCGCGGAGCGACTGAGGGGGCCTCCCCCGCCGCCTAGGTCAGCCGATAACCCTTGGCCTCGATCACCGGCGGCAGGTCGTCCCGTCCCAGCGAGAACAGCAGGTCGCGCTCGATCGTGCGGACCATGGCGTCCAGCGGCAGGTCGTTATCTTCCAGGCCGAACGGGTCTTCCAGCTGGTCGCCCAGGGCGTCGAGGCCGAAGAAGGTGTAGCCGATCAGCAGCACCAGGGCCGGCGTCCACCAGCCCAGCGCATGAGCCAGGGCGAACGGCAGCAGCAGGCAGAAGACGTGCGCCGTACGGTGCAGCATCAGCGAATAGGAGAAGGGCGACGGCGTGGCCTTGATCCGCTCGCAGGCGGCCTGGACGTGGCTGAGCTCGGTCAGCCGCGCCTCCAGCACCGACAGGTGGATCGGGGTCACCACGCCCGCGCCTTCCAGCCGGGCGCACTCGGCGCCGACGGCGGCCAGCACCGCGTCGGTCGGATTGGGCGCAGCCGCCAGGTTGGCAACCTCGCGCCAGCGTGTGATCGCCGCCCGTTCGTCCTTGCCCCGCAGGCGCGCCGCCAGCCCGCCGGCGAAGCCCGCCAGACCCAGCAGCAGCGGCTCGCGCCGCTCGGCCGGCAGTCCTTGGGTCTGCCGCGCGAAGCTGCGGGCGGCGATGATCAGGCCGCCCCAGAGCTTGCGCGCCTCCCACCAGCGGTCGTAGCAGGCGTTGTTCCGGAAGCTCATGAAGATCGACAGCGACAGGCCGATCAGCGTGAAGGGCAGCGCGTTCAGCCGCTCCAACGCCGCGGGCCAGCGCTGGGCCGTCAGCACCGCGACGATCGAAACCAGCAGCAGCACCGCCAGCCTTCCTGCGATGCTGGGCAGGATCGAGCCGCGCAGGGCGAAGGCGATTTCGAAAAGGCCGGCGCGACGCCCTACGATCATGATCCCGCTCCGTCTGACGGCCCGCTCTACGCCCGGTCGCGTGAGGACGCCACCCTTCCCCACGCGCCGTCTTGGCCGGACCACAGCTACAGGTTAGACCACGGCAGGATCACTGACGGGGGATTGTGATGCTACTGGCCATCGGAGCAGCGCTCGCCATCGCGACCGCGACGCCCGCGGCGTCCGCGGCCTATGCCGATGACGTCTATCCCATCGGCACGGTCGAGCCGTCGTGCAAGGGCGGGGTCAGCTTCACGCCCAAGGGCACGATGACCCGGTTGCTGGGCTGCATGTTCCAGACGTTCGCGGCGACCGATCCCCAGAGCCCGACCTTCGCGGCCGACCTGAGACAGAAATGGATCACCAAGGTCGGCATGGCTCGCGTGCAGGGCGCCAGCGACGAACTGCTGGGCAAATGGGCCCAGCAACCGAGGTCCGGCATGTTCACCCGCCCCGACTTCGCGCCGGTCCGCTTCGAGAACATGACGATGCAGAACCTGGAGAACGGCAACTTCACCTTCGACGGCGATCTGATCGCGCAGGAAGGATCCGGGCTCGTTCGGCGTTCGCTGTCGGGCGAGTACGCCCTGTTCCGCGGTTCGTGGACGATGATCCGCTTCGACATCGGCGAACCGAAATAGCGCTGACCGGGCTCAGCCCTTGCGCCGCACGAACCGCAGGGCGGTGTGGGTCTTGGAGAAGGCGCAGACCTTGGTGTCGGACAGACCCACGCCCCGCGCGGCGGCCAGCACGTCGGTGTCCTTCAGCGGCGCGGTCTTGCCCTTCTGCGAGACGACCCAGATGGCGCCCTTCTCGGCCAACGCCCCTTGCAGGTCCTCCAGCCGGTCCAGCTGCCCCAGGTCGTCGGCGGCCAGGAACAGCAGGTCGACGTCCTCGAAGTCCTCGCCGGTTCCGACCTCGGCGTCGACGCGGGTCGAAAGCTCCTCGAGGAAATCCTCGTCGTCGACGCCGTCGACCACCACGCTCATGCCCGGCTTGACGCCCAGCTTGTCCAGCCGCGTGGGCGGATTGAGGATGGCGTGCACCCACTTCTCCGCCTGGCCCGGATCGAGGCTGAAGCGCGTGCCGTCGGACAGGACGATGTCGTCGCCCTCGGCCCGGATCCCCCGCAGGGCATGGCCCTGGTAGATGCCGCGCACAGCCCCGCGGAAGATCAGCTTGGGCGGCTCCCACAGAAGCTTGCCGTCGCTCTCGCCGTCGCTGAGCTGGCCCCAGGCCCGCGCTTCCTTGCCCATGCCTCAGGCGCCCCGGAACGTGGGTTGGCGCTTTTCGAGAATGGCGTCGACGCCTTCCATGTGGTCCTCGGTGTGGTGGGCGATGGCCTGAGCGGCGGCGCTCATCTCCATCAGGGTGTCGTAGCTCGCCGTCTGGCCGTGCTTGAGCAGACTCTTGGCCATGCGCAAGGCGTGAGGCGGCTGAAGGGCGATCCGCTCGGCCAGGGCCAGGGCCTCGCCCATCAGGTCGGCCGACGGCACCGCGCGGCTGATCAGGCCCCACTCGGCCGCCTTGGCCGCGTCGATGACGTCACCGGTGAACAAGAGTTCCGCCGCGCGGCTCATGCCCACGGTGCGCGGCATCAGCCAGGCGCCGCCGTCGCCGGGGATCAGACCGAGCTTGAGGAAGGTCACGCCGAACTTGGCTGTATCGGCGGCGATGCGGATGTCGGTCATGCAGGCCACGTCGCAGCCCAGGCCGATGGCCGCGCCGTTGACCGCCGCGATCGACGGAACCTCCAGGCCGTAGATGGCCCGCACGATGCGGTGGATGTTCTTGCGGTAGCCGTCGCGCACGGCCACGCCGTTGCCGCCGAAGGCGCCCTCGCGGGCCTTCATCGCCTTGACGTCGCCGCCGGCCGAGAACGCCTTGCCGGCCCCGGTCAGGATCACGCAGCGGATCTCCTGGTCGTCGTTGATCGCCTCGCAGGCGGCCGCCACCTGGTCGCCGTCGCCAGGCGCGCCAAGGGCGTTCAGCGCCTCGGGGCGGTTGAGGGTGAGGATGGCGACGTGGCCGCGTTTCTCGGTGAGGACGAGGGGCTGGGACGACATGGGTGTGGGGCGCTCCTGCAATCTTGTTTTTCCCTTTGCATAGAGGCTTTCGGCCGGAGAGGGAAACGGCCCCGCCGGGCTCTCGCGGCGCGGGCGGCGCCATCACGCCGGCGTGAGCGCCCGTGCGTGCAGCAACACATTTCTGAGGACCAACACGCGAAATCGATTGGCGAGAACTGAAAGTTCGGGTTGTAGTCTTGTAAGGGACGGCAGCGGATTGGCGTTAAGTGCAGTGAAACGGTCCCAAGGCCACGCGCTCATCATCGAGGACGAGATCCTCATCGCGCTCGAGGTCGAGGCCCTCCTGGCCGCCCAGGGCTATTCAAGCTTTGATATCGCCGACAGTCCGCAGGAAGCGCTGACCTGCGCCCTGGCCCGCGCGCCAGACCTGATCACCGCCGACTTCCGCATCATCGGCGGCACGGGGCTGGAGGCGGTCGAGGCCATCGAGGCCAAGCTGGGCCGCATTCCGACGGTGTTCGTCACCGGCAACGCCAACCAGCTGGCCGACGCCCGCCGCACCATCGTCGACAAGCCGATCTCGCCCCGCCGCCTGGCCGAGGCCTGCCAGCAGGCCCTGGACCGCCGGGCCTGACAGGCGCGCCCCGCCGCTGCTAGGCTCCCTCCGAACGGGAGACGGCGCATGGCGATCATCGACACCCTGGAAGCGTTGGAGGCGATCTACAGCCCGACGCCGGTCGCGGCCTCCACCGCCAAGGTCAGCGACCGCCTGACGAGCGACTACCGCCGCCTCGTGGAGGCCTCGCCGTTCCTGGCCCTGGCCACGGTGGGCCCCGAAGGCCTGGACTGCAGCCCGCGCGGCGACGCCCACGGCCTGGTGACCATCGCCGACGACCGCACGCTGATCCTGCCCGACCGGCGCGGCAACAACCGCATCGACAGCCTGCGCAACATCGTCCGCGACCCGCGCGTGGCGCTGCTGTTCCTGATCCCCGGCTCGGGCACGACCTTCCGGGTCAGCGGCCGGGCGGTGATCAGCGCCGACGCCGATCTGCTGGCGAGACTGGCCGTCGACGGCAAGGCCCCGCGCACGGCTCTGATCGTCACCATCGAGGAGTGCTATTTCCAGTGCGCCCGGGCGGTGATGCGCGCGGGCCTGTGGACTGCCGAGTCCCAGGTCGATCCGAAGTCCCTGCCCACGGCCGGCGCCATGCTGGCGGCGATCACCGACGGCGAGGTGGGCGGCCCGGCCTACGACGAGGCTTGGCCGGCGCGGGCGGCGGCGTCGATGTGGTGATCATCGTCCTTCTCCCCTTGCGGGAGAAGGTGGCGGCCGAAGGCCGACGGATGAGGGGTCTCTCAAACGCCCAACACCGCCATCGCTTTCAAGGCGGTGACGGAAACGCCTGAGAGACCCCTCACCCGACCTCGCTTCGCGAGCCCACCCTCTCCCGCAAGGGGCGAGGGGCAGCCTTGCGCAAAATGGATTGTCACCGGTGTCATGGTTCGTGCTAGCCATGACGCAAGCTCGTCAGAAGCGCCGGAGGAAGACCCCATGGATCGTCGCAGCCTGCTGCTGGCCGCCGGCGCGGCCGCCGCCGCCGGCGCCCTGCCCGCTCACGCCGCCAGGCCCGCAAGCCCGACCCGCTCGCCGATCGTGACCACCGCCGCCGGCAAGGTGCGGGGCGCGACCACCGCCGACGGCGTCCACGTGTTCAAGGGCCTGCGCTACGGCGCCGACACCGGCGGCGAGGGCCGCTTCGCCCCGCCCCGCAAGCCCCAGCCCTGGACCGGCGTCGCCGACGCCCTGGCCTATGGCGCGGCCTCGATGCAGACCGGCAAGGGCGAAGAGGGCGAGACCCTCTCGGAAGACTGCCTGTTCCTCAACGTCTGGACCCCCGCCAAGGCCGGCAAGTCCGGCCTGGCCGACGGCGCAAAGCGGCCGGTGATGTTCTACATCCACGGCGGCGCCTACAACGGCGGCTCGGGCGGCAGTCCCTGGTACGAAGGGACCAAGCTGGCCAAGCGCGGCGACGTCGTGGTGGTGACGGTGAACCACCGCCTCAACGCCTTCGGCTATCTCTATCTGGCGCGCCTGTTCGACAATCCCAGCGTCGCCGACAGCGGCAATGTCGGCCAGCTCGACCTCGTCCTGGCCCTGCAGTGGGTGCGCGACAACATCGAGGCCTTCGGCGGCGATCCCTCGCGGGTCATGCTGTTTGGCCAGTCCGGCGGCGGGGCCAAGATCGCCACCCTGCTGGCCATGCCGGCCGCCAAGGGCCTGTTCCATCGCGCCGCCACCATGAGCGGCCAGCAGGTCACCGCCGGCGGCCCGTTCAACGCCACCAAGCGCGCGAAGCTGTTCCTCGACAAGCTGGGGATCAACGATCTGGCGACCTTACGCGCCCTGCCCGCCGACCAGCTGCTGAACGGGCTGAAGGCGATCGATCCCGTGGCCGGCTCGGGCGGGGTCTATATGGGTCCCGTCCTCGACGAGCGCTCGCTGACCCGGCACCCGTTCTTCCCCGACGCGGCGCCCCAGGGCCTCGACGTGCCGCTGATCTGCGGCAACACCCATGACGAGACGCGCGGCTTCGTCGGCTCCGACCCCAAGGTGTTCGACATGACCTGGGCCCAGGTGGTCGAGAAGCTGCCCAGCCAGTTCAACGCCCGCATCGACATCGACCCAGCCACGGTGGTGGCGGCCTATCGCCGGATGTACCCGCACTATGCGCCGTCGGACGTCTATTTCGCCGCCTCGACGGCCGGGCGCTCGTGGAAGGCGGCGATCCTGCAGGCCGAGGCCCGCGCCCCGACCCGCGCGCCGGCGTGGGTCTATCAACTGGACTGGAAGTCGCCCAAGGACGGCGGGATCTGGGGCGCGCCGCACACGCTGGACATCTGCCTGGTGTTCGGCACGCTGGACGCCAAGGGCGCGATCGTCGGGACCGACGCCCGCAGCCAGGCGATGTCGGCCACCATGATGGACGCCTTCGTCGCCTTCGCCCGCACCGGCGATCCCAACTGCGCGGCCATTCCAAAATGGGAGCCCTACACCCTGCCCCGCCGCCAGACCCTGGTGTTCGACGAGACCACCCGCATGGCCGACGACCCGCGTGGCGGCGAGCGCGAGCTGTTCAACAAGGTGCCGTTCACGCAGTTCGGGACGTAGGGGTAAGCAGCACAACGGGTAACCTCTCCCATAGGGAGAGGGAGGGGCCCATGCGCAGCATGGGAGGGTGAGGGGTTACGCCCTCACCAAATTGCCCAGGATCGTGTCGGCACGCCGGCCGGCCTCGTAACCCCTCATCCTCCCACGCCTTCGGCGCGGGCCCCTCCTTCTCCCTATGGGAGAAGGATCAGGTTAAGCCGCCACCTCGCCCTCTTCGTCTTCATCCTCGTCGTCGTAGTCCTCTTCGTCCGGGCCCAGGGCCAGGTCGCGGAGGAGCTCGATCTGGTCGGCAACGTCGGCGGTGATCTCGTCGTCGACGCTGGCGGCTTCGAGGGCGGCGGCCAGGTGGCCGATGATCAGGTCGAGCTCGTCATCCTCCACCGCGTTGGCGCCGAACCACACCTGGGCCAGCTCCAGGTCGCCGCGGGCCTCGCCGGCCTCGGGATCGAGGGCGCCGGCCACCACGGCGCGGGCCCCGGGCGCGATCTCGCCGCCGAATAGGCCCTTGAGCCGCTCGTCGCCCTGGGCGCGCTGGAAGAAGTCGTCGATCACCGACTGGGCGGCGGCCTCGCCGCCGATGCGTTCATAGGCGCTCATGCCGTCCTCGCGAGGATTGGGGAACGGCGAAACGCTAACACGGGCCGCTCAATCGGTGCGTGAACCCTGGGCGATGGTTTCGTGACAGGAGCCGGAAACGAAAAACGCCCCGCTTTTCAGCGGGGCGTCTTGGTCTTGATTACTTCGCCTTGGCCATCAGATCGGCGAAGCGATCGAAGATGTAGAGGCTGTCGGTCGGGCCGGGCGAGGCTTCCGGGTGGTGCTGGACGCTGAACACCGGCTTGTCCTTCAGGGCGATGCCGGCGTTGGTGCCGTCGAACAGCGAGACGTGGGTCTCCTGCACCGGCTCGGGCAGGCTTTCGCTGTCCACGGTGAAGCCGTGGTTCATCGACACGATCTCGACCTTGCCGGTGGTCAGGTCCTTGACCGGGTGGTTCGCGCCGTGGTGGCCCTGCTCCATCTTCACGGTCTTGGCGCCAAGCGCCAGGGCCAGCATCTGGTGGCCCAGGCAGATGCCGAACACCGGCTTGCCGCTGGCGACCAGCTTCTGGATTTCAGGCACGGCGTATTCACCGGTCGCGGCCGGGTCGCCCGGGCCGTTGGACAGCAGCACGCCGTCCGGGTTGCGGGCCAGGATGTCCTCGGCCGAGGTGCTGGCCGGAACGACGGTGGCGCGGGCGCCCACGTGAGCCAGGGCGCGCAGGATGTTGCGCTTCACGCCGTAGTCGATGACGACCACTTCGTACTTGGGCTGCTCGAGCTTGGCGTAGCCGGCCGGCCACGACCACAGGCCCTCGTCCCAGGTGAAGGTCTGGGTGGTCGAGGCGTCCTTGGCGAGATCGAGGCCGACCACGCCCGACCAGTCGCGGGCCTTGGCCTTCAGGGCCTCGAGGTCGAACTTGCCGTCCGGCGAGTGGGCGATGACGCCGTGCGGCATGCCGGTCTCGCGGATCTTGCGGGTCAGGGCGCGGGTGTCGACACCGGCCAGGCCGACGACGCCGCGGCGCTTCATCCAGCCGTCGAAGTCGCTGTTGGCGCGCCAGTTGGCCGGATCGGTCGGGACGTCGCGGAAGATCGCGCCTCGGGCGGCCGTCTCGGCCACGCCCGTGATCTGCTCGACGTCTTCGCTGTTGGTGCCGACATTGCCGACGTGCGGGAAGGTGAAGGCCACGATCTGGGCCATGTAGGACGGGTCGGTCAGGATTTCCTGGTAACCGGTCATGGCGGTGTTGAAGCACACCTCGCCGACCGCGTCGCCGACCGCGCCGCAGCCCACGCCCTGCAGGACGGTGCCGTCGGCCAGAACCAGAACGCCGGTGACGCCGGGGAGAAGGTCTTGGGACATCTCGAGAAGCGCCTCCAGAACGCGTGGTTATTGTTGCAAAAAGGCGGGCCAGGGAGAACCCCGCCCGCCGCGCAAACGGCGGGGTGTTTAGGGGTCGTGGGCGGGGGGGTCAACCCCTCGGATCACGGCTTTTCGCGGCCCGCCCCACATTCCCGTGATCTCCCAACGCGCCCCCTCGCGCGGACGCCTCTCAAGCCCTTATGGTGCGGGGCTTCAACGCATAAGAACACGGGAGGACGGCCCTTGCTCGAACTGCGCCCCAACTGCGAGTGCTGCGACCGCGACCTGCCGCCCCAGAGCGATCAGGCCCGCATCTGCACCTTCGAATGCACCTTCTGCGCCGACTGCGCGGAAACCCGATTCCACGGCGTCTGCCCCAATTGTGAAGGCGACCTGGTGGCGCGGCCGATACGTCCCGACAGCAAGCTGCACCGCTTTCCCGCCTCGCTGCGGCGGGTCAACAAGGCCTATACGGCCTGCGCCCGCCCCCCGCCGCCTGTCGGTCCGGGCAGCGGTCGCGACGGCTGGAGTGTGACCCTTTAGGCGCACCCTGGATCAATCGGTCGCACGCCTGCATCCGCCGCCGGTTCACGCCCGTTAACTCGTCAGGCCCCACAAGCTTGGGCGTAAACGAGGAGATGGAATCATGACCGCCGCCGTCCACGATCGAGCCGCCCCGAAGCGCGCGCCGAAGATCGCCTGGACGCGCCTTCCCGGTCAGAGCTTCGCCGGCCAGGTCCTGGGCATGCTGCTCGCCGCGGGCGTGGTGATCAGCGGCGTCGTCTTCGTCGTCCTCAGCTTCTGAAGCCGCTCTCCAAGACCTTTCCCCAGAACCGTCTTTCCCCGCGAAGGCGGGGACCCAAGCTGACGCCGTAAGATAAGGCGCGGCCGTGGGCCATCCCTGGACTCGGCTTGGATCCCCGCCTGCGCGGGGAAGCTCGGTTTCGTAGGATCTGAGATCCAACCTAAAGCACAGCCGCCGATTGCCTTCGGCGTCAGGTCGTGCACCGTGCGGGCGCCTCTGTTCAGCAAGGAGCCCGCGCGATGTGCGACGACGACATCCACCCCGGCCTGGTTCATGATCCTCGCGTCTCGCGCCGCGCCTTCGGCCTGATGACCGCCGCCGCCGGGGGGCTGGCCGCCGCCTCCGCCCGCGCCGACGACAAGGTCGTCGAGACCGACGTCGTCATCAAGACGCCCGACGGCGAGGCCGACGCGGCCCTGTTCAAGCCCACCGGCAAGGGCAAGTGGCCCGCCGTTCTGATCTGGCCCGACGTCATGAGCCTGCGCCCCGTATTCCGCGACATGGGCCGCCGCCTGGCCGCCGCCGGCTACGTGGTGCTGGTTCCCAACCTCTATTACCGGGTGAAGAAGGCCCCGGTGATCGACGGGACCTTCAACTTCGCCAACCCCGAAGACCGCGCCAAGATCACGCCGCTGCGCGCCACCGTCACGCCGGAAGGCACCGACCGCGACGCCCTGGCCTATGTGGCCTTCCTCGACGCCCAGAAGGAAACCGACAAGGGCCGCAAGATCGGCGTGCAGGGCTACTGCATGGGCGGGCCGCTGTCGTTCCGCACCGCCGCCGCCGCGCCGGGCCGCATCGCCGCCGTCGCCAGCTTCCACGGCGGGGGACTGGTCACGGCCGACCCGACCAGTCCGCACCTGCTGATCCCCAAGACCCATGCCGAGTACCTGATCGAGGTCGCCGACAACGACGACAAGAAGGAACCCGAGGCCAAGGACAAGCTGAAAGCGGCTTTCGCGGAGGCCAAGCGCCCGGCCAAGGTCGAGGTCTTCGCCGGCGCCGCCCACGGTTGGACGGTCAAGGGCAGCCAGGTCTACAACGAGGCCGCCGCCGAACAGGCCTGGACCAACCTGCTGGACCTCTACAAGCGCGCCCTGCGCTGATGTAGACGGAGGGAATGAGCCTCATCACCACGGTCGGCGTCGACGCCGACGACACCCTCTGGCACTGCGAAACCCTGTTTCGCCTGACCCACAAGCGGTTCGTCGAACTGCTGTCGGACTTCGGCGACGAGGAACGGATCAACAGCCAGCTGGCCGCGGCCGAGAAGCGCAACCTGCGGATCTATGGCTACGGGGCCAAGGGCTTCACCCTGTCGATGATCGAGACCGCGCTGGACCTGACGGACGGCGCGGTCTCCACCCGCGTGATCCGCGAAATCCTGGCCGTGGGTCGCGAGATGCTGACCGAGCCGGTCGAGCCCCTGCCCGGCGTCGAGAAGGCCCTGGCCGAGCTTTCCAAGCGCTACCGCCTGATCCTGATCACCAAGGGCGACCTCCTGCACCAGGAGCAGAAGCTGGCGGCCTCGGGGCTGGGCGACCTGTTCGCCGCCGTCGAGATCGTCTCGGAGAAGGACGCGGGCACCTATCGCCGGGTGTTCGAGCGCTACGGCACCGGGGCCGAGCAGGCCCTGATGGCCGGCAACTCGATGCGGTCGGATATCCTGCCGGCGCTGGAGGCCGGGGCCTGGGGCGCGCTGATCCCCTACCCGCTGGTCTGGGCCCACGAGGCGGCCGAGGCCCCCGTCGGGCACGAGCGTTATGTGGAACTGGCCTCGATCGCCGAACTGCCGGCGTTCGTGGATCACGTTTCCGGCTCCCTTCTCCCATAGGGAGAAGGTGGCGCGAAGCGCCGGATGAGGGGGTAGGGACTGAAGACGGCGTGCCGGCACGACGGCAGACCTCGTAACCCCTCACCCTCCCACCGCTGCGCGGCGGGCCCCTCCCTCTCCCTCTGGGAGAGGGTCAGCGTTTAGGCTTCCCCCAGCCCGCGATCGCATCGCGCGCCGGCTTCTCGAAATACATCAGCGACGCATAGCTGACCGGGATCAACACCAGGCCCCAGGCCAGACACCACAGGCGCATGACGTCGCCATCCAGGTGCAGCATTCCCAGCCCCACCCAGTTCAGGGCGATCTTCAGCACAATCGGGTGGAGCATGTAGATCGAATAGGAGAGCTGTCCCCAGGGCGCCAGCCAGCGCACCACGGGGCCGGGCTTCACGGGGGCGTTGTCCGCCGCCACGCCCAGCAGGCCGACCGCGTAGCAGACGAACAAGAGCAGGTCGCGGTCCAGCTGGACGGCGCTGCCGGCGCCGAAGGCGACGCACGAGGCGAAGAACCACCAGCGCGCGCCCGGCAGGCGGCCCAGGGGGCCGCGGATCTTGTAGGCGATCATGCCGACCAGGAAGCCGGGGGCGGCGCGGGCGATCCCGAAGTCGGCGGTCCACATGTGGAAAGGCTGCTGGGCTGGAATGGCGAACAGCGCCGCCAGGATCACAGCGGTGACCAGGGTCAGCCAGGCCGTTCCCCGCATCGCCAGCCACAGCAGCAGCGGCAGCAGCAGATACATCGCCCACTCGGCGCTGATCGACCAGCTGACGAAGTTGAAGGTCTGGGCCCGGCAGATGCCGAAGGCCTGCAGGTTCAGGATGTTGGGCACGACGCAGGCGGGGTCGTAGCGGCTGGGGTCGCGGTCGTTGACCAGGCCCAGCACCCCGGCGACGGCGATCAGGATGAACACGCCCAGGGTCAGCCAGTGCAGCGGCATCAGCCGCGCCACCCGCTTCTGCAGGAACCAGCGGAAGTCGGAAACCGTGCGGATCCGGCCCGTATAGACGGCGCTGATCACATAGCCGGAGATCACGAAGAACAGGTCGACGAGCAGGCTGAAGCTCTTGACCGTGTCGTCCACCGCCTGCCAGCGGCCGTCGATGTTGATGAACCGGTTGAAGTGGAAGACGACGATCAGCACCGCGCCCAGCGCCCGCAGGGCGTCCAGGTGCAGCATGTCGTCGGAATCGGTCTTGAGCGGCGGGAACTTCTTCACGCGCCAGTGGTGAGCGCGCCGCCGGAAACGGTCAAGCTCAGCCGGCGGGCAGCTTGCGGCGGATCGCGCCGACCAGGCTGTAGGCGTAGGCCGCCGTCACGCCGCAGAAGTCGGCGACGAGGTCGCCCCACGACATATCGCGCCCGGTGAAGTGCTGCACGATCTCGATCAGCCCGCCGAACGCCACGAGAACCAGGCCGATCCGCCACAACCGGCTCTTGGGCAGGGCCAGGCACCCCAGCACGGCCAGCACATAGAAGACGATGAAGTGCTTGGCCTTGTCCCACGGGATCAGGCCGACGCTGTCGTCGCCCGGCGTGATCGCCTTCCAGAACGCATAGGCCGCGGCCGCTGCGAACACGGCGAAGGCCAGCCAGTTGATCTTGCGCTTGAAGCTGCGGGACATCAGGGCTCCTGGACGAGGCGGGCCCCTGCCCTAGCCGCTCACCTGGGGCGTGAAAATGGCGGCGAGCGCTTCGCGGCCATTCTTGTCGCGCTCTGCACGGGATCTGCAATCGTGCAACGGAAACCTCGCCCTTCGACAGGCTCAGGGTGAGGTTTCTCTATCGCCGACGCCAAGCATGATCCTCATCCTGAGCTTATCGAAGCACGCCCTTGGGCGGGCCGCGCCAGCGGCGCGACCCGATGGGGACGAGGATCACGCAGGGTCGTTCAGTCTTAGAAGGTCAGCGCGCGGGCTTCCTTCACGTGCGGCAGGGCCTGGATCTTGGCCAGCAGCTCTTCGCTCGGAGCCTGGTCGACGCCGACCAGGGCGATGGCGTCTTCATCCGCCGAGACACGGCCCAGGTTGAAGGTGGCGATGTTCACGCCCGCCTCGCCCAGCAGCATGCCCAGCGCGCCGATGAAGCCCGGCTTGTCGAGGTTGTTGATGTAGAGCATGGCCGGCGAGAAGCCCGCGTCCAGCTCCATGCCCTTGACCTCGATGACGCGCGGGGCGCCGGCGATCACCGTGCCGGCGAAGGCGCGCTTGCCCTTCTCAGTGGTGATGGTCACGCGCAGCAGCGAGTCGTAGGTCGGGCTCTTTTCCTGGCGGCTTTCCGAGACGGTCACGCCGCGCTCCTTGGCCACGGCCGGGGCCGAAACCATGTTGATCTCGGCCAGCATCGGCTTGAGCACGCCGGCCAGAGCGGCCGAGGTCAGCGGCTTGACGTTGAGGTTGGAGACCTCGCCCTCGAAGGCGATGTCGATGGCCTTGATGCCGAAGTCGACCATCTGGCCGGCCAGGGCGCCGATCTTCTCGGCCAGGGCCACGAACGGCTTCAGCTTGGGGGCTTCCTCGGCGCTGACCGAGGGGCTGTTGAGCGCATTGGTCACGGCGCCGGTCAGCAGGTAGTCGCTGACCTGCTCGGCGACCTGCAGGGCCACGTTCTCCTGGGCTTCCGAGGTCGAGGCGCCCAGGTGCGGGGTGGCCACCACCTTGTCCGAGCCGAACAGCGGGTTTTCCTTGGCCGGCTCGGTGACGAACACGTCGAAGGCCGCGCCGCCCACGTGGCCGTCGTCCAGCAGCTTGCGCAGAGCGGCTTCGTCGACCAGGCCGCCGCGGGCGCAGTTGACGATCAGCACGCCCTTCTTGGTCTTGGCCAGGTTCTCGGCCGACAGGATGTTGCGGGTCTTGTCGGTCAGCGGGGTGTGCAGGGTGATGACGTCGGCGCGGGCCAGCAGCTCTTCCAGCTCGACCTTCTCGACGCCCATCTCGATGGCGCGCTCGGGCGACAGGAAGGGGTCGTAGGCCACGACCTTCATCTTCAGGCCCAGGGCGCGGTCGGCGACGATGCCGCCGATGTTGCCGGCGCCGATCAGGCCCAGGGTCTTGGCGTAGAGCTCCACGCCCATGAAGCGGTTCTTCTCCCACTTGCCGGCTTGCGTCGAAGCGTCGGCGGCCGGGATCTGGCGGGCCAGGGCGAACATCATGGCGATGGCGTGCTCGGCCGTGGTGATCGAGTTGCCGAACGGGGTGTTCATCACTACGATGCCCTTGGCGGTGGCGGCCGGGATGTCGACGTTGTCGACGCCGATGCCGGCGCGGGCGATGACCTGCAGCTTGTCGGCGGCGGCGATCACGTCCTTGTCGAGCTTGGCGCCCGAGCGGATGGCGATGCCGTCATAGTCGCCGATGACGGCGATCAGTTCGTCTTTCGACAGACCGACCTTGATGTCGAAGTCGAGGCCGCGGTTCTTGAAGATGTCGACGGCGGCGGGGGAAAGCTTGTCGGCGATGAGGACGCGAGGAGCCATGATCGGTGTTCCTTGTCGGCGGTCGGACCGCGCTTGTGTCTTTGGGTCGAAAGCCGCGCTCAGCGAAGCCAGCGCAGCATGTGCGGGAAGGGAGCGACCCCGCGCTCGGCCGCCAGTCGCGGCTCGAGGGCAAGGCCGTAGAACTGAAGCAGAGGCACGCCGATGGCGCCCCCGGACGTGAAGGTCTCGACCAGCCACCCGGCGTCGCCCTTGTAGCCTTCCGGATGGAAGACCACGCTCGGGTCGAGCTCCAGGTGGGTCAGGGCGGCCCAGGACCACGCCAGGGTGGCCATCTCCTCGCCGTCGGAGGGTTCGAGCCGTTCGGCCTTGCGGCCTTCGGGCTCGGTGACGGCGATGTGGCCGGCCTCGTGCAGGATGTCGCCGGGGTGGGCCAGGCGCCGCTCGTCGATCACCAGCCCCCCGAAGCGGATGTCCACTCCGGGAAGGAAGGTGTCGTCGGGCAGCTCGCCCGCCGTGACGTCGATGCCGATGCCGATGACGAAGTCGGCCAGGCGCTGCGTCAGGGGATCGGCGAACACCGGCTTCAGGCCGCCTGGAGCGTGGCCGCCTTGGTCTCGGCGAAGGCCCAGTCGAGCCACGGCGTCAGGGCCTCGAGGTCCGAGGCCTCCACCGTCGCGCCGCACCAGATCCGCAGGCCGGCCGGGGCGTCGCGATAGCCGCCGATGTCGAGGGCCGCGCCCTCCTTCTCGAGCAGGCTGGCCAGCTTCTTGGCGAAGTCGGCCTGGGCGTCGGCCGGCAGGGCGGCGATCTGGGCGTCCACCACCTTCAGGCACACCGAGGTGTTGGAGCGGATTTCCGGCGAGGCGGCCAGGAAGTCGACCCAGTCGGCCTTCTCGACCCAGTCGGCCAGGACCTTGAGGTTCTGGTCGGCGCGGCCCTGCATGGCCTGCAGGCCGCCGATCGAGGCGCCCCATTGCAGGGCGTCCAGGGCGTCTTCCACGCACAGCATCGACGGGGTGTTGATCGTCGCGCCCTCGAACAGGTCAAGGGTCACCTTGCCGTTCTTGGTCATGCGGAACAGCTTGGGCATCGGCCAGGCCGGGACGTAGCTTTCCAGGCGGGCCACGGCGCGCGGCGACAGGATCAGGATCCCGTGCGCGCCCTCGCCGCCCAGCGCCTTCTGCCAGGAGAAGGTCACGACATCGAGCTTGGTCCAGTCCAGGTCCTGGGCGAAGGCGGCGCTGGTGGCGTCGCAGATGGTGATGCCTTCACGGTCGGCCGAGATGAAGTCGGCGTTGGGCACGCGCACGCCCGAGGTCGTGCCGTTCCAGGTGAAGACCAGATCCTTGGCCGGATCGACCTTGGCGGTGTCGGGCAGCTCGCCGTACGGGGCGCTGAGCACCTCGACGTCCGGCAGCTTCAGTTGCTTGGTGACGTCCGTGACCCAGTCCTTGCCGAAGGACTCGAAGGCCATCAGTTGCACGGGGCGGGCGCCCAGCATCGACCACATCGCCATCTCGACGGCGCCGGTGTCCGAACCGGGGACGATGCCGATCAGGAACTCGGCCGGCACTTCCAGCACGTCGCGCGTCTGGTCGATGGCGGCCTTCAGGCGCGCCTTGCCCAGCTTGGAGCGGTGCGAACGGCCAAGGACCGCGTTCCTCAGATTTTCGGGGGACCAGCCGGGACGCTTGGCGCAGGGGCCGGAAGAGAACTCGGGGCGAGCCGGACGGATTGCCGGCTTGGCGAGGGTAGTCATAGCGATGTCTCCCATCCTTACAGATGGACTGCGCCCCGTTGGGGGGGCGTGGCCCGCCGGCGAAAAACCGCGTTTTCGCTCGGAAGGCAAGACCGAAATTTTGAAAATTTATTCCACGGGCCGCGACGGATCGTCCGGCCAGGGCAATTATTTTGCGGCGCGGGCGTTGCGACGCCAGGCCAGCAGCGTGCCGACCAGCACCGCCAGCAGGACGCCGATGGTGTTGATGTTGTTGACGCTTCTGTAGAGGTAGTCGTGCGGCTTCTCGACGACCAGATAGTAGGCGTGCAGGCTGAACTGCACCGCCTGCAGGATCATCGCCACGCCCAGCCACTGGCTGACGAAACGCATGGCCAGCATCAGGAAAGCGACGGCCAGAGCCGCGTCGATGACCAGCAGCACGACGGCCTGCACGCCTTCCGGCAACAGCCTGTGGGTGATCATGACGGCCAGCGCGCCCAGCAGCACGGCCAGGGATCCCATGCGTTCGGGACGACTTCCCTTCAGCCATGCGAAGGCCACCAGCGAGACGATCGCAATCCAGATCGCGGCGGAGATGGCGCTAGCAAGCATGCGAAAGGCCCCTAACGCAAATTAGGGGCCCTGCTAAGTTAAAGTCTTGCAACTTTGCCGTCAGGCGACAGTGCGAAGACCTTCGGACTGACCGGTCGTGCCACCGAGGTCGCCCGACTTGTCTTCCACGCCCGCCAGCTTCGTGCGGATGCCCATGCGCAGCTTCACTTCGTTCAGCTGGCCATGCATGTCGACCATGGCGCTGCGGGCTTCTCCCAGCGCGGCCAGGGCCTCGACCAGCTTGGCGCTGGCCTTGTCGCCGACGACCGCCGACAGGCCGAGGTCCTTACGGGCCTTCAGCATGTCCGCCATCAGTTCAGCGGCTTCCATCATCGCCGTATCCACGGCGTTCTCGGTCGCGAACAGCTTATTAGCGACCCGTTGAGCTACGAAAACTTTTTCCACACCCGACTCCTCCAGAGAACCGAGTGAATAGGTAAACGAATCATTAACGCGGCCGCAATCGAAAATGCGCCCTAGCGTTGTTTTGTCGCGACTGCACCTGAGGCTGGAAGCGAGTCGTTAGGAACCTTTCGGCAAAATGGTCATGTTTCACCTGCGGAAGGGCCATGGACGACACGCGCCGCAATTCCGAATCCGCCGCGCACGCGCCTCTCCAGGCGCGAATCGCCGGCGTGGCGCTCGGCACGACGGTCGCGGCCCTGACCGCCGCCTGCCTGTGCTTCATGCTGCAGCAGTGGAGCGTGGCGCGGCAGGAAGCGCGCGAGAACCACCGCGTCCTGGCCGAGATGGTGGCCGCCGGCGCCGCCCCGTCCCTGGCCGACCACAACGCCGTCGGCGCCAGCCGCGCCCTCGACGCCGTCATCCGCGCCCCGCACGTGGCCGGCGCGCGCCTCACCGATCTTTCCGGCCAGACCGTCGCGCGCATCGGCGTCGACAACGAGGCCAATGTCGAGACCCTGACCCGTCCGGTCGTGCTGCAGGGCCGCAAGGTCGGCGAACTGGCCCTGGTGGCCCGCCAGCCCAGCCTGGTCGAGATCCTGGCCCGCGACCTGGCCTTGACCGGCGCCCTGTTCTTCGGCGCGGCGGGCCTGGCCATCCTGCTGGCCAACAGCCTGGCCCGGCGCATGACCAAGCCGATGCAGCGGTTGTCGGACGCCATGCACGACATGGCCCAGGGCGGCCGCTACAGCCCCGTGCAGCAGGCCAGCGACGACGACGTCTTCCACAGCCTGACCGACAGCTTCAACCACCTGGTCTCGCGCCTGGAAGCCAACGACCACGACCTGCGCTCGGCCATGGGCGAGCTGGTCAAGGCCCGCGACGACGCCAATGCCGCCAACGTGCTGAAGTCGCACTTCCTGGCCAATATGAGCCACGAGATCCGCACCCCGCTGAACGGCGTGCTGGCCATGACCGAAGTGATGGCCATGGACGACCTGTCGGCCAAACAGCGCGAGCGCCTGTCGGTGATCCGCGAGTCCGGCGGCCTGCTTCTGGCCGTGCTGAACGACGTGCTCGACCTGTCGAAGATCGAGGCCGGCCGCCTGGAGCTGGTCGAGCGCGACTTCGACCTGTCCGCCCTCGCCGCCTCCCTGCGCGAGACCTTCGTCGGCCAGGCGCGCGAAAAGGGCCTGGAATTCGGCGTCATGGTCGCTCCAGAGGCCCTGGGCGGCTGGCATGGCGACGTCGACCGCCTGCGCCAGATCCTCACCAACCTGGTCTCGAACGCCCTGAAGTTCACGCTGGAAGGCGCGGTTTCGGTGCGCTTCGCCTCGGCCGAGGACGGCTCGGGCCTGCGCATCGACGTCACCGACACCGGCATCGGCATCGCCGCCGACATCGTACCGCGCCTGTTCGACAAGTTCGTCCAGGCCGACAGCTCGACCACCCGCCGCTTCGGCGGCTCGGGCCTTGGCCTGTCGATCTGCCGCGAACTGGCCGCCGTCATGGGCGGCGGCATCCACGTCCAGAGCCGCGAGGGCCAGGGCTCGACCTTCACCGTCGTGGTGGCCATGCCGCGCGGCAGGGGCGAGATCCAGGCCCCCGCGCCGGTCGCCGTCGAACCGGCCGACGACAGCGCCCCGCGCCGCCTGCGCGTGCTGGCCGCCGACGACAACCTGACCAACCAGAAGGTCATCGCCGCCGTGCTCGCGCCCCTGGGCGCCGAGGTGGCCCTGGTCGCCGACGGCGCCGCCTGCGTCGAGGCCTGGCGCGCCGGCGGCCACGACGTGATCCTGATGGACATCCACATGCCGGTGATGGACGGCGTCGAAGCCGCCCGCACCATCCGCTCGCTGGAGAAGGCCGAGGGTCGTCCCCGCACCCCGATCGTAGCGGTCACCGCCAACGCCCTGGTCCACCAGGTCGAGGGCTACCTGGCAGCCGGCATGGACGGCCACGTGGCCAAGCCGATCGAGGTCACCAAGCTCTACGCCGCTATCGAGGACGCCGTGGCTTCGGCCGCCCGCCTCAGCGCGGCCGAGGCGGCCTAGCCGCAGCGCGCGGCCCCCGCCCTTCGACAAGCTCAGGGTGAGGACCAGATGCAGGCAGGGCGATAGAGAAGCCTCTTCCTTTGCCTGTCGAACGCTCGCTCCGCGACATGACAGCGACTTCAGGTAGATGAACTCAACATAACGACGGGCTCAGAACCGCTTCAGGCGGGACGTGGTTTCTTGTCTTCAACGTCGTCGCGACCGGCGACGGACCAGTTGAAAGGAACCGAACCGATGAAGAAGATCATTCTGCCGATCGTTGCGGTCTCGGCCCTGGCGGCCGCCACCGTCCCCGCCGCGGCCATGGCCCAGCCCATCAACCAGCGCCAGGCGCAGCTCGAACAGCGGATCGACCGCGGCGTGCGCACCGGCGACCTGAACCGCCACGAAGCCCGCCGCCTGCAAGGCGAACTGCGCGAAGTGGCCCGTCTCGAGTATCGCTACCGCGCCGGCGGCCTGAACGGTTGGGAACGCGCCGACCTCGACCGTCGTCTGGACCGCATCAGCGCCCAGATCCGCTACGAGCGTAACGACCGCGACTACGGCCACGGCTACGGCCGCGGCGGTCCCAACCGCTGGTAACGGCGACTAGTAGGCCGGCTCCACCCGGAGCCGGCTCTCCACCACAGTGAGGCCGCGGCCGCGCAGGATCACGCGCGCGCCGCGGCTTTCGCACGACAGGTCCCCGCCCCGGCCGGGATAGGCCTGGTGGAACTCCAGCGCATCCTTGCCCAGCTTGTCGCCGTACAGCGGCATCAGGATGCAGTGGGCCGACCCGGTGGTCGGATCCTCGGGAATGCCGGCCGCCGGCGCGAAAAACCTGCTGACCACCGCATAGGGCCTGCCTTCATCGGCCTGGGCGACGGCGATGACCTGCCCCTTGCCGTCGGTCGCGCCGCCCTCCACGCGGTTCAGAGCCGCCAGATCGGGCTTGAGCCCCCGGACCGTCGCCTCATCCTCCAGCACCGCCACCAGATAGGCCCCGGCCCAGGCCTCGACCACGGGCGCGCCCAGAGCCTCGGCCAGGCCGTCCGGCACATCGACCTGACGCGGCGGATTGGCCGGAAAGTCCATCTCCAGCCGCTCGCCGTCACGCCGCACCCGCAACTCGCCCGACAGGGTGTCGAAGGCCAGCACTTCCACGTCGACGCCCAGTTCGGCGAACAGGGCGTGGGCGGACGCCAGGGTCGCGTGGCCGCACAGCGGCGCTTCCCGGGCCGGCGTGAACCAGCGCAGGCCAAACCTCGCCGGGTCGGCGGTCTTCCGCAGGAAGGCCGTCTCGGCCTGGTTGTTCTCGGCCGCCAGGGCCTGCATCCAGGCGTCGGACGGCCAGCGGTCGAACGGCTCGACCACGCAGGCCGGGTTGCCCTTGAAAGGCGCGGACGCAAAAGCGTCGATGGTCCATTGGCGCATGGAAAGATCCTCGAACTCAGGCGGCGGCGCTGGCGGCCGGCAGATAGGGCGTGATCGCGGCCAGGGCCCGGGCGACATAGGTCTCCTTATCCCCCACCGGCGCGACGTAGTGGATGGCCGCCTCGGCGTGCTCCAGGCCGGCCAGGCGCGCGATGGTCCAGGCGGCCAGGTACTGCGAGGCCAGGCACCCGCCGGCGGTGGCGACATTGCCGTGGGCGACGAACGGCGCGTCCAGCACCTTCACCCCGGCCTCGATCACCCAGGGCTTGGTCGTCAGGTCGGTGCAGGCCGGCAGGTCGCCGACCAGGCCAAGCTTCGCCAGCAGCAGCGCCCCCGAGCACTGGGCCCCGATCAGCTGGCGCGACGGGTCCAGATGGATCTTCGACAGCAGGTCTTCGTCGGCGGCGATCTGCCGGGTCTTCGAGCCGCTGCCGATCAGCACCGCGTCGGCCTCGGCGGCGAATTCCAGCGGCTTCTGGCGCTGCACGGTCACCCCGTTCAGCGAGGTCACCTCCGGCGTCGGCGCGGTGATGTAGGCCGCCCAGCCGTGGGCCTTCATGCGATTGAGGATCGCCGAGGCGATGAACGAGTCCAGCTCGTTGTAGCCTTCGAACGTCAGAACCGCGATCCGCACCATGGCCTCCTCATCTGGGCGAGGCCCCAGCGGTAGCGGGCAATGATCCATGAAGCAAAAGGAGTATTGCCACAGTGACAATACTGTCGAACGAGGTGGTTTTCGAAGCCGTCGAAATCGGTTGCAAATAGGCCTTCGCCACCGACGCGCCGGTGGCCGCGAGGGGGACGGACCGCATGGCGAAGGCGAAGAGGAAGACGCTCCCCAAGGACTTCGACGCGCTGCTGAAGGCCGGCGATCTTTCGGCGATGCAGGCGGTGTTCGACGCCTGTGAACTCGATGCGCGAGGCGGCTACGCCAAGGGGACGGCGCTGGCTTTCCACGACTGCCCCGACGACCTGGCGCGCTGGCTGGTCGAACGCGGCGCGGCCATCGACGCCAGGGACACCTACGACCGGACGCCGCTGCACAACCGCGCCTCCAGCCTGTCTGGCCGGGTCGAGACCCTGCTGGCGCTGGGCGCCGACGTCCATGTGCAGGACTACAACGGCGACACCCCGCTGCACCACGCCGCCAAGTTCGCCAATCTCGACGCCGTGCGCGGCCTGCTGGCGCACGGGGCGAGGGTCGACACGCCCGACCGCGCCGGCCTGACGCCGCTGGAGGCCGGCCTCCAGGCCTGCAGCAACGCCCAGATCGCCTCGATGGCCAAGGTCGCCGAAGAACTGCTGGCGGCCGAACCGCCGCGCAGGCAAGGCCTGGGCGATCTCTTCAAGCGCGCCTTCACCGGCAAGTCCGGCGAGCAAGGCGGGGCCACGCCGCGGATGCAGGCCTTCGTCCAGCGCATCGGCGAGAACTTCGAGTTCCACCGCCAGGGCTTCAATCCCGACTATCTGGAGGAGACCAGCGCCGGCCTGGACCGGCTCTACGTCCTGTTCTGCGTTCCGCCCGTACCGCGCCGCCTGATGCACGACGGCCGCGCGCCGATCGTCGCCCGCTCCGCCCGCTGGCAGGACCAGCACCAGGAACTGTGGGAGATGCTGGTGCCTTCGCGCGGCGCGGCGTCGACCGTGCAGGGCGAGGTGATCCGCATCGCCGGCAAGGTCGCCGACGAGATCGACCGCAACGGCGGCGCCAACTGGGACGCCGACTATCGCCGGATGACCCGCGCCTTCCTCGCCCATGTGGCCGCCGGCGCGCCGCTGCCCGAGACCGACCGCGAGCGGGCCGCGCATCTGGTGGCGCAGGTCAGGGACCTGGACGGCGCCGGCGCGGGGCTCTGCGAACTGGCCGTGGCCTGGGTTCGGCTCAATCCCAACCCCGTTTCGCTGCCCGCGCCGGACTACGACCGGTGAGGCCCTAGCTCTCGACCACCTTCGGCAGGCCGGCCCGGTAGACGAAATCGCGCAGCGTCACCTGCCCGCTTCCGGCCGCATAGATCCCCAGCTTCAGGCTGATGAAGCCGCCGAACACGTTGTGGTGCATGCCCGACACCTCCATCCGCGTGCCGTGGCGGGTCCAGGTGCGTCCGTCGTCATAGGAATACCAGTAGGTGACGACGTGCTCGTCGTTGCGGATCTTCAGGCGCAGGCGGCGGGCGTCGTGCTTGATCCGCGCCCAGGCCAGCTCTTCGGCGTACTGGAAGGTCTTCAGGGCGGTCGGCGTGAAGCCCAGGCCCACGAAAGCCTTGTGATTGTAGAACAGCAGGATCCCCGCCTCGGCCTCGCCGGTCAGCTCCAGCGAGATCTCGGCCTCGTACGAGCGGTCGCCGACGATGCAGGTCAGCGGCGAACTGTCGATCGGCGAGGCTCCCCTGCCCTTCAGCGCAAGAGCGTTACCGCCATAGGTCGCGCGCGACGCCTCGTCGGGCCCCGGCTCATGGAAGGCCCACTGCACGCCCATGCGGTCGGCCGAGAAGTCGTCGCTCAGCGACTGGCCAGAGGGTCCGGCCTTGCCGCCGCGCGGCTTGCGGATGGGCTTGGAGAGATCGCCGCCCAGCGGCTTGAACCAGCCGTCGGCGGTCCACTCGATCGGCTCCAGCAGGGTCTGGCGTCCCAGCGTCCAATAGCCGTTCTCGTAGCCGTGATAGACCATCCACCAGTCGCCGGCCGGGCCTTCGACCAGGCTGGCGTGGCCGCGCGACCACCAGGGCTCGTCCTTGCTGCGGGTGCGCACCAGCGGATTGTGCGGGCAGTGCTCCCAGGGCCCATGCACCGAGCGCGAGCGGGCGGCGATGACCATGTGGCCCGTGACCGGACCCGCCGTGCCGCCGACGGCCGTGATCAGGTAGAACCAACCGTTGTGGCGCAGCAGCTTGGGACCTTCGGGCGCGAAGTTCTCGACGATCCAGTCGTCGGGATAGCGCCACGGGTCGTAGGCCTTCTCAAGCTGGCCGTCGGTGGCCAGACCATCGTCGGTCAGGCGGATCTTGCGCACGCCGTTGACGAACAGATAGCGCTTGCCGTCCTCGCCGACGACGTGGCCGGGATCGATGCAGCCGCTGATCTTCAGGTCGACCGGGTCGCTCCATGGCCCGTCGATGCTGTCGGCCCAGATGGCGAAGATCGACCAGCCCTGCCCGGTCGGATCGGCCGGAATGTAGATGAAGTAGCGGCCCTCGTGCCGAACGAGGTCGACGGCCCAGATCGTGCCCAGCGGCTTCCTCAGCGCCGGACCGACCGGCGTCCAGTTCACCAGGTCCGTCGACTTCCAGATCACCAGGCCCGGATAGGCCAGGAACGACGAGAACGTCATGTAGTAGACGTCGCCGTCCTTGAGGATGGTCGGATCGGGGTGATCGCCGCTGATGATCGGGTTCAGGTACGTCCCGTCGCCGAGATCGGCGACGCGGCGGCCGTCGGGACCCCTGCCCCAGGTCGGCGCGGTCTTCTCGACCGGCTTGGCCTCGGCGGCCCGCGTCGCCAGGGCCGGCGCGGCGGCGCCCGCCAGGAGACCTTTGAACAGGGTGCGGCGCGGCAGGGCCATAGGGTCGCTCACGAAAATGATAGCGCTATCAATTTCCGTAGAGCGGTGTGCGCCTAACGTCCAGCCGCACGTGCGTTGACTCATAATTCGAGCTATGTCGATATATGTGCATGCCGCGCACCGCCAACGCCTCCGTCCAGACCCGCCGCCTGCTGGCCGAATTCGCCCTGCATCCCCAGGCCTGGCGATATGGCTACGACCTGTCCAAGGCCACGGGCGTGAGCTCGGGCACCCTCTATCCGGCGCTGGGACGGCTGACCGACCAGGGCCTGCTCGAGGCCGAATGGCGGCCCTCGCTCGAGCCGGGGCGCCCGCCGCGCCACGCCTACCGACTGACGGCGCAGGGCCTGGCCTTCGCCAAAACCCAGGCCGAGCGGCCCCACCGCATCGGCGCCAACCGCAAGCAGGTGATCGCATGACCCGGTTTTCCCGGCGCGAACTGTCGCGCGCTCTCCTGGCGGCCGCCGTCCGCATCGCGCCGGCGCGTCGCGCGCCCCTGGCCCAGGGGATGCTGGCCGAGCTCGATCATGTCGGCGATAGCGACGCCCTGGGCTTCGCCGCGGGCGCCCTGTGGAGCGCGGCCGGATGGCGGCTGGCCTCTGCGCAAGGCGTCACGGGCGCGACCCGCGCGCTGGTGACGCTGGGCGCCGGGGCGCTTTCGGCGATGGGCATGGCGTCGGCCTGGCGCGTCCTTGGCGCTGACGCCTCGCATGCGGCCTGGGCGCTTTTCGCCCTCTCCGGTTTCTATCTCTGCATGGCCGTCCTGGCCGCCACGCGCGGCCTGGCCAGCGTCGCGGCCCTGGCCGGACTGGGCCTGGCGCTGAACACAGCCATGGTCGTCGGGTACGGACTGGCCGCGCCCGGCCCGGCGGGCCAGGACGCCTTTCTGCGCGCCCTGGCGATCGAAGCGTACGGCCTGCTCACAATGCTGGCCCTGATCGCCCTGGGCGCCCAAGCCCTGGCCGCGCGCCTCACCCCTCGACGGTGATCTCCGGCCAGCGGGCCTTGGCCGAGCCGGTGGTGCGCGCCCAGCCGCCCGCCCCCTTCACCCGCAAGGGGTTGGGCCGCAAGCGCATGGCGAAGAGGTCGTCCAGGCCAAACGGCGCCCAGACGCGCAAGGTCTCGTCGGCCTCCAGCCGCACGCCGACGCAGAAAGCCGTGGCTACGAACCGCTCCAGGGCCTCGGCGCTGGAGCGCAGGGCCGGATAGGGCTCGTCGGCGCCGAACTTCTTTTCGAACCACAGGTGCACCCGGGCCTGGTTGCGCACCTCCACGAGCTCGCGCAACGGCGGCTCGAAGGCGGCGGCCACGCGCTGGATCACCACGTCCTCGGCCTCGTAGGAGGTGTCGCCGTCGTCGTGATAGGCGACGTCGTAGTCCTTGATCCCGTAGTCCAGCGACCGGCCGGTCAGGTGGTTGAACACCGGCTGGTAGACCGCGCCGGAGAAGATCATCCAGTCGGGCAGATCAAGGTCACGGACGGTGCGCAGCACCTGCATGGTCGTCGGCGTGGCGCGGACGATCTCGATCAGGCGGGCCTGAAGGTCGCTCATCCGCGCACCGGCCAGGCGTGGTCGAGCGGGCCGTGGCCCTGCCCGAGGCCCGGGGCTCGCAGCATGGCCTCGTGGACGTAGTTCCAGGCGCGGGCCACAGCGTCGGTCAGCGGCAGGCCTTGCGACAGGCCGGCGGCGATCGCGCTGGCCAGGGTGCAGCCGGTGCCGTGGGTGTGGCGGGTGTCGATCCGCTCGCCCTCGAAGCTGGTTTCGCCCTGCGGGGTGATCAAGAGGTCGACGACGCGCTCGATTCCTTTTTCGCTCTTATTGGCGACGTGGCCGCCCTTCATCAGCACCGCCTTGGCGCCCAGGGCCAGCAAGGCCTCGCCGGCGCGGCGCTGGTCGTCGATCGTCTCGACCGCCAGGCCGGTCAGGGCGCTGGCCTCGGGGGCGTTGGGGGTCAGGAGGGCCGCGCGCGGGATCATCAGCGACTTGACCGCATCGATCGCCTGCTCGGCCAGCAGCGACGCGCCGCCCTTGGCGATCATCACCGGATCGACCACGGCCGGAACCTGCGGCGCGCTGGCCAGCACGCGGGCCACGGTCTCGACCACGCCCACGTCGCCCAGCATGCCGGTCTTGAAGGCGTCGGCGCCGATGTCGTCGAGCACGGCGCGAGCCTGGGCCTCGATCACCTCGAGCGGGATCGGATGCACGCCGGTGACGCCCAGGGTGTTCTGCACGGTGACGGCGGTGATGGCCGTGGCCGCATAGCCGCCGAGCGCGGTGATGGTCTTGATGTCGGCCTGGATGCCCGCGCCGCCGCCGGAATCGGATCCGGCCAGGACGAGCACGCGGCCCAGGAACGAAGGCGAGTCGGAGGAAGGCGCTTGGGTCACGCGCCTCTCCTACCCCGCTTTTAAACTTGGTTGAACCGGTGTCAGGCCGCGCCGAAGGCGGCGGTCAGGCGGTCGAACTGGGCCTGGACGGGGCGCGGGGCCTCGTCGACGGCGGCGGCCTCGACATACA
>CBINOL010000014.1:0-61469 GCA_966252285.1 uncultured Caulobacter sp.
AGGGTGGCCTCGCGGAGCGAGGTCGGGTGAGGGGTCTCTCAGAACCGTCCGCGCGACCCCTCATCCGTCGGCTATCGCCGACACCTTCTCCCGCAAGGGGAGAAGGATCAAAAAAAGTCCTACTTCAGCCCCAGCGCCCCGGCGATCGCCGACCACGGCACGAGCTTGAAGTTCTGGTGCTGCGGCGGGAAGACGTTGCGGCCGTCCTGGGCGACGAAGGCGCCGGCTTCCAGGCCAGTCCCCAGCGAGGCGCTGGTCACGTCCAGGCCGTCGGTCTCGGAGATCCCGTCGATGCCCTTGGCCCCGTCGGCGGTGACCGAGAAGCTGCCGACATAGGCGTTGTCGCCCTCGCGGCGATAGACCGCGTAGCTGTTGTTGCCCTGGCTGGAGACCACCAGATAGCCCTTGCCGCCCGCCTGCCGGTAGAGACCGATCCCTTCCAGGTCGTCCTTCAGGGCCGGGTTGGACGCGACGCGGTAGACGGCCTTGGGCGCCTTTCGGTCGGTCGGCTCGGCGCCCAGCTTCCACAGGGCGACGTCCTCCTCGGCCACATAGAGGGCGCCGGTCTCGTCGTCGGCGACGCAGCCTTCGGTCTGGGTGTCGAACTTGACGTCGCGCACCGGGAGGCTGCGGACCTTGCCATTGGCCTGGGCGACCAGCTTCCACTGCCGCACCAGGCCATCCGGATCGCCGACGAACACGTAGGTCTCGCCCTTGCGGCCGCGATACATGCAAAGGCCGTAGGGGTCCGAAAGCCCCGTGGCCTGCACGCCGTCGGCGACCGAGGTCAGCTGCCGGGTGGCCGGGTCCAGCGTGTAGAGCGCGATCGACTTGTGGGTGCGGTCGCTGGCGGCGACCAGGATCGTCTCGCGGCCGGCCAGCTTGAAGCCCGAGCGCAGATCGACATTGTTCATCTTGCCGTCGGCCAGATACTGCAAGGGCTTGCCGTCGAGGTCGTAGACCAGGAGGCCGCCCTTCTTGTCGGTGGCGATGATGGCGCTCTTGGCCGGATCGGCCGGGTTGGCCCAGATCGCCGGATCGTCGGCCGCATCTCCGTCGTGGTCGACGGGCCTCGTTTCCATGGTCGGATGGACCGTGGCGAAGCCCTTGGCGGGCTTGGAGCCGGCCGCGTCGCCGGTCGCCAGCTTCAGGCCGGCCGCGACCTCGGCCCACGAGACGACCTTCATGTTCGCGTCGGCCTTGCGGTCGTCGGCGACGAGCAGGGCGCCGGCGGGCAGGCGCTCGCCGAGGGGGCCGCGCAGGGCGAACAGGCCCGACGGGTTCTCGACCGCGTTCCGGTCGCCGGCCTTGATCTGGAAGGTTCCGACGAAGGCGTCGTCCTGGACCCGGTCATAGACGTTGTAGCCGCCGGCGGTCGCGTTGGCGGCCACCAGGAAGCGGGCGCTCGGCCCGCCGTCGACCAGCGCCAGGCCCGCGACCTCGCCGGCGATCTGGCCCAGTCGGTTGGCGTCGACCAGGGTCGGCACGGCCTCGGCTTCCGGATCGGCGTCGTAGCGCCAGATCCCGACCGCCTCCTGGGCGACGTAGAGCGCGCCCGTGGCGTCGTCGCTGACGCAGTACTTGGCCTCGGACGACAGGTGCAGGCGGCGCACGATGCGTCCGTCCAGCTTGCCGTCGGCGGTGGGGAACAGCAGCCACTGGTCCATCTGGCCGGCCACGCCCAGGGTGAAGGCATAGAGCGAGCCGTCGCGGGCGCCGCGATGCAGGCAGACGCCTTCGCCGGCGTAGTCCAGCGTCAGCGGCTTGGCGTCGAGGCTCGTCGCCTGGCCGGTGGCGAAATCGTAAGACGCCAGGCGCAGGCGGGCGCCCTTGCGGTCCAGCAGCGCCAGCAGCGGCCTGCCGTCCTGCTCGCGGACGTCGACGCCGTAAACCTCGCCGCCGGGGACGGCGCCGACCCGCTGGCCGTCCAGGCCATAGAGCTCCAGCCCGCCGCCTTCGCCGGTGGCGGCGATCAGGCTCTTTTCCGGCGCGGCGGGGTTGCGCAGCAGCGCCACGCCGTTGGCCCCGCCCTCGACGGTGGGGGCCGTCGAGACGACCGGAGCGACCGCCGGGCCCTGGGCTTGCGGGGATTGGGCCAGGGCAGATCCGGCGCCCAGCAGGAAGGCGAGCACGCCGACGGCGGCGCTGGCGCGAAGATGGGTCATGCGGCTAGTCCCCCGGAAAACTGCGCGCGAGCCCGCGACCCGCGCGCGAGGGCTTATGCGACGATTGCAAAACGGATTGATGACAGGCGAGCCTTTTCCACCGGAGGGCCGTTCCCTTGCGCCGAGGCGGCGATAGGCTGCGCCGACTCTCATCCGCCCGGAGCCCCGATGTTCGACGCCGCCCTCGAGACCGCCCCCGCGCCTGAAGCTCCGGTCTCGGAAGTCGTCGTCACCGGCGCGCGCCTGCCGCCTTCGGCCGGGGAGGGCGCCTTCGCCATCACCAGCCTGGCCGACCCGGCCTGGGCGCGCTCGACGCGGCTCGACGAGCAGCTGGCGCGGGCGCCGGGGGTCTCGCTGTTTCGCCGCACCTCCAGCCTGGCGGCCAATCCGACCACGCAAGGCCTGTCGCTGCGGGCCATCGCGCCATCTGGGGCCGGGCGGGCGCTGGTCACGCTGGACGGCGTGCCGCAGAACGACCCGTTCGGTGGCTGGGTGATCTGGAGCGGCCTGCCGTCAGAGACCATCCAGTCGTTGCGCATCGTGCGCGGCGCCGGAGCCCAGGCCTATGGCGCGGGCGCCTTGACCGGCGTCGTCGCCCTCACGGGACGCGACGGCGGCGCCCCCGTGCTGGAGGCCGGCGTCGAGGGCGGCGGCCAGGGCTATCGCCGCGCGGCGGTCAACGCCGGAAGCGGCGGCTTCCTGGCCAGCGCGACGGCCGAGCGCTCCGACGGCTGGACGCCGGTGCGCGCGGGGCGCGGCGCGGCCGACGAGCCGCTGGCGCTCGACGCCTGGTCGGCGGCCCTGCGCTACGACACGCGGCTTTCGAGCGGTCCGGCCATGGCCGCCCGGCTGGCCGTCTATGATGAGAACCGCCGCTCGGGCCTCGTCGGCGCCGACTCGCGTTCGCGCGGCGCGCAAGCCAGCCTGGCCTTGGCCCAGGCTCCCGCCGAGGGTCGCAACGGCTGGCGCCTGCAGGCCTGGACCCTGGTCAGCGACCTGCAGAACCGCTCGGTCGCCGTCGGCGCGGGCCGGGCCTTCACCACCCCGGCCAACGACCAGTTCGAGACGCCGGCCTACGGCTACGGCTTCAACGCCGCCCTGCGCGGCGTTCGCGGACCGCTCGAGTGGGAGGTCGGCGCAGATTTCCGCGCGGCCGAGGGCGAGACCCACGAGCGCTTCCGCTACATGAGCGGCCAGTTCACCCGCCTGCGCGAGGCCGGCGGCCAGACCACGACCCTTGGGGCCTATGCCGACGCCAGCTGGACGGCCGGTCCTTGGCTGGTCACCGGCGACCTGCGCCTCGACCACTGGCGGGCCTTCGACGCCCGCCGTCGCGAGTACGACGCCCAGACCGGCGCGGCGACCCTCGCCGAGACGCCGGCCGGCCGTTCGACCACCACGCCCACCGGCCGCATCGGCCTGCGCCGCGATCTTGGCCCCGGCTTCGTGCGCACCGCGGCCTATGCCGGCTTTCGTCCGCCCAGCCTCAACGAGCTGCATCGGCCGTTCAGGGTCGGCAACGACGTCACCGAGGCCAACGCCGCCCTCAAGCCTGAGCGCCTCTATGGCGTCGAGGCCGGGGCGGGGCTCGAAGGGCAGGGGGCGAGCGTCTCGGCCACCCTGTTCCTCAACCGGCTGGAGGACCCGGTGGCCAACGTCACGATCGGCCAGGGACCGGCGACCTTCCCGACGGCGGGCTTCATTCCGGCCGGCGGCGTGCTGCGCCAGCGCCAGAACGTCGGCCGTATAGACGCCGTCGGGATTGAAGTGGAAGGCCGCGCCAGTCTCGGCGAGCGCCTCGTTCTGACCGGCGCGGTGATGGCGACGGACGCCGAGGTCGATGGCGGCGCGCAGGCCCCGCAACTGACCGGCAAGCGCCCGGCCCAGGCCCCGCGCGTCGCCGCCTCGGCCGGCCTGGAGTGGCGCGCCAGCCAGCGCCTGGACCTCTTCCTCGCCGCCCGCCACGAGGGCGCGCGCTTCGACGACGACCTCAACACCCGCCGGCTGCGGGCGGCCACTACCCTCAATCTCTCCGCCCGCTACGCGCTCAATCCTTCGACCCGCCTGGAACTCGACCTGCGCAACGCGCTGGACGCCGGCGTCGCCACCGGCCGCACCGGCGACGGGATCACCAGCTACGACGCGCCACGCAGCCTGCGGGTGGGGGTGACCTACGTCCGCTGACGTAGGGGTAAAAAGAAAAACAAATTTATTTATTCTATTGACGGCAAGCGGGGCCCCGTGGTCACCTCCGTCTCAAGCCAGCCGCCCGCGCCACCAAGGACGCGGCGCAGGACTTGGGGAGGCAAACATGACTTTCGGGCACGGCCCCGACGCGCTTTCGCGTCCACCAACCGCTTTCTTCCCCGCCTGATCGACTGAGGCCCTCGTCGCCTCACGGTCCGCCGGTTCACCCGCGCCTTTCCCAAGATTCCTGCAAGCGGGAGCCAAGGGACCGGCGGACCGTCCTTCTCTTCACCCCATATCCAGCGTGAACCCATGAAGCGCCTCGTCTCGACCCTGGCGGCCGCGTCCCTGCTCGTGTCCGCCGCTCCGGCCCTGGCCGACGATCCGCCGCCGCCTCTGCCCGACAACGGCCTGGCCCGCACGCCGCCGATGGGCTGGAACAGCTGGAACAAGTTCGCCTGCAACGTCGACGAGACCCTGATCAAGCGCATGGCCGACGCCATGGTCAGCTCGGGCATGAAGGACGCCGGCTACGAGTACGTCGTCATAGACGACTGCTGGCACGGCGAGCGCGATGCTCGCGGCGACATCCAGCCCGACCCCAGGCGCTTTCCGGGCGGCATGAAGGCGCTGGGCGACTACATCCATTCCAAGGGCCTGAAGTTCGGCATCTATTCCGACGCCGGCCTGAAGACCTGCGCGGGCCGCCCGGGCAGCCGCGGCTACGAATACCAGGACGCCAAGCAGTACGCCGCCTGGGGCGTCGACTACCTGAAATACGACTGGTGCATGGCCGGCACGCAGGATGCGCCGTCGTCCTACTACATCATGTCGGCCGCCCTGCAGACCTCGGGCCGGGACATCGTCTTCTCGATCTGCGAGTGGGGGAACTCCAAGCCCTGGACCTGGGGCGCGTCGGTCGGAAACCTCTGGCGCACCACCGGCGACATCTACGACGCCTGGGAAGGCGTGAAGGGCTACAGCCTCGGCGTCATGAACATCCTCGACAAGCAGGTCGAGCTCTATCCCTTCGCCAAGCCGGGCCACTGGAACGATCCGGACATGCTGGAAGTCGGCAACGGCGGCATGACCACCGAGGAGTACCGCGCGCACTTCAGCCTCTGGGCCATGCTGGCCGCGCCGCTGATCGCCGGCAACGACATCGGTCACATGGACGCCGACACCAAGGCGATCCTGACCAACAAGGAGGTCATCGCCGTCGACCAGGATCCGCTGGGCGCCCAGGCGCGGCGTGTGTCCAAGCAGGGCGACCTGGAGGTCTGGGCGCGGCCCCTGAAGGGCGGCGGCCGCGCCGTCGTGCTGCTGAACCGCGGGCGGGCGCCGGCCACGGTCCGCGTGGACTGGGCGATGCTGGACTATCCCGAAACCTTGCCGGCCAAGGTCCGCGACCTGTGGGCGGGCAAGGACCTGGGCGCCCGCAAGGGCGGCCACGAGGCCCAGGTCGCGCCGCATGGCGTCGTCATGCTGAAGGTCACGCCGTGACTTGTAGTATGAATAAATAAAAAGTCTTTTTTTATTATGGCGCGGCTGGCGGACGCAAGGTAAGCCTCTGGCCGCTGGAGGTTGCGGCGTCCGGTGAGGACGCGTGCGGCGAGGGAGTTTCGGGTGATCCAGATCGGGGTCGATTTCGGCGGAACCAAGATCGAGGCGGCGGCCCTGTCGCCCGAGGGGCGCGTGCTTTCGACGCTCCGCGCCGCCACGCCCGGCGATTACGAGGCGGCGTTGAAGGTGGTGCGCGACCTGGTGGAACGCACCGAGCAGGCCGTCGGCGGCAAGGGTTCGGTGGGCGTGGGCGCGCCGGGCTCGGTCTCGCCGCGCACCGGCCTGATCCGCAACGCCAACACCACCTATCTGAACGGGCGCCGGTTCCGCGAGGACCTGGAGGCCGCCCTTGAGCGGCCTATCCGCCTGGCCAACGACGCCAACTGCCTGGCCCTCTCCGAAGCGGTCGACGGCGCGGCCGCCGGGGCGCGGGTGACCTTCGCGGTGATCATCGGCACGGGCTGCGGCGGCGGGCTGGCGATCGACGGCAAGCTGGTCGAAGGCGCCAATGGCGTCGCCGGCGAGTGGGGCCACGTGCCTCTGCCCTGGCCCAAGCCGGAAGAGAGCCCCGGTCCGCAATGCTGGTGCGGTCGCCATGGCTGCCTGGAGACCTGGATCTCGGGCACGGGCTTCCGCCGCGATTTCCGCCAGCACGGCGGCGCCGACCTCAGCGGCGCGGCGATCGTTGAGGCCGCGGCTTCGGGCGATCCGGTCGCTCAGGGCGCGCTCGACTGCTATCTCGACCGCCTGGCCCGCGGACTGGGCGTGATCGCCGACATCGTCGACCCCGACGTCTTCGTGCTGGGCGGCGGCATGTCGAACGTCGAGCTGCTGTACGAACGCCTGCCCGTGCTGATGGGGCCGCATGTGTTCACCGACAATTGGGAGAGCCGCATCGTCAAGGCCCGCTGGGGCGACTCTTCGGGCGTGCGCGGGGCCGCGCGCCTGTGGAGCCAGGCCGATTGGGCCGGCGATGTCGCCGCTTGACGAGGCCCGCGTCGCCTGCGGCCGGCTGAGGCGCTGGCTAGCCGAGGCCGCCACGCCGCTATGGAGCGGAGCCGGGGTCGACCCATCGGGCGCCTTCGAGGAGAAGCTCGACCAGGACGGCCGGCCGGTCGCCAGCCTTCGCCGGGCCCGGGTCCAGCCGAGACAGCTCTATGCGCTTGTCGGCGCCGAGCGCCTGGGCGCGACCGTCGACCTCAGGACCGTCCGGCGGGGTCTGGCGGCCTTTCTGACGCGCTATGTCAAACCGAACGGCCTGATCCGATCGGCGGTCGACGGCGACGGCCGCGTGCTCGACGACGGCGCGGTGCTCTACGATCAGGCCTTCGCCCTGTTCGCCCTGGCCGACATGGACGTCGTTCTCGGGCCGGCGGCCGAGGTCAGCGCCGAAGCTTTGCGGCGGGCCGTGCTGACGGCTTTCCGGCATCCGGTGGCGGGTTTCCACTCGGCGTTCCCGCCCACGGGCGTGCTGCTGTCGAACCCGCACATGCACCTGTTCGAAGCGGCCCTGGCCTGGATCGAGGCCGACGGCGACAGCGAGTGGCGCGATCTGGCCAACGAGATCAAGTCGCTGGCGCTCGAGGTCTTCATCAACGACCAGGGCGCGCTGCTGGAAACCTTCGATGACGGCTGGCGGCCGGCGCCGGGCCTGGCGGGGCGCATCGTCGAGCCCGGCCATCAGTTCGAATGGGCCTGGCTGCTGCTGCGCTGGTCGGGGCTCACCGACGATCCCGCCGACGCCCAGGCCTGCCGCCATGCCGCGCTGCGACTGATCGAGATCGGCGAGCGCTTCGGCGTGGACCGGAAGCGCGGCGTCGCGATCGACGCCCTGCTCGACGACTTCTCGGTGCATGACGCACAGGCGCGCCTGTGGCCCCAGACCGAGCGCATCAAGGCCCACGCCCTGGCGGCGATCGAGACCGGCAAGGCCGAGCACTGGACGCTGGCCGCAGCGGCCGTCGTCGGGCTTGAGACCTATCTGGCGACGCCGACGCCGGGCCTGTGGTTCGACCGCCTGACCCCGGACGGCCGGATGGTCGACGAGGCCGCGCCGGCCAGCTCGTTCTATCACATCGTCTGCGCGATCGAGGCCCTCAGCACGGCGCTGGCCCGGGCCGACACCCGGCTTCGCGTGGCCTCGTGAAAGGGATCGGCGGCGCCTTCCTGGTCGCGGCGCTGTCCTTGGCTACGTCGGCGTTGGCGGATCCTGTTCGCGTTGAAACAACAGCCGGCCTGCTGGTCGGCGACCAACGAGCAGACGGCAGCCAGGCCTTTCTGGGCGTGCCCTTCGCCAGCCCGCCGGTCGGGGATCTGCGCTGGAAGCCGCCTCAAGGCGTCGCCGCATGGAGCGGCGAGCGGCCCGCCTTGGCGTCCGGACGCGCCTGTCTGCAGACCTCGCGCGGCTGGAACGCGGCGGACGCGGCGCGCTCCAGCGAGGACTGCCTCTACCTCGATGTTCGCTCGCCCAGACATGGGCCCGACGCGCGGCTGCCGGTCATGGTCTGGATCCACGGGGGCGCCAACCACGCCGGCTCCGGCGCGGGCACGGTGGAGTCGAGCCTGGTCGACCAGGGCGTGGTGCTGGTCAGCGTGCAGTACCGGCTGGGCGTGTTCGGCTTCCTGTCGCATCCGGCGCTGACCGGGGAGCAAGGCGGGGCGTCGGGCAACTACGCCCTGATGGACATCATCGCCGCCCTCCAGTGGGTGCGCGACAACATCGCCGCGTTCGGCGGCGACCCCGCCAATGTCACGCTGTTTGGCCACTCGGCCGGCGGTCAGGACGTGGGCCTGGTCATGCTGTCGCCGAGGGGCCGAGACCTGGCCGCGCGGGGGATCCTGCAGAGCGGCATGCCGGGCTTCGGCTTTCCGCCGCGCTCGCTGAAGCAGAACGAGGCGATCGGCGAGGATCTGGCCCGGCGTGTAGGGGCCAGGTCGCTGGGCGACCTTCGACGGATCTCCGGCGACGAACTGCTGAAAGCCGCCGAGGCGCTGACGGCGCCCATCGACGACCAGGGCTTCATCTGGACCCAGGCCGTCGTCGACGGCGCGGTGCTGCCAAAGCCGCCGGAAGTGCTGCTGGCCGATCCTGGCGTGAAGCCGATGATCGTCGGCTCCAGCGCCCGCGAGATCGCCCTGTTCGGCGGCGAACCCCAGCGGGCCCGGGCCTGGATCGCCGAGGCCTTCGAGGATCGCGCGCCGCAGGTGCTGGCGGCGTATGGCCTGGATCGTGAGCCGCCGCCCGCCATTGACCCCGTGCGGGGCGATGCGGTGTTGCGACTGGCGACGGACCGGATGTTCCGCTGTCCGGCCGAGACGACGGCGCGCCTGCGCCGGAAGGCCGGCGGCAAGGTCTGGCGCTACGAGCTCGAGGTCCCCGCGCCCGGCCAGTCGGCCGTGGGTCACGGTTCGGAGCTGTCCTTCGTCTTCGATCGGCCCGGCGAGGGGCGTCCGCCCTTGCAGACCTATTGGGCGGCTTTCGCGCGCACCGGCGAGCCGAACGCACCTGGATCGCCGCCCTGGCCGGCCGACAGCGGCGCGGGCGAGCGGCTGGCCTTCACCGCCGCCGGACCAAAGGCGGAGCAGGGCGAAGAACCCGACTGCCGGTTCCATACCCGGCCCTAGACCATCAGCAACAAGCGGCGACCAAGCCGCGCACGGAGGAAACCAAGAGGATGAAGACCCGCTCGAAATCCGTCCTGGCCGCTGGCTGCGCCCTGGCCCTGCTGGCGCCGCTCGCGGCGTCCGCCCAGGTCTGGGGACCCTACAACGCCGAGTTTCCGGCCGGCGGCGACGGCCTGTCGCGACCCCTGGCCGGCGCCTCGGCGGGGGAGACCCTGCCGGCCGGCGCGCCCTGGTCGCTGTCGGGGTGGGTGAGGATCTCAGGAGCCCAGCCAGGCCAGGCGCTGGCGGCGGGGATCGGCGATCTGGCCAGCGGGCGCTTCCTGGCGGTCGGGTCCGATGGCTTCGCCGTCGTGACCTCGGGAACCGAGATCAAGGGCGGCGATGCGCCTCGACCGGGCGACTGGCGGTTCGTCGCCGCCGTTTCGGACGGCGCCAGGGTCACGCTCCATGTCGACGGCAAGACGGTGGCCCAGGGCGCGGCGCCCGCCGCCGCGACGCCGGCCATGATCGCCTTGGGTCCGCGCAAGGCCGCCGGGTTCGCGCCGTTCGCCGGACAGGTGGCCGGCTTCCGCGCCGAGGCCCGCGCGCTCTCCGACGCCGAGATCAGGGCGCTCGCCGCCCGCAAGCCCGATCCGTTGACGGTGTTCGAGACCGGCAGCCCGACCTGGCCGGTGCAGGTGCGCCAGCAGGCCGGCCAGGTGACGCCGCAGGAGGCGTGGACCCGTCCGCAGGGCAAGGGCCCGATCTCCGCCCCGGTCGCCAAGCCCGCCTATGCCGGCCCGGCTCTGGTCGAGGCTGGCCCCGGCGCCTGGACGCTGAAACGCTGGAGCCTGGTCGAGGCCCCCAAGGTCATGAGCGAAGGCGCGGTGATTTCGTTGCCCGGATTCGACGCCAAGGGCTGGTACGCGGCCACCGTGCCCGGCACTGTTCTGACCACCCTGGTCGATCGCGGCGTCTATCCAGACCCCGACTACGGTCTCAACAACACCGCTATCCCGGAGAGCCTGAACAGGCAGGCCTACTGGTACCGCACGACCTTCGATGCGCCCGCTGCCGTTGGCGGCAAGCGTCCGCGCCTGACCTTCAAGGGCGTGAACTACGCCGCCGAGGTGTGGCTGAACGGCGAAAAGCTGGGCGACATGAAGGGCGCCTTCGTGCGCGGCCGCTTCGAGGTCGCCGACAAGCTGAGGCCGACCGGCAACGTGCTGGCCGTGAAGGTCTCGCCGCCGCCGCATCCTGGGCTGGCGCACGAGGAGTCGCTGACCGCCGGCGTCGGCGAGAACGGCGGCATGATGGCCCTGGACGGCCCGACCTTCGTCGCCAGCGAGGGCTGGGACTGGATCCCCAGCGTTCGCGACCGCAACACCGGCCTGTGGCAGGACGTGGTGCTGGAGGCTTCCGGCGATACGCGCCTGGGCGACCCGCAGGTGGTCACGACGCTGACCAAGGCCGACAACAGCCTGGCCGAGATCGAGATCCTGGCGCCGGTCGAGAACCTGTCGGATCGTCCGGTCCAGGCGACGGTGACGGCCGCGTTCGACGGCGTCCAGGTCAGCAAGACGGTCACCGTCCAGCCCGGGGCTTCGACCATCCGCCTGGCGCCCGCCGAGTTTCCGCAGCTGGCCGTGGCCAATCCCAGGCTCTGGTGGCCCAACGGCTATGGCGAGCAGGTCCTGCACGACCTGACCCTGACCGCCTCGGTCGACGGCCAGGCCTCGGACGAGAAGCGCCTGCGGTTCGGTATCCGCCAGGTGACCTACGAGCTCTCGCTGATGAACCCGGCCGGCCACCTGCGGCGCGTCGAGGTCGACTTCAGCAAGGCCCGGCAGCTTGGCCAGGACGTCACCGACGGCAGCCACGAGGGCATCCGCAAGGTGGTCGACGGCTGGGCGACCTCGCTGACGGCGCAAGGCGAGACCTCGCCGGCCGTGCGCGACGTGCCCGAGACCGGCCTGGCGCCGCATCTGGTGCTGAAGGTCAACGGCGTGAAGATCGCCGCGCGCGGCGGCAACTGGGGCACGGACGACTGGCGCAAACGCATCGAGCGCGAGCGCCTCGAACCCTATTTCCGCCTGCATAAGGAGGCCGGGCTCAACACCATTCGCAACTGGGTGGGCCAGAACACCGAGGAGCCGTTCTACGACCTGGCCGACGAGTACGGCCTGCTGGTGCTCAACGACTTCTGGGCCTCGACCCAGGACTACCAGCTTGAACCCCAGGACGTGCCGCTGTTCCTGGCCAACGCCGCCGACGTCATCAAGCGCTATCGCAACCACCCCTCGATCGTGCTGTGGTTCGGGCGCAACGAGGGGGTGCCGCACCCGATCCTCAACGAGGGGCTGGAGGCCCTGGTCCACGATCTGGACGGCACGCGCTGGTACACCGGCAGTTCCAACCGCGTGAACCTGCAGAACAGCGGGCCCTACAACTATCGTGAGCCCGAGACCTACTTCACCGAGCACGCCAAGGGCTTCTCGGTCGAGGTCGGCACGCCGTCGTTCCCGACGCTGGAGGCTTTCTCGGCCGCCGTGCCCGCGCAGGATCGCTGGCCGATCAGCGACACCTGGGCCTATCACGACTGGCATCCCACCGGTAACGGCGCGACCAAGAGCTTCACCGACGCCATGGCCGCCAAGCTGGGCGCGCCGACCAGTCTCGAGGACTTCGAGCGCAAGGCCCAGCTGATGAACTACGAGACGCACCGGGCGATCTTCGAGGGGATGAACCAGGAGCTCTGGACCAGGTCGTCGGGGCGTCTGCTGTGGATGACCCAGCCGGCCTGGCCCTCGACCATGTGGCAGATCCTCAGCCACGACTACGACACTCACGGGGCGTTCTATGGAACCAAGGCCGCCGCCGAGCCGGTCCATGCCCAGATGAGCCTGGCCGACCACGCCCTGGCGGTGGTCAACAACACGGCCGCGCCGATCGCCGGCGCCCGACTGCGGACGCGAGTGCTCGACCTTTCGGGCAAGGTGCTGTCCGACCAGACCGACGCGGTGGACGCCGCCGCCAACGCCGTCGCGCCCGGGCGTTCGCTGGATCTTGGCCTCACGAGCGGGAAAGCCGCCGTGGTCCGCCTCGACCTCACCGCCGCGAGCGGCGCGGTGCTGTCGCGCAACCTCTACTGGGTCGGGGCCGACGACGCTGGCGAGCGGCGGCTGTCGCAGATGGCGGCCCAGCCCGTGACGCTGTCGGCCAAGTCCGGGAGGGGCGAGAAGGGCGAGGCCGTGGTCGCCGTCACCCTGGCCAATACGGGCGCCGCGCCGGCCCTGAACGCCAAGCTGACCCTGGTCGACGCCAAGGGAGACCGGATCCTGCCGGCCTACTATTCGGACAACTACGTCTCGCTGCTGCCAGGCGAGACGCGGACGGTGGAGATCCGCTACCCGGCCGGGGCAGGGAGGGGCGCGAAGGTCGCCTTGCGCGGCTGGAACGTGACGCCGCGCGTCGAGGCCGTGCGATGAGGCGCCGATCGTTCCTGGCGGCGCTCGGACTTGCCGCGCCGGGTCTCGCTCTGGCTCAAGGCGCGCCGTCCGGGCCGAGCGAGGAGGAACTGCGGCTGCGCAACGACTGGCCGTGGCTGGCTCGCTATCGCGAGGCCAATGCGGCCGACGCGGCCCTGCCTTCGGAGCGACGGCGGTGTGTCTTCATCGGCGACTCGATCACCCAGGGCTGGAAGGACGCGCGGCCTTCGTTCTTCGAGGCCAACGGCTTCGTGGGGCGGGGGATCGGCGGCCAGACGACCCCGCAGATGCTGCTGCGGTTCACGGCCGACGTCCTGGCGCTGAAGCCGGCCGCCGTGCACATCCTGGCCGGAACCAACGACATCGCCGGCAACACGGGTCCCTACGATCCGGCCGCGACCAGGAACAACCTTTCGGCCATGGCGGCGCTGGCCAGGGCGGCGGGCGTTCGCGTGATCCTCGGCTCGGTGACGCCCGCGGCGACCTATCCCTGGAAGCCGGGGTTGCGCCCGGATGTCGAGATCCCGCGCCTCAACGCCTGGATCAAGGCCTTCGCCGCGGAGCAGGGCGCCGTGTTCGCCGACTATGCGGCGGTGATGGACGACGGCCGCGCGGGCATGAAGCCGGGCCTGGCCTACGACCAGGTGCATCCAACGCAGGAGGGCTATGCGGTGATGGAGCCCGTAGCCCTGGAGGCCGTTCGGACGGCTTTGGCCTAGTAGTCTTCGCCGCGCAGCTGCTTGTTCAGCGCTACGCTGGCTTCCATGCGGGCCAGTTGCTCGGGCGTGGCCGGCGCCTGGTGCCGGGCCTTCCACTCGGACTGGGGCATGCCGTAGATCGCTTCGCGGGCCGCGTTCTTGTCGAGCGCGCCGTCCGAGGCCTCCTCGACCCAGTCGGCCAGACAGTTGCGGCAGAAGCCGGCCAGGCCCATCAGGTCGACGTTCTGGGCGTCGGTGCGCATGCGCAGGTGCTCGACCAGGCGGCGGAAGGCGGCGGCGGCGAGGCGGTCGTCGATCTCGACAGTCATGGTCTTCAGGTCTTCTGCAGGGCCGCCCGAGAGGGCAACAGGCGTTCGATGATCGGCAGGATGGCCGCGCCCATGGCCGGGGCGTCGGCCGCCAGCGCCGCGCGCTGCACCGGGGCGAGGGCGGGCACGCCCGGAACGCCGGCGAGCTTGGTTTCGAGGGCGGCCGCCAGGCGATCGACCAGGCTCTCGGGCAGGCGACCGCCGATATAGACCGCCTGAGGATTGATCAGGCAGCTGACCGCCACCATCGGCCCGGCCAGCAGGTCGGCGGCCAGGTCGATCCAGGCCTCGACGGCGTCCAGGCCCTTCTGGGGCAAGGTCTCCAGGTCGCCGGGCGCGGCGATGGAGAAGCCGTTGTTCTCCAGGAACTGCGCGAGGGCCGACAGCGAGACGGCCTCCTGCAGCGTGGCAACGTCGATGCGCGGCGAGGTCACGGGCAGGAAGCCCAGTTCGCCGCTGCGGCCCTGGGCGCCTCGGAAGTACTCGCCCTCGACCACCAGGCCGCCGCCCAGGCCTGAGGTGACCAGCAGATAGAAGAAGCTGGGCGCGTTCATGCCGTGGCCGAAGTGCAGTTCGCCAAGCGCCGCGGCGGCGGCGTCGTTCTCGACGGTCACCGGCAGGTCATGGCGGCGCGACAGCAGTTCGCGCACGTCGGTGGTGTTCCAGGCGCCATATTCGGCGGGGCGATGGGGCAGGTCGACCCGGGCCATGTCGTCGGGCATGGCCACGCCCACGCCGATGATCCGCTCGGCCTCGACGCCCTTGGTCTTGAGGAAGGCCTTCCAGTTGGTCTCGAAGAACTCGGCCACCGCGTCGGGGCCGGCGAAGGCCACTTCCCAGGTCGAGCGCGCCCGCACCTGGCCGGCGAAGTCCAGCAGCAGGATGGTGACGTGGTCGCGGTCGATGTTGAGGCCGATCGAGAAGCAGCCGTCGGGATTGACCGCCAGGGTCATGGCCGGCTGGCCGCGACCGCCGTGCAGCTTGCCCGCCTCGACGATCAGACCTTCGTCCAGCAGGCGCTTGGTGATGTTGGTGATGGCCGGCACGGTCAGGCCGGTCAGGGCCGCGATCTCGGGTTTGGTCTTGGCGCCGCCGATGCGGATCGACTGCAGCGTGACCCGCTGGTTGTAGTCGCCGGCCCGCTCCAGATTCGTGCCGGACAGGCTCGGACCGGCTTGCGAGGTCTTGCGGGCGGGGCTTTTGGGCGACTGGCTCATCTGTGCCCTGGCTTAGCACCTGCGGCGTGCCGGGCGAAAGGTCGGCGACCCGCGCGGCGCTGCGTGAAATAAAGAAAATTGCTTTCTTTTATGCCTTGCGCGCAGCGAGCGCCATGGCCAGGGTCCGCTCCCTGCGTTGGGAGGCGGTGATGGGGATGCACGCGGTGCGGACATGGGCTGGGAGCCTTGCGCTGGCGTCCGTATTGTTCGCCTCGCCCGCCTTCGCCGGTTTCTCGGTGCAGGACGGTCGCCTGACCGACGCCTGCGGCGATGCCTTCGTCATGCGCGGGGTCAACCTGCCTCACGCCTGGAAGCCGCGCGCGACGGGGAGGGCTATCCGCGAGACGGCGGGGCTGGGATCCAACACCATCCGCGTCGTGCTGAGCGAGGGGACGCGCTGGCGGCGCACCTCGCCGCGCGCCGTGCGCAAGATCATCGCCCAGGCCCGTCGCGCCAGGCAGGTAGTGATCTTGGAGGTGCACGACACCACCGGTTACGGCCTTGAGCCGAAGGCCGCGCATATCGGCGCGGCGTTGGCCTACTGGACGCGGCTCGCACCCGTGCTGCGCGGCCAGGAGGACTACGTCCTGGTCAACATCGGCAACGAGCCCACCGCAGGAAGGGCGACGCCGGAGCAGTGGCTGGAGGCCCATCGCACGGCCATCGTCGCCCTGCGCGCCCTGGGGCTGCGCCACACGCTGGTGATCGACGCCCACGACTACGGCCAGGACAGCTCTGGAACCATGCGCGATCGGGCCGCCGAGCTCCTGGGCGCCGATCCGCAGCACAACCTCGTCTTCGACGTCCACATGTACGAGGCCTATGGCGAAGCGCGGGCCGTCGAGGACTACCTGCGCGCCTTCGAGGCCGCGCGCCTGCCGCTGATCGTCGGCGAGTTCGGACCCGACCATCGCGGCCAGCCGGTCGACGAGGAGGCGATCTTCCGTCTCTCCGACGCCATGGGCGTGGGCTATCTGGGCTGGTCATGGTCGGGCAATGCGCCTGAGGTCGCCGACCTCGATCTGGTCGAGCGTTTCGACGGGCGGCGACTGACGCCGTGGGGCAGGCGCTTCTTCGAGGGGGCGGGCGGAGTGCGCGAGACCAGCCGGCGCTCGCGCGTCTTCTCAGGCTGCCGCTAGCAGCGCTTGGCGGCCGCGGACTCGGCCAGTACGCGCGACAGGATGGTCAGCAGTTCCCTGGCCGCGCCTTCGTCCAGGTCGCCTAGGATCCCTCGGGCCTGCTGAGGCAGATGCTCGTTGGCGTCGCCCTCGGTGCGGAAGACGTAGTGGTCGAACATCGCCTTCCAGGCCTGGCGGTGGGCCGGGGGCAGGGCGCGCAGGGTCAGCATGGCGTGCATGAAGGCGTCGCGGGCCAGGCCTCGTCCCTGGTTCGGCGGGTTCCACCAGTAGTTCACCAGCATGTTGACCGTCTCCAGCGAGCGGACGTGGTGCCACCACAGGTATGGGACGTAGATCGCGTCGCCCGGCTCCAGTTCGGCGGTCTGGGCGACCTCCAGGGCCTGGGTGAAGCGGGGGAAGGTCTCAAGGTCGGGGTCCTCGAGCGACACCAGGCTGATGGTCGCCCCGGCGGGCGTACGCTCGAACGGTCCCATGTAGAGGTTCTCCACCTGATCGGGCGGGAACAGGGTGAAGCGGCGGCGGCCGGCGACCACGCAGGCGACGTTCTCAAACGGGTCGTGGTGGGCGGCGACGATGACGCGATTGCCGATCCAGGCGCGCGGCTCGACCTTGGGACCGAGCAGGGGCAGGGGGTTTTCCTCGGCGAAGCCGGGGAGGGCGTTCCAGGTCGGCACGGACTGGGCGGCCAACGCCGTCTGCTCGGCGTCGCCCGCATGCTCGGTCAGGAAATCGAAAGTCTTCCGCAGCCGGGCCCGTCCGCCCCGGAAGTTCATGTTCGCCAGGTCGTCGGCGTAGAAGAACCGCCCGCCGGCCTCGGCCGGTGCGAAGACCGTGGCGACCGACTGGCCGGCGTCGAACCGCGACAGGTAGTCGAACAGCGAAGCATGTCCGGCGCGACCCGCCGCGACCACCGGCCAGTGGGATACGAGGCCCCGGATCACCACCGGCTCTGCGGCGGTCGTCAGGGCGCTCAGCGCCTCTGGCGAGGTCGCCGTGGATTCGAAGATTGCCTTCACCGGCTTGCCTCCCCTCGAAGGTCGTCACCCTTCGAACGGGGCGTACTGGAGGGTGATTGTGTCCGTCAGGCAACAGCGGTTGGCAAGGCTTAAAGATTAAACAAAATATTTTTATAAAATGCTGGCGTACCGGCGTTTGCTACGGCTATGAAACATCAAGCGCCCGCGTCGAGACGGGTGCGACGGGAGGAAGCGCGACGCCAGGACGCCTGGCCAAGGCTTCCCGTACAATCGGCGGCACGACCGCTCATCTCCGGGCGAAAGCTCCGGACACTTGAAGGGGCCCGCGTGAGCGAGCGCGGCCTTGGGAGGGGACGACCTATGAGAACCACGCGAATCCGCGCGGCCGGATGGATGGGCTGCGCTTCGGTCGCGGCCTTGCTGAGCGCTGCGCCGGCCCTGGCGCAGGAGACGGTGTCGACCGCTCCCGCCGCCTCGCAAGCCTCGCCGTCGGACGTGATCGCCGACAACCAGGTGGACGCGGTGATCGTCACCGGCCAGCGCGCGGCGCTGAAGTCGGCCCAGCAGATCAAGCGCGGCGCCGACACCATCGTCGACTCCATCACCGCCAGCGATATCGGCTCGTTCCCCGACAAGTCGGTGGCCGAGGCCCTGCAGCGCGTGCCCGGCGTCACCGTCAACCGCTACGCCTCGACCAGCGACACCACCCACTTCTCGGCCGAGCCCTCGGGCGTCATCGTCCGCGGCCTTTCGCAGGTGCGCTCGGAGTTCAACGGCCGCGACACCTTCAGCGCCAACTCCTCGCGCGGCCTGTCCTGGGGCGATGTCTCGCCTGAACTGATGGGCGGGGTCGACACCTACAAGAACCAGACCGCAGAACTGATCGAGGGCGGCATCGCCGGCACGGTCGATCTGAAGACCCGCCTGCCGTTCGACAGCGCTGGCAGGGTGATCGGCATCACCACTTCGCTGAACTACGGCACCCTGTCCGAACAGGTGACCCCCGAGGTCTCGGCGATCTACGCCAACCGCTGGGAAACCGAGATCGGCGAGTTCGGCCTGATGGTGAACGGCGCCCATTCGGAGCTGAACACCATCTCGGAAAGCTCGCAGTTCGGCCGCATGGGCATCTTCAAGGATGTCACCATGTTCGGCGGCGGCACCAAATACATCCCGGCCTGGTACCGTCTGGCCCACACCGAGTTCGACCGCACCCGCAACGGTGTCGCCGCCGCCGGCCAATGGCGCGACAACGACAGGAAGTTCCTGGCCACGGTGCAGTTCAACAAGTCGAGCTACGAGAACATCTGGCACGAGCGCTCGGTGCAGGGCAGCGCCTTCAGCCTCTACAACCGCGGTCCGCACTTCGAAGTCACCAACGCCGACGCCAACACCTACGTGCTGCCGGCGCCGGGCACGACCTTCAAGTTCGACGACGAGGGAAACTTCGAGAGCGGGATCATGACCTCGCCGCTCGGCTGGGTCGGCAACACCACCTCGGCCAGCAACGACTGGGCCGGCTACCTGATCGGCCAGACCTCGACCGGCCAGCCCGTCATCGAGCCCTGCTACGGCTGGACGGGCCGGACCGACTGCGCGCCCGAGCAGCGCGGTGGCGAACTGTCGGCCACCACGCGCTACAACTACAACAAGCAGACCACCCAGGACCTGGGCTTCAATCTGAAGTGGGATCCGACCGACCGCCTGCGTTTCAACTTCGACGTCCAGAAGGTGAAGGCCAAGCTGTCGAACTATGACGCCGATGTCGGCCTGGTTTCCTACGCCAACCTCAACATCGACGCCTCCGGCGACCATCCGGTCATGACCGTGCTGCCAGGCACCAACATCAACTACGCTCCCGGCGGCCTGGCCAACCCCAACGCCTGGCGATTCAACAACGTCAACAACCACCTTGAGCGCAGCGAGGGCGACCAGTTCGCCGCGCGGATCGACGTGCAGTACGACCTGGGCGACGGCTGGCTGGACTCGCTGAAGGTGGGCGCGCGCCACGCCGATCGCGAACAGACGGTGCGCTGGAGCGTCTACAACTGGGGCGGCATCGCCAACGCCTGGGGCTGCGACCAGGGCGGCGGCGGCGTCAACAGCACCGACTACCTCTGGTACAACGTCGACCGCACCGCGCCGGCCGCCAACGTCAACGGCGACTGCGCCGCCGGCAACGCCACCACCACCTTCAGCGGCTGGGATCGCAACCTGCCGGACGTGCGCTCGTTCAACGACATCTTCGGCGGCGACGTGCTGAAGACCGGCATGCTGACCTTCGCCAGCATGGACTTCGTCAAGGACCTGGAGAAGTTCCAGAAGGCCTTCGGCTATTCCAACACCGGCGTCGGCTCCTCGCGCTGGGAGGCGGTCTGCTATCGCGCCGGCGAGACCAACTGCTTCCTGCCGCAGGAAATCACCGACGTCTCGGAGAAGACCAACGCCGCCTACTTCATGCTGAAGTTCGGCGGGCGCGATCACACGATCGGCGGCTTCGGGATCAGCGGCAACATCGGCCTGCGCTATGTGGAGACGCAGAACGAAAGCAGCGGCTCGCTGGTCCATGCCGACTTCGGCAAGACCGATCCGCGGGTCTGCCAGCCGCGCAGCCGCCCACTTGGCCCCGACGGCCTGCCTGTCACCGGCGCCTATGTGCCCCAGAGCCTGTGGTGCTACCTGTCGGCCGACGACAAGGCGTTCACCGACGGCCTGGCCTCGGCCAGCACGGTTCGCCAGAAGCACCACAACGTGCTGCCGAGCTTCAACCTGAAGATCGACCTCAACGACGAGTGGCAACTGCGCTTGGCCGCTTCGCGCGCCATGTCGCGTCCCGACATCGGCTACCTGAAGAACTATGTTCAGGTGAACATGGCCGGGCCCGACATGAACAACGTCAATGACCCGCTGTGGGTCAAGGACAGCGCGGGCAACATCACCGGGGCCAATCTTCGCTACACGGCGGATTCCTACAATCCGTACCTGAAGCCGATGACGGCCGACCAGATCGACATCAGCCTCGAACACTACTTCGCCGAGGTGGGGTCGTTCTCGCTGGCAGTCTTCTACAAGAAGTTCAACGACTACATCCAGTACGGCGGCTTCAACCAGGACGTCACGGTCAACGGCGTCACCCGCACGGTGCTGACGCGTGGTCCGGTCAATGGTGATGGGGCCAAGATCCGCGGCGCCGAGGTCGCCTATCAGCGCTACTTCGACTTCCTGCCCGCGCCGTTCGACGGCCTCGGGATCCAGGCGAACTTCACCTATGTCGAGAACAAGGGGATCACGAACAGCAACCTGAGCAACGCCTCGGGCGGCGGCGGCTCCAACACCAGCGGCGGCGGCCTCAGCCAGGCCGACGGGGCGGTGCAGGTCGACTCGCTCGAAGGTCTCTCGAAGTACGCCTACAACCTCGTGGGCATGTACGAGAAAGGCCGCTGGGCGGTGCGCGCCGCCTATAACTGGCGTTCCAAGTACCTGCTGACCGCCATGGACTGCTGCCTGGCCTTCCCGATCTGGCAGGACGACGCCGGTTATCTCGACGCCTCGGTTCGTTATCGGGCCAGCGACAACCTGGAGATCAGCCTGCAGGGCAGCAACCTGCTCAACACCGAGTCCGTGCTCAAGCAGCAAGTCAACGACGCTTCGGCCGGCGGCCTCCTGAAGGACAACGCCTGGAACCGCACCGACAAGCGTTACCTGTTGACGTTCCGGTTCAAGTACTGATCGATCTGAGGAGGGGCGGGCCGTCGGTCCGCCCCTTCGTCACAAGAATACGGGCCCGCTCGACAGGCGCCCGCAAATGGGTGGGAACGGCGGCATGGAAACTAGCGCGCCCCTGGATATCGTCATCGTCGGCGGGGGAACGGCCGGCTGGATGGTGGGAACCGCGCTGGTCAGCGGCCTGCGTCCGCATCAGGCGCGGGTGCGGCTCGTGGAGTCCGACGAGATCGCCACCGTCGGCGTCGGCGAGGCTACGATCCCGGCCATGCGCGACTACAACCGCTTCGTCGGCATCGACGAGGTCGAGATGATGCGCGAGACGAACGGCACGTTCAAACTCGGCATCGAGTTCCTCGACTGGGGCTTCAAGGGCTCGTCCTATCACCATCCGTTCGGCGTGCACGGCGCGGCCATCGGCGGCGCGGGCTTTCACCATCACTGGAACCGGGCCCGGCTGGCGGGCCACGACCTCGACATCGAGCAGTTCTCCTACGCCATCGCCGCGGCGCGGGACGATCGCTTCGAGTTTCCCAATCCCGATCCCGACAAGATCGATTCCACCTACAGCTACGCCTATCACTTCGACGCCAGCCTCTACGCCAAGTACCTGCGCAAGGTGGCCGAGGGGCGGGGGCTGAAGCGCACCGAGGGCAAGGTGGTCGATGTCTCGCGCGATCCGCTGTCGGGCGACGTGGCTTCGATCACCCTGGCTTCGGGCGAGGTGATCAAGGGCGACTTCTTCGTCGACTGCACGGGCTTCCGTGGCCTGCTGATCGGCCAGACCCTAGACAGTCCGTTCGAGGAGTGGACCGACTGGCTGCCGTGCGATCGGGCCTGGGCCGTGCCCTGCGCGCGCGCCGACCGCTTCACGCCCTTCACCCGCTCGACCGCCCGCGAGGCCGGCTGGCAGTGGCGCATCCCGCTGCAGCACCGCACCGGCAACGGCTACGTCTATTCCAGCCGTTACATCAGCGACGACGAGGCGGCCGCCACCCTGATGGCCAATCTCGACGGTGAAGCCCTGGCCGAGCCGCGCCAGATCCGCTTCAAGGCCGGTCGGCGAACGGCTTCCTGGACGCGCAACGTCATGGCCGCCGGCCTGGCCAGCGGCTTCCTGGAGCCGCTGGAGTCGACCAGCATCTACCTGATCCAGATCGCGGTCATGAACCTGCTCAAGCTGTTTCCGGGCAAGCGGGTCGAGCCGGCGCTGGTCGAAGAGTTCAACCGTCGGGTCGACATGGAATACGACCGCGTACGTGACTTCCTGATCCTGCACTACCACGCCAATACTCGCACCGACGGCGAGCTCTGGAAGCACTGCCGCGAGATGGAAATCCCCGAAAGCCTCAAGCACAAGCTGGAGCTGTTCCGGCATCGCGGCGTGGCGCCCAACTATCACGACGGCCTGTTCGCCTTGCCGAGCTGGATCTCTGTGCTGCTGGGGCAGGGCGTCCTGCCGGGCGGCTATGACCGGATGGTCGACAACGTGCCGCTGCCGCAAGCCCTGGCCGAGATGGAGCGCCAGCGCGCGGCGATCGCCGGGCGGGTTCCGTCCATGCCGACGCACGCTGACTTCGTCGCCAGCCATTGCGCCATTCCCGAGCGTGCGGTCGCGGAGGCCATGGCATGAGCCGGCCCGTGCGCACCGTCGTGGTGGTCGGCGCCGGCGCGCCGCTGTGGCTGACGGCCCTGGCCTTGCGGAAGGCCTTCGGGGCCGGCGGCCTGGTGGTGCGAGCCGTCGAGACCGCGCCGCCGACGCCGGGCCTGTCCCACGCCGGCCTGCCGGCCGTCGGCAACCTGCATCAACTGCTGGGCCTGTCGGACGTCGAGCTGGCGCGCCGCTGCGGCGCCGTTCCATCCCTGGGCCAGCGGTTCGCCGGCTTTGCGGGCGACGGCTGGGCCTTCCTGCACCCCTACGACACCCATGGGCATTCGGTGGACTATGTCGATTTCGTCCACCACTGGGTGCTGGCGCGTCGGCGCGGGCTGAAGACCGCGCTCGAGGATTTCTCGCTGGGCGCGGCGGCCGCCAAACAGGGACGGATCGTCGAGGGCGATGATCCTGGCCGGCTGTCCTCGCCGGGCGTTGGCCTGCACGTCGACGCGGTCGCCTATGCCGCGCTGCTGCGGCAACGGGCTCTGGCGGACGGCGTGAGTGTAGAGCAGGGCGCGGTGGCCGATGTTCAGCGGTCGGGCGAACGGATCGAGGCCGTGGTCGTCGAAGGCGGCGCGGTGGTGGCCGGCGACCTGTTCGTCGATGTCGGCGATGGCGCTCTGATCAGCCAGATGCCGGGCGCGGGCTTCGAGGCCTGGAACGCCTGGCTGCCGTTCGACCGGGTGCTGCCCCTGGCCGGGCAACGCCTGAACACCCTGCCGGCCTATGCCCACATCGAATCCGTCGAAGGCGGCTGGGTGGGGCTCTATCCGTTGCAGGACCGTACAGCGGGCCTTGCGGTCTACGACTCCAAGGTCGCGGATGCCCAAGCAATGGTTCGGCGAGCGGAAGGCGTCTCGCCCCTGGGCTGGCGGTATAGCGAGGCGCTCATCCTGAGGCCGGGCATGCAGACGCGGCCCTGGATCGGCAATTGCGTGGCGCTGGGCGCCGCCGCGATCGCGCTGGATCCCTCCGACGCCGCGCCGATGCACGCCTTGCAGGCGGGGCTGTCGCACCTGGTGACGCTGTTCCCGGCCGACATCGACGGCGGCCCGGAGGCGCGAGCCTATGGCGCGGCGATGGCGGCGCATGGCCGTAGCCTGCGAGACTTCCAGGCCATGCACTATCACCTGAACCGCCGCAGCGGCGCGCCCTGGGAAGCCCTCCGAAGCGTCGAGCCGCCGGCCGACCTGGCCTACAAGCTGCAACTGTTCGGGGCCCGCGGCGTGGTGCCGACCCGCGAGGACGAGGCCTTCCAGCCGGCCAACTGGGCGGCTTGCCTGATCGGCCATGGAGTTATCCCGCAGGCCCATGACCCGCTGGCCGAGGGCGTCAGCGAGGGCGAGCAGATCCAGATCTTCCAGAAGATCCTGGGTCGCATCGCCGCCGATGTCGGGCGGATGCGTCCGCTGGAAGCCAGGCTGGCGGCGATGACCCAGCGGCCCGCCGCATCGGCGCCCGCGCCCCTGCGGTTCACGTGAGCGAGGCGATCCGCAACATCGTCGTCGTGGGCGGCGGCACGGCCGGCTGGATGACCGCCGCGGCCCTGGCCCAGACGGTCGGGACGCGCCGCTATTCGATCACCCTGGTCGAGTCCGAGCAGATCGGAACCGTGGGGGTGGGCGAGGCGACCATCCCGATGATCCTGCTGTTCAACAAGGTGCTGGGCCTGGATGAGGACGTCTTCATCCGCGAGACCAACGCCACCTTCAAGCTGGGCATCGAGTTCGTCGACTGGCGGCGGTTGGGGCACAGCTACTTCCATCCGTTCGGTCTCTACGGCGCGGACATGGACGGCGTCGGCTTCCAGCACTTCTGGCTGCGTTGGGCGCTTGAGAGCGGCGACCGCAACCACGACGGCTTCAACGCCGAGACCCTGGCGGCGGCGACCGGGCGGTTCATGCGAACGCCGCCGGCCCCGAACCTGCCCAAGATCAACTACGCCTTCCAGTTCGACGCGGCGCTCTACGCTGCCTTCCTGCGCCGCTATGCCGAGGCCAGGGGCGTGGTCCGCGTTGAGGGGAAGATCGCCGGCGTCGAGCGGGACGGCGAAAGCGGCCATGTCTCGCGGCTGGTGCTGGACGACGGCAGGACGATCGACGGCGACTTTTTCGTCGACTGCTCGGGCTTCCGGGGCCTGCTCATCGAGGAGACGATGGGCGCGGGCTATGACGACTGGAGCCGCTGGCTGCCCTGCAACCGCGCCGCCGCCATGCCCTGCGAACGGGCCGGCGAGCTGACCCCCTATACGCGGGCCACGGCGCGCGAGGCCGGCTGGCAATGGCGGATCCCGCTGCAGCATCGCAGCGGCAACGGCTACGTGTTCTGCGACGACTTCATCAGCGAGGACGAGGCTGTGCGTCTGCTGGGCGAGCGGCTGGACGGCGCGGCCCTGGCCGACGCCAAGGTCCTGAAGTTCACCGCCGGTCGCCGTCGCAAGAGCTGGATCGGCAACGTGCTGGCCATCGGCCTGTCGAGCGGCTTCCTGGAGCCGCTGGAGTCGACCAGCATCCACCTGATCCAGGCCGCCATCGCCAAGCTGCTGACGCTGTTTCCGAAAACGGGCTTCGATCCCTTCGTGGTCGACAAGTTCAATCGCGAGATGGCGCTGGAGTACGAGCAGGTCCGCGACTTCATCATCGCCCACTACAAGGTCGGCGAGCGCGATGACACGCCGTTCTGGCGCTGGTGCCGCGACATGGTCCCGCCCGACAGCCTGGCCCAGCGCCTGGAGGTGTTCCGCACCCGCGGCGAGGTGCTGATCGACCAGAAGGAGCTCTTCAAGGAGACCAACTGGTTCGCCATCCTGGTGGGGCAGGGGCTAGTACCCGAGGACCATCACGCCGTCGCCGACGCCATCTCGTCCGAGGAGTTGCGTTCGCGCATGGGCCGCATCCGGGCGGCGATCAACGAGCGGGTGGCCGGCATGCCGCCGCACGACCTGTATCTCGAGAAGGCCGGCCTTCTGGGCGCCGCCGCCCGCGCGGGCAGGAGTGTGCCGGCCTGATTGGTCCGACCATTTGTCGAATTGGTATGACTTCCAGTTTGACAAATCGCTCCAGGTTCCGCGAATGCTAGCGGTAACAAGCGCGTAGGCGCGGGGCTCGGGAGGTTATTCGATGAGAGGTTTCGGCGCCTGGCTCGGTGCGAGCGTCGCGGCGGTCGCCCTGCTCACGGCAGGCGTGGCTGCGGCGGAGATCCCGCGTCTCGAAAAGCACGGAACCTCGGCCCGGCTAGTCGTCGACGGCAAGCCGATGCTGATCCTGGGCGGTGAGCTGGGCAATTCCAGCGCCTCCAGCCGCGCCTACATGGCCCGGCACTGGCCGCGCCTGAAGGCGATGAACCTCAACACCGTACTGGCTCCGGTCTCCTGGGAGCTGATCGAGCCGAAGGAGGGCGTCTACGACTTCTCCAGCGTCGATGACCTGATCGCCGACGCCCGCGCCCAGGACATGAAGCTCGTTCTGCTGTGGTTCGGGGCCTGGAAGAACAGCATGTCGACCTATGTCCCGGCATGGGTGAAGCGCGACCAGGCGCGGTTCCCGCGCGTGAGGGCGCAGGACGGCTCGGCGGTCGAGATCCTCTCGGCGTTCTCCGACAACACCCGCGCCGCCGACGCCAAGGCCTATGCCGCGCTGTTGGCCCACCTGAAGAAGGTCGACGGCGAGCGCAGCACCGTCCTGATGGTCCAGGTCGAGAACGAGATCGGCATGCTGCCGTCGGCTCGCGAGCATGGCGCCGCTGCCGATGCGGCCTATGCCGGTCAGGTTCCGCCGGCTCTGGTCCGGAAACTGAAGACAGGCGGAGAGGCGATCGAGCCCGAACTGCGCGAGCTCTGGAAGCGTAACGGAAGTAAGGATAGCGGGACCTGGGCCGCCGTGTTCGGGGCTGACGAGGCCGGGCAGGAGGTGTTCACCGCCTGGTCCTACGCTCGCTACACCGAGGCCGTGACCGCCGCCGGCAAGGCGGCCTATCCGCTGCCGATGTACGTCAACGCCGCCTTGAACCGTACGGGCAAGATGCCGGGCGAGTATCCAAGCGGCGGGCCGCTGCCGCATCTGCTCGACGTCTGGAAGGCCGGCGCGCCGAGCCTGGATCTGCTGTCGCCCGACATCTACTTCCCGAACTTCAACGACCTGGCCGCGCGGTTCGTGCGGCCCGACAACGTGCTGTTCGTGCCCGAAGCCAACAACGCCAGCGCGCCCGAGACCCCGGCCAACGCCTTCTACGCTTTCGGCAAGCTGGACGCCCTGGGCTTCTCGCCCTTCGCCATCGAAAGCGTCAACGCCGAGGAGCACAAGGCGATCGCCGACGCCTACGACGTGTTGCGCCAGTTGACGCCGGTTCTGCTGGATGCCCAGGGCAAGGGGACGATGGCTGGCTTCAAGCCTCGGGTGCTGGAGGACGGGACCGTGCAGGACGCGCCGGTCAGCCAGGTGATGGGCGACTATCGCCTCGAGGTCGGCTTTGTCGATCCCTGGACGCCGAAGGCTTCGCAGAAGCCGGCCACCCATGGCGGGCTGATCATCCAGACCGGTCCCGAGGAGTACCTGATCGCCGGACGGGGGATCGTTGTCACCTTCGCCGGCGCCGGCAAGGGACCGCCGCTGGCCGGTATCGACAAGGCCGAAGAGGGTGTGTTCGACGCCCAGGAGCGCTGGGTTCCCGGCCGCCTGCTCAATGGCGACCAGACCCACCAGGGACGGCACATCCGCCTGTCGCCCGACCAGTTCCAGATCCAGCGGGTGAAGTTCTACCGCTATCGCTGATCGGGACGGGACCTCCGGACGCGACGGAGGTCCCGCGCCATCAGAAGCTGTAGGTCACGCGGGCGTAGTAGTAGCCGCCGTTGATGCCGAACGGCGAGAAGCTGGGATAAAGCGCCACGCCCGGATTGCCGGCCGCGATCGAGGCGGCCGTGCCCGCCGGGTTCAGGTTCTCCGGATAGATGTCGAACAGGTTGTTGGCCCCGATCGAAGTCTTCACCGCTTCGGTCACCGCATAGGACAGTTCCAGGTCCGTGATCAGGTGCGACTTGATGCGGTCCTTGAAATAGGTCCCGTTGACGTTGGTGTAGGCCCAGGCGGGGCCGTAGAGCGTGTTGGTGAGGCTCACCGTCCAGCGGTCCTTGACGTAGACCCCCGTGAGGTTGGCCTTGTAGCGCGGCGAGGCGTGCTCGAGGAACGCGATCGCCGCCCGGTCGTAGAGCACCGCGCTGCCCAGGCCCGAGGGCGGGGCGGCGATGCGGGTCACCTTGGTCTGGTTGACGTTCACGCCCAGGGTCCAGTCGATCTTCCCCAGGTCGCCAAGATCGGTCCAGGTGGTGGCCAGGATCTCGACGCCGCGCGTGCGGGTGTCCAGGCCGTTCGAGAACAGGTTGATGCCGGTGGTGCCGATGGTGGGGTCGAGCACGTTGCCGTTGGCGGTGATGGCGTTGGTGATCGCCGCATTGACCACCGTGCCGCCGATCTTGCCGTACAGCGCGCCGCTGCCGATGATGCGGTCCTCGATCTTGATCTGGTAGGCGTCGATGGTCAGCGAGACGCGCGGCAGGGGCGTAGCGACAATGCCGATGCTGAGATTGGTCGACTTCTCGGGATCCAGCCCGTCCAGGCCCAGCAGCCTGGCCCCGGCCGAACCCGGCGGCAGCTGCACGAAGGCGGTGGTCGGCGAGACGTTGGTGGCCGAATAGTAGAGCTCGGCCAGGGTCGGCGCGCGGAAGCCGCTGCTGACCGTGCCGCGCACGGCGAAGGCCGGGGTGAAGTCGTAGCGGCCTGTCAGCTTGGCGATGTCGGCCGAGCCGAAATCGCTGAAGTCTTCGTGGCGGACGGCGAAATCGAGCTTCAGGTTCTCGACCGGCGAGGCGGCCAGATCCGCATAGACCGCCCAGCTGTCGCGCTTGTGCTTGCCGGCGTCGGTGAGCGCGAAGCCCGGATAGGACTGCGAGCCCGACTTGTAGCGCGCAGCCGCGTCGCCCGCTCCGATCCGGTAGGTCTCGTTGCGCTGCTCGGCCCCCAGGGCGAGCGTGAGCGGCGAGGCCCAGCCGACCTCGAACTCGCGGCTGACGTCCAGATTGTTGGTCCACTGGGTCGAGACGAAGTCGCCGGCGTGGAACTCGGTCGGGGTCGCGCCGGTGTCGGCATAGAGTTGCAGGTTGGCCGACTTGCGCACCCGCACCTCGTGGTCGTCGCGGCCGTAGGTGCTGGAGAGGTCGTAGCGCCAGCCGCCGAAGGCCTGGCCCTTGATCCCGCCGGTCAGGGCGTAGTCGGTCTCCAGCGTCTCCAGCATCGGGCTGAAACCCTTGGGGTAGATCGCCGGCAGGCGGTTGGGCAGGCGATAGTTCTCGTAGGCCGTGGCCTTCTTCACGCCGTAGGTGCCGAAGCCGTAGACCTCGAGCTGGTCGCTGGCCTTCCAGCCGGCCGAGACCGTACCGGCGGTGATCTGGTAGCGGGCGTCGCCGGCGATGCGGTTCACATACGGATAGCCGGGCAGGGCCGACGGCCAGCTCGGATTGGCCGTGACCGCCGAGGTCGAGATCACCCGCGCGTCGGGCGCGCCGCGGAAGCTGAAGTCGTGGAAGCGGTTCTCCAGGGTGACGTTGACGTAAGCGCCTGGCGCCGGCGCGAAGCCGGCGTTGGCCGACAGGCTGTAGGTCTCGCCGTCGCTTTCGTAGTAGGCGCCGCCGGTCGCCGAGGCGCTGCCGCCGTGGTCGTCGTCCTTCAGGATGATGTTGATGACCCCGGCGATGGCGTCGGTGCCGTACTGGGCGGCCGCGCCGTCGGTCAGCACCTCGATGCGGGCGATCGAGGCGGTCGGGATGAAGTTGAGATCGGCCGCCGCCGAGCCCTGATAGGCGCCGGCCAGCACGGCGAGGTTGGCGGTGCCGTGGCGGCGCTTGCCGTTGATCAGCACCAGGGTCTGGTTGGCGCTGACCCCGCGCAGGCGGGCCGACAGGGTAAGGTTGGCCGCGTCGCCGCCGAAGGCCTGGGCGGTGAACGACGGCACGAGGTTGCTTATGGCCAGGCGCAGGTCGGTCTGGCCGGTGCGGGCCAGGGCCTCGTCGCCGATCACCTGCACCGGCGCTGCGCTGTCGACGGCGCGGACGCCGCTCTGGCGCGTACCGGTGACGATCACCGCCTCGACGGAGGCGACATACGGCGCGGCTGGTTCCGGCGTCGGATCGGCGAGCGCGGCCCCGCCCCACAGGGCCGTCGTCAAGGCGAGCGCCGACGCGCCCAGAACTTGGGTTTTCATCCTATCCCCCGATGAAAGCTTCAGATTGTTGGGATGCGCGATCGGCCGGGGAAGCGGCCCCGTCGCGCGGCGGGTCTGGTGGTCGCGCGGCCCGTCAGCGGGTCTTGGCGGCGACGAATTCGATTTCGACCAGGGCGCCGGGCAGCACCAGGCCCGCCACCTTCACCGTGCTGCGCGCCGGCTTGTTGGGCTGGGCGGCCGTGCCGAAGGCTTCGGACCAGGCCTTGTTGAGGCCGGCGAAGTCGATCTCGCCGCCCTTGGCCGGATCGCCGACCAGGAACACGGTGGCCTTGACCACGTCGCCGTGACCCAGGCCTTCGGCCTTCAGCGCCGCCTCCAGTTTGGCCAGCACCGAGCGGGTCTGTTCCTCGGTCGTGCCGGGCTTGGCCTTGTCGGCGATGGTGGGCAGCGCGCCGCTCAGGAAGACGAGTTCGGTTCCCGCCGGCACGGCGACCGACGGGGTGATGGCGATCGCGCCCGAGGACGGTGCGCGGCGGATCTCGGCCGCGTTTGCCGATCCCGCCGCGAAAGCGGTGGTCAGAACAAGGGCGAAGGCGAGCTTGCGGATCATGGTCGGGTCTCCGTTCGGGAAAGGGTCAGCTGTCGGATCGGACGCGCTGGGCGATCAGGCCGACCGTGCGGCGAGCGGCGGCGACGCCGCCCTCCTGCCAGCTGGGCAGTTGCGAAAGATGGGCGCCCGACAGGAAGATCCGGCCCTGGGGCTGGTTCAGCAGGCGGTAGGCGGCCGGGTCGTTGCCGTCGCCCTCCCAGTGGATCCAGGGGCCCTGGTTGAAGGCCTGGCGGTTCCAGTCGATCACCAGCGGGGCCGATAGCTCACGGCCCTTGCCCGGGTGCAGCTTGTCGATCGCGGCTCGGGTCAGGGCGACCTGATCGTCGAAGCTTCGCGCCTGGAAGGTCCGCGCCGCCGCGCCGACCGTGTAGGCGCCGACCAGCAGGCCGCGCGACTGGTGGAAACCGCCGCTCGGGTACCAGACTAGGGTCGTCTCGCCGCCGACGAACGACAGGCCGCCGTAGATCTGCTCGGCCTCCCAGAAGCGCGGCGCGTCGAAGGCCACCTTGCTGGCGTTGTCATAGCGGGCGCCGGCGATGGCGGCCTGAACCTCGCCCGGCAGGTCGTTGGCGATCTTGGCCAGGATCGGCAGGGGAACGGTGACGACGAGATAGTCCGCGCTCAGCTTGCGCGCGGCGCCGCCTTTCCGGTCTCGGACGGCGACCTCGGTCGCCTGCGAGGTCTGGCGGAAGGCCGTCACCTCGGCACCGAGCAGAACCGGCCCCTTCAACGCCTTGGCCAGGGCTCTGGGGATGGCGTCCATGCCGCCGGTCGGCTCCAGCATGGTCGCCTGCATGAGGATGTTCTCCTCGAACAGGGCGTAGGGCAGGGTCTCGTCGGACAGCAGTTCGCGCAGAGCCAGCGGCGATCGGGCCACGCCCTTCTGGTCGGCCGCGCCAGGCGCGGTGACATAGCCCGACCGCTCCGAGCCTCTGTAGGCGCCGCCGGAGTCGAGGTCGCCGTAGGTCTTGAGGAAGGCCAGCAGCCGCTCCCTGTCGGCGGCGGTCAGTTCCTGGTCCAGGCCGCCGCCGCGCGTGGCCTTGGCCAGCAGTTCGGAGAGGCCGCCGCGCAGGTCGTTGATCGCCTGGCGCTGCTGGATCGGCCTGCCGCCGAACGCCGCGTCGGACTGCAGCAGGCTGCTGCGACTGGAATTGACCTCGACCTCCAGCGGCACGTCCAGCGCCTTGGCGTAGGACAGCACGCCCTGATGGTGGCTGGGCAGGCGCGCGGGGCCGGCGTTGAAATAGAGGCCGGGTGAGAAGCCGGCGGTCTGGCTGGGACGGTCCAGCGTCTCGACGCGGTCGCCGCCGCGGATGGTCCAGTTACGGCCGCCGACCCGATCACGGGCCTCGACCACGGTGACGGAGAAGCCGGCGCGCTCCAGTTCGTAGGCGGCGACCAGGCCCGCGATCCCGGCGCCTAGCACGATCGCCGAGCGCCCCTTGCCGAAGTCGCGCGGCAGGTCGGGTGCGTCTTGCGCGAAGGCCGTTGATGTCAGGCCCAGGCCCTGGAGGGCGGCATAGCCGGCGGAGAAGCCTCCGAAAGCGAAGGCGCGGGTGATGAACGATCGACGGCTGACCAAGACTGAGAACGCCCCGTACCAGGACCTCCCCAAGAAGCGGCCGCCGCCGAAGCGGCGGCCCGAAGTGAACGCGGGGAAGTCGCCAAAGAAGGAGAGCGGCGTGTCACGTCGCCTCCGGGTGGTATTCGGCTGCCGCAATGGTCGTTCGGGTATTCAGAAAAACTGCGTTCGCTTGCGGTTCGGCTTTCAGTGTTTTCGGACGAATTCCTTGTGCATTGAATTTGATGGATATTCGCATTGCCTGCGGGCGCGGCGTTACGCCCGCGCGAGCTTATGAGTAATTCTGTATATCTTGATGAGGCGTCGGTCGTTGAGCGGTCGTCATCATCACCGATCAGCGCGGCGACTACATCGCCCAGCGCAGGCCCAGCCGGAACTCCCGGCCGGTATGGTGGCGATAGGTCGGGATCAGCGTGCGGTCGCTGAACTGCCGCTGGTAGGCGTCGGTCAGGTTGGCGGCCTCGGCCGTCAGGGTCAGGCGCGGCGACAGGGTCAGCTTGGCGGCGGCGTCCACGGTGGTCAGCGGATCCACGCCGTCGACGTCGCCGCCGTTGGGGGCGGGGATGGTGGCGAGGTAGCGGCTGCGATGGCTGAGCGCGGCGCGGGCCTCCAGGCCGGGGCGTTGGTAGGCCAGACCGATGTTGGCCGCCACGCGCGGCGCGCCCAGGGCGTCCTGCATGTCGACCCAGGCGCCGGTCTGGTCGAGCAGGCGCACCACGGTGCGTGTGTAGGCCGCCGCGCCCTGGACGCTCCAGCTTTCGCCGAGCGGGGCGCGGAACGAGATCTCCACGCCCGTCAGCCGGCCGGGGCCGGAGTTGATCGGACGCGAGAACTGCCAGATCGGCAGACCGGGGGAACAATCCGGCGCCGCGCCGCAGGCCTGGGCCGCGACGCTGTCGGGCAGGCCGAACGGGTTGGCCGAGAACGGGGCGGGACGGGTGCTCGTGCCCTGCACCGTGGTGGCGATGGTCTTGCGATAGACCGCCGCCGAGAGCTGCACGCCCTGGCGTGGTCGCCAGTCCACGGAAAGGTCGAAGGCGTCGGCTCGGGTGGGGCGCAGGTCCGGATTTCCCGACGAGACCGACTTGGCGCCGGTGGTTGAGACGCTGACGCCGGGCCGCAGGCTGATCAGGTCGGGCCGCACCATTACTCTTGCCGCGCCGAGCCGCACGACGATGTCGGGCGACAGGCTCCAGGCCAGGTTCAGCGACGGCAGGGTGGACCAGTAGTCGTTGGAGGCGCTGGTCCAGCGCGCGACGGCGTCGGCTCCAACGTCGAGGCCGGCTGCGTCCACCTTGGTGCGGATCACCCGCACGCCCGCTTCGCCCCAGAAGGGACGGGAGGGCGAACGGGGCAGGGCCAGTTGCAGGAAGACCGCGTCGGAATGTTCGGCAACGTCGTAGTTCAGACCGGCCACGGGGCCGGGGCCCAGTTCGAAGCCTGGGCACTGGCCTGTCGCACAGGCCGCCGCAAGAGCGGCTTGGGTGTCGATCGCCAGCCAGTGCGCGGGGGCGCCGATGACGCCGAAGTCGACGCCTTGGCCCACGAGGCGGACGTAGTCGGCCAGCGGCAATGCGCGCAGGCTCGCAGGAAGTTCGGCGTTGATGTTGCCGATCCCGCCGTCCGACCGCATCCGGGCCGAGCCGACATTGCGATAGGTCTTGGCCAGCAGGCCGACACGCCAGTCCACCGGCCCCGAGCGGTTTTCGAGGTCCAGCGCCAGGGAGCGGTAGCTGTTGTCGACCCAGTTGGGGTCGGAGCGGAACTCGCTGATCGTCCAGGCCGCGGGCGCTGTTAGAGCGGCGTTGCCGAAACTCAGCGCCGGACGGTCCTTGTCGGAAAAGTCGTAGGCGAAACCGTCGACGTCGAACTGCTCCAGATAGAGCGTCTGCTGGACCGGATTGCTGAAGTCCGAGCGGCTGAACCCGGCCAGAAGGCGCCCCTCCAGGCCTTCGCGGAAACGATGTGTCGCCGCCAGGGTGGTCTGGCGGAAGATGGTGTTCAGCTCGTCGCGGCGGGCCTCGGACCGAACGTCGACATTGTCGAAGCGGCCGGCGATGAGCACCGGCTTGCGGCCGCCGAACAGGGCGATGTCGGCCGCCGTGACCGCCACGGCGTTGATGCCGCAGCGCGGATGGGGCGGCGCGGCGCAGGCGCCGGGCGTACGGAAGGTGAAGCTTTCCAGCAGGTTCTCGCGTCGGCTGGAGCGCAGTTCGGCATAGATCGTATCCAGCGCGATGCGGGTGGCCTCGTCCGGCCGCCATTCCAAGGAGCCGGTCAGGCCCACGCGATCCTGATCGATCTCCATCAGTTCGAGCCGGGGAATGCGGGCATGCAGGGCCGCGTTGACGGCGGCGAGGTCCAGCGGCGCAGCTGCGGATCCGAAGCCGGGCGCGACGGCGACGCCGGTCTCCCATTGGCCGGCGCTGGCGCCGGCCTCGACCACCGAGCGGCCCGAATAGGCGGCAGAGACCAGGACGCCCAGCCGGCCCGTGGCGTCGCGCCGGGACAGCACCGCCGAGACACGGGGGCGAGCCTCGCGCGAGAGGGTCTGGTAGCCGGCCTCGACGATGAACACTGCGTGGCGGCGCGGCAACTCCAGCGGGGAGCGGGTGCGCATGTCGATCGTCGCGCCCAGCGAGCCCTCGTCGACGTCGGCCGAGGCGGTCTTCTGCAGCCGCACCTGCTTGAACAGGTCGGTGGCGAAGATGTTGTAGTCGAAGGCCCGGCCGCGATTGGTGCCGCCGACGGCGTTGCTGGCCCCGAAGGTGGCCAGGGTCTCCATCCCGTTGACCCGCACGCGGGTGAAGCGGCCGCCCACGCCCCGGACGGCGATCTGGCGCGCCTCGCCGGCCTCGGGACCCGCTGTCACCCCGGGCATCTGCCGCAGGGCGTCGCCCAGACCCAGGGCGCCGGCGCCGCGAAGCTGCTCCTCCAGCAGGACGTCGACCTGAGCCGGGGCGTCGCGCGCCTGTTCGGGCGCGGGCTCGGCCAAGGGGCGGGCCAGCACGCTGATCGGCGTGACCGGCGTCGGCTCCTCGACCTGGGGCGTCGCAGGGCGGGCCGGTGACGGGCGCGCGGTCGCAATGGCCTGGTTGCGACGCCTCAAGGTCACGACGCCTGTGGGCGAGATCGAGAAATCCAGGTCGGAGCCGGCCAACAGGGCCCGCAAGGCCTGGTCCAGCGACATGGATCCCGACAGGCCGGGCGCGCGGCGGCCGGCGGTCAGCACCGAGGGGGCGGCGATCACCGCGCCGGTGCGCGCCGACACCGACAGCAAGGCCGTGGCCAGGGGCTGGGCCGGCTGGTCGAAGGCGAAGGAGCGTTCGGGCGTCGCCGCAAGCACGGGGGCGGCCATGAACCAGCCCGCCGCCATCGCCCCGATCGCGGGAGCGGCCTTCATCACGGCGCGGAGGCGGTTCCGGGGCGGACGTCGATGGTCCGCCGGCCGTCGGAGTTGCGAATGCTGACCGGCAAGATTTCGGGCAGGCTGGCGATGAAGTGGTCCGCCTGGTCGAGCTGGAAGCTGGCGGTGATCCGAAGAACGGCGGCGCGTGGCGTGACCTGCAGTCCCCCATGGCCCCTGGCCACGAGGTCGGCGACCACGTCGCCGAGGGGAGAGTCGGCATAGGCCAGGCGTCCGGCGCGCCAGGCGGCGGCTTCGGACGGGGCCGGCAGCCGCCCGCCCTGGACGCGGCCGTTCTCGACCAGCAGGTAGTCGCCGGCCCCCAGCTTTGCGACCTCTCTGCGCGCCTTGCCCTGATAGACGGCGACCCGGCCTTCCTCGACCGCCACGCGGACCTGGCCGCTGGCGCTGGTCCGGGCGTCGAAGCGCGTGCCCAGCACCTCGACTTCCGTTTCTCCGACCTCCACCTGGAAGCGGCGACCGTCGGCCTTGCGCACCGAAAAAAAGGCCTCGCCGCGTTCAAGCACGTACTTGCGGTCGTTCCAGCGCGACGCCCGGGCCAGCCGGCTGCCCGGCGCCAGGATAGCGGAACTGCCGTCTTTCAGGGCGACCTGCCGTACCTGGGCGCCGGACTCCATTGTGAGAGGCGGCGGCGGGGCGACGAAGACGGCGACGGCCAAGCACGCGGCCAGCGCTGTCAGCCCGCCAACCCATGTCGCGGGACGTTTGAGGAAGGCGCGGCGCGGCGCGGCGAGGGGCGGATGAGCCAGCGATTGCAGTTCGCTCAACGCCAGCAGCACCGCCTCGGCCTCTTCATAGGCGCGCGCATGCGCCGGATCGGCGTCGAGCCAGCGGCGCAGGTCGGCCGAGCGCTCCGGCGGGAACGGCTCGCCCGACACCGCCAGGGCCCAGGCCCGGGCTTCCCGCCCGATCGGCGAGTCAGGATCGACGGCTGCGTTCACGCGACAGGCCCCTGTAGTCGATGACGCCGCGCGCCAGGGCGCGCTGGCAGACGGCGGTGGTTTCGTCGATGGTCTTGCGGACCAAGGCTTCGGAGACGCCCTCGCGACGGCCGATCTCGGCGAAGCTGAGGCCCTCGATGCGGTTGGCCGCCAGATAGCGGCGATGTCGGTCCGGCAGGCCCGCCACCACCTTTTCCAACAGCTTCAGGTCGTCGCGCGCGATGAGCGCCCGTTCGACGTCCGGCGCGTCGTCCGGCTCAAGAGCCGGCGCGGAGGCGTCCAGCAGGCGGGCGGTGCGCTGGCGACGCCGCCGGCCGTCGAGCGTCAGGTTGATGGCGACGCGGAAGACGAAGGCGCGAGGGCTTTCCAGCGAACGGTCCGATGGCCGTTCCCCGAGCTTGAGGAAGGCTTGCTGGGCGACGTCCTCGGGATCGGGCGGGCCGGCGCCGAACCGCGCACGCAGAAAGGCGCACAGGTCGCCCCAGTCCTGGGCATAGGCGTGCCGATAAGCCGATCGGTCTTTCCACAGCTCGTCGCTACGAGCTTCTGGCCGCTCAGCCGTCGACACGAGGTCTCCCCAAACATCCGGTCTCGCCGGTTGGCGCGACGATGCTGGCGAAAGTCCGCCCGATCAATGGACGACGAAAAATTATGGACCAGTGGTCGTTTTCTTGTGCGGATCGGTGCTCGCCAGGCGTCGTTCAATGTCGGGAAGAAAAGCGGAGAAAATCTCCGCATTTATTTAAGTTACCGGTACCTTTTTCTCTTTTCGTGTCGATTGCGACATGCTTATTTCAATCATGACACCGGTGGCTAACCGGGTGAGACGGTCGGCAAGGCCGCAACATGGGAAGGGGAGGCGGTTCGATGAACAGCTCTGCGCGCGACTCGAGCGCTGCGCCGCATGGCCTGTCCTCAGGCGACGAGCGGCCCGCCGAAGAGCCGGTCTTCGATATCGCGCGGGCCTTCCAAACCGACGTCGGCGACATGCTGACCCGTTCTCTCTGCCGCCAGATCCGTGAAGCCCTGCTCGAAGGAAAGGTCGTCAACCTGCCGGGCGTCGGGCGTTTCGAAATCCGCGACAAGCGCCGCTATGGCCTCGTCAATCCCAAGAGCGGCGCCCGCGCCGACCTCGGCGGCGAGCGCGCCGTCGTCTACCGGCCCGACCGCAAGCTGCTGCGCGACCTTAATTCTTCCCGAGGCGATGTTTGATGAGCGTATCCGTCCGCAGCCGTCGCTTCGGCGTGGTTGCCCTTCTGGCGTTGTGCATGGCCACGGCGCCGGCCGTCGCGATGGCGCGGGCCGACGCCTTTCATGACGTCAGCCTTTCGCCCGAGGCGCGCGCCGCCGATCTCGTCTCGCGCATGACGCTGGAGGAGAAGGCCGGCCAGTTGAAGCACGCCGCGCCAGGGATCCCGCGCCTTGGCGTGCCCGCCTTCAACTGGTGGAGCGAGGGGCTGCACGGCGTGGCCCGGGCCGGCGAGGCCACCGTGTTCCCGCAGGCCATCGGCATGGCGGCCACCTGGGACGTTCCCCTCATCCAGGACGTGGCCGACACCATCGCCACCGAGTTCCGGGCCAAGTACGTCGAGAAGCGCGGCGCGGACGGAAGCTCCGGCCAGTATCGCGGCCTGACGGTCTGGTCGCCCAACATCAACGTCTTCCGCGATCCGCGCTGGGGTCGAGGACAGGAGACCTGGGGCGAGGACCCGCACCTGACGGCCGAGTTCGGCGTCGCCTTCGTGCATGGCCTGCAGGGCGACGATCCCAAGCACTACAAGACCGCCGCCACCGCCAAGCATTTCGCCGTGCACAGCGGTCCGGAAGCCGATCGTCACCACGACGACATCCACCCCAGCAAGCACGATCTGGCCGACACCTATCTGCCGGCCTTCGAAGCGTTGGTGAAGCGCGGCAAGGTTGAGTCCGTGATGTGCGCCTACAACGCCGTCGACGGCGTTCCGGCCTGCGCCAGCGACTTCCTGCTGAAGGAGACCCTGCGCGGGAAGTGGGGCTTCAAGGGGCACGTGGTGTCGGACTGCGCCGCCATCGCCGACGTCTTCCTGCCGACCTCGCACAACTACGCCAAGACGCCGGCCGAGGGCGTGGCTGTCAGCCTGAAGGCCGGCACCGATCTGATCTGCGCCGAGTTCGGCGCCAACAAGAGCTCGGAGATCGGCCCGATCGTCGACGCCGTGAAGGGCGGCCTGATGACCGAGGCCGAGCTCGACCAGGCTGTGCGGCGGCTGTTTGTCGCCCGTATCAAGCTGGGCCTCTTCGATCCGCCCGCCAATGTCGCCTATTCGAAGATCACGCCGGCAGAAAACGACACGCCCGCCAACCGGGCCCTGTCGCTGAAGACCGCCCAGGCCTCGATGGTGCTGCTGAAGAACGATGGCCTGCTGCCGCTGAAGGCCGCGCCGAAGCGGATCGCGGTGATCGGCCCGAACGCCGACAGCCTCGACGCGCTGGTCGGCAATTACAACGGCACGCCCTCCAAGCCGGTGACGGTGCTGGCCGGAATCCGCGCACGCTATCCGGACGCTGAGGTGACCTTCGTCGAGGGGACCGGTCTGGTCGGCGCGCCGATGAACACCCTGCCCAATGACACGCTCTGCGCCGACGCGGCCTGCGTCGCCAAGGGCGTGCAGCTCGAGACCTTCCAGGGGCTGGATCTGGCCGGTGAGGCCAAGGCCGAGACTGTCGCCAACGTCCAGGTCAGCTGGGGACGGCCCAATCGTGAAAAGCGCCAGGCCTCGACGCGCTGGACGGGCTTTCTCAAGCCCGCCGAGACCGGCGTCCATCGCTTCACGCTGCGTGGCGAGGGCGGCTATCGGGTGATCGTCGACGGCAAGGTCGTGGTCGACGCCTGGAAGCGCCCGGCCGACGCCACGCCGGAGGGCGCGGTGGCGCTGACCGCGGGCCAGGCGCACGCCATCACGGTGGAGGCCTGGCAGGACGGGGATCGGGGCGACCAGCGCCTGACCTGGAGCAAGCCCAGCCAGGGCGCGCAGGCCGCGGTCGCGGCGGCCAAGGACGCGGATATCGTGCTGTTCGTCGGCGGCCTGACCGCCAAGCTGGAGGGTGAGGAGATGTCGGTCCGCGCCCCGGGCTTCGCCGGCGGCGACCGCACGCGCATCGACCTGCCCGCGCCGCAGCAAAGCCTGCTGGAAGGCCTGCACGCCACCGGCAAGCCTGTGGTGCTGGTGCTGATGAACGGCTCGGCCATGGCCGTGAACTGGGCCGATGAAAAGCTGCCGGCCATCGTCGAGGCCTGGTATCCGGGCGGCGAGGGCGGCCACGCCGTGGCCGGCCTGATCGCCGGCGACTACAGCCCCTCGGGTCGTCTGCCGCTGACCTTCTACCGCTCGGCCGATCAATTGCCGCCGTTCAAGGACTACGGCATGGCCGGGCGCACCTACCGCTATTTCGGTGGCGAGGCGCTCTATCCGTTCGGCCATGGCTTGAGCTTCACGAGCTTCAAGTACGGCCAGCTGAAGGTGGCCAGGTCGGTAAAGGCCGGCGAGGCGCTAAAGGTCAGCGTCGATGTCGCCAACACCGGCGCTCGTGATGGTGACGAGGTTGCGCAGCTCTATGTCTCGCGCGGCGCGGCCGGCGCGCCGATCCGCTCGCTGAAGGGCTTCCAGCGTGTGGCTCTCAAGGCCGGGGAGACCAAGACCCTGACCTTCGAGCTCGATCCGTCGGCCCTCAGTGTCGTCGACGCGGCCGGCGTGCGCGCCGTCGAGGCGGGGCCGGTCGACCTCTGGATCGGCGGCGGCCAGCCGGTGTCGCGTCCGGGCCTGTCCAAGCCCGCCGGTGTTTCCGCCCGCTTCGCCGTCACCGGTCGGAAGGTGCTGCCGTGAAGCTGGATCGCCGTTCCTTCCTGGCCGTCGGCGGCGCCGGTCTCGCCGCGACCGGCATGGCCGCGCCCGCGTCGGCCGCCGACCTGCTGGCGGTGCCCGACGAAGGCTGGAGCCTCTGGATCGACCAGGCCGCGGCCTGGAAGGACGACACGCTGCACCTGCCCAGCGCCGTCGACCTGAAGACGCTGCCGGTCAATCCGCCGACCAGCGGCTGGGGCGCGCTCGGCTCTTCCGAGGCCATCACCGTCAGCCTGCCGACCACGGTCGAGGAGCACTTCTGGGGCAGGTTCGCTTCGCGGCCCTACGGCGCCGACGAGTACCGCTACGCCGAGGATGACGACGTACCGCGCTACGGCGCCTACAAGGGCGTCTCCTGGTGGTCGCGGACGATCGACATTCCCGCGTCGACCAAGGGCAAGCGGGTGCTGCTGAACCTGCGCGGCGCCCGCCTGCGGGCCGAGGTGTTCCTGAACGAACAGATGGTCGGCTACTCGATCATGTCGGAACTGCCGTTCGCCTGCGACCTGACGGCGGCGATGAAGCCGGGTCAGGCCAACCGGCTGTCGATCCGCATCACCAATCCCGGCGGCCGGTTCGACTGGCGCGACAGCACCACCATGGCCTGGGGCAAGGTGAAGCTGTTCGCTTCGCACGGCTTCGGCGGCCTGGATCGCGGCATGACGCTGAGCGTCCACCCGTTGGCCGCCCGCATCGACGACGCCTGGGTGCTGAACACGCCGCAGCCGCGCACCGTGACGGCCTTCATGGACGTGCTGCTGGAAAAGCCGGCCGCCGAACCGCAGGCGCTGCGCGGCAAGGCCTCCGCCACGCTGGTCGACGACAAGGGCGCGCCGGTCGCCGCCGACATCAAGCTGGAAGGGCTCGAAGCCTTCGAGGGTGGTCGCCTCCTGCGGGCCCGGTTCTCGGTGACCGCACCAAAGGCCGAGCTCTGGGACCTCGACACGCCGCGCCTGCACCGCCTGCGCCTGTCGTGGGCGGAGACCAGGCGTGATGTCGATACCCGCGAGGTGCGGTTCGGCTTCCGCTGGTTCGGCGTCGAGGGCGTGGGGACCGACGCTCTGCTGCGCCTCAACGGTCGCCGCATCCGGCTCTATTCGGCGATCTCCTGGGGCTACTGGGGCTTCAACGGCCTGTGGCCGACCAGAGAACTGGCCCGCCGCGAGGTGACCGCCGCGCACGCGCTGGGCCTGAACGCGCTGCACTTTCACCGCAATGTCGGCAAGCCCGAGGTCTTTCAGGCCATGGACGAGATGGGCCTGCTGCGGGTGATGGAGCCCGGCGGCGGCCGCCACGCCATCGGCCGCGACCTCAAGCCTGGCGAAAGCCTCAATCCCGCCGACGCCTTCAGCCGTCAGTTCATGGTCGAGAAGTGCCAGGCCATGGTGCGGGCCTTCCGGTCGCATCCGTCTCTGGCCCACTACACGCTGCAGAACGAGATCGGCGCGAACCTGGCCAATCCCGACGTGCAGTTCGTGCTGAAGGCCATGCACGACCTGGATCCCAGCCGGGCGGTCATCCTCAACGACGGCTTCGTCAAGCGCGGCGCGGCCCAGGCGATGTACCTGCCGTACAACGACCACTACTTCCGCTCGGACGTCGAGGAATGGGGCGGCTGGTGGGTGGAACACCAGGGCGCCGGCGACCAGTGGTACGACAAGTTCTACGCGTCCAAGGACGACTACACCCACATGCAGAAGGGCAAGCCCTTCATCGTCGAGTTCGGCGAGATGCAGGGCTGCGCCGTGGCCGACAACCACGTGGCCATGGTCGCCGAGATCCTGGCCAAGGGCGGCAAGAGCTACGACCTGGAGGACCACAAGGTCATCGTCGAGGCCACCAACGCCTATCTGGATCGCTGGGGCTTCCGAAAGGCGTTCCCGACCACCGAGGCCCTGTTCCTGTCGGTGGGGCGCAAGGCCTACGAGGCCTGGCGCAACTACCTGGAGAACATCCGCCTGGGCGAGACGGTGGACGTTGCCGCCATCTCCGGCTGGGAAAGTACGGCGATCGAGAACCACTCCGGCATCGTCGACGCGCTGCGTGGCTTCAAGGCCGATCCCACGCTGATGAGCCAGAGCCTGCGGCCGGCCCTGGCCGTGGCCAAGCCGCGCAAGCTGGCCTATGCGCCGGGCGAGGCGGCGGAGCTCGATCTCTGGCTGTTCAACGACACCGGCAAGGCGATCAGCGGCGACCTGGCGCTCAGTATCGTCGGGCCTGATGGCGCGACGCGGGCGGCGGGCCGCTGGCCGGTTCCCGCGCACGAGGCCGACCGCATGTCGTGGCTGGTCGCCGAGAGCGTCCGCACGCCGGCCTTCGAGCGGGAAGGGCGCCATGTGATCCGCGTGACCCTCGCTGGTAAGGGCGAGGTGGTGTCCGACCGCGAGGTCTGGGTCGCCGCGTCGCAGGGAGTTGCACGCCGAAAGCTGAAGCTGGCCGTTTCTGGCGTCGCCAGGAGCCTGCGCAGCCAACTGGAGAAGCAACTCGGGGTCGCGGTTGAGGAGTTCAAGGCCGGCGTCCGCTACGACGGGATCGTCGCCTCGGGCCTTAAGGCCGACGAGATTGTCCGTCGCCAGGTGGGCGAGCAGACCGGTCTGGAGGCCCAGCCGAAGAAGGGCGAGAAGGTCCAGCTGGTGCTCGGCGAACTGCCGCCCGAAGTGCTGGCCGCTGTCTCCGCCGGAACGCCGCTGCTGGCCATGGTGCAGGAAGACGGCCTGGCCGAAGGCGTGGCCAGGCAGCTCGCGGGTCTTGGCCTCTTTTCCTATGCCGGCCAGGTCGGCGGCCTGCGGGCGCCGTGGATGGGCAACTGGAACTACGTTCGGGCGCATCCGACCTTCGCCGGCATTCCGTCCGACATGGCCATGAGCGTGTTGCACCAGGTCGAGGGCCAGCCGTCGAACGGCCTGCTGGTCGACGGACAGGGCGTCGAGGTGATCGCCGCCTACAGCCGAGACCACGACCGGCACAACGGCGCGGCCAGCTTCATCGCGCGCAAGGGCGCGGCGCGGGTTCTGGTCCATCGCCTTCCCGACATGGTCGCCCCGCTCCAGGCGCGCTGGCTGAGCAACGCGCTGGACTGGCTGGCGGCCGATCCGATCACGAGCCCAGGAGGGTGAGCGACGATGTCTAGCGCCTAGAGCCGAGACCAAGGCGGCATCAGCCGCCGTCCGTGAAGACCAAGAGATCAGTGCGGGCTTTCTCGCCGTCGCGTCCCTGACGCGGCGAACGGGAGCGCTTGCGCCAAAGCCGACGCGTCCGAAGCGACGCGATCAACAATTGGGAGGGAAATAGGGATGACCAATCACAAGACGGGCAAGGCGCCGCCGCGCACGCGGCTGATGGCGGGGATTTCGAGCCTGACGGTGGCCGCGCTGCTGACGCCGGCCGTGGCTCTGGCCCAGGCGGCCTCGCCGCCGCCGGCCGACCAGCCGATCACCGACAACGCGGTCAGCGAGGTGGTCGTCACCGGCTATCGCGCGGCCCTGCGCAGCGCCATCGACACCAAGAAGAACTCGGACGTGATGCTCGACGCCATCAACGCCGAGGACATCGCCGACTTCCCCGACTCCAACCTGGCGGAGTCGCTGCAGCGCCTGCCGGGCATCTCGATCGACCGCGACAACGGCGAGGGCCGCACGATCAGCGTGCGCGGCCTGTCGGGCGATTTCAGCCGGGTGCGCATCAACAACATGGAGGCCCTGTCGACCGGCGCCTCCAACGACTCCGGCTCCAGCCCCAACCGTTCGCGCGCCTTCGACTTCAATGCCTTCGCTTCGGAGCTGTTCAGCTCGGTGAGGGTGCGCAAGTCCTCGTCGGCCGAGGCCGACGAAGGCTCGCTGGGCGCCACGGTGGACCTGATCACCGGCCGGCCCTTCGACTACAAGAAGAGCGCCTTCGCCCTGTCGGCCGAGGACAGCTATTACGAGAACGGCAAGAAGCACAGCCCGCGCATCACCGGCCTTGTCTCCAACCGCTGGTTCGACGGCCGCCTGGGGCTTCTGATGTCGGCCGCCTACGCCAAACGTACCTCCGAGGACGACACCTACGCCCGCGGCGGCGGTTCGTCAGACTACGTCTATCGCGGCTCGACCTGGACCGGCGACGAACTGCCGGGCCGCGCGGGCTTCGCGGCTCCGACCGGCACGGTGTTCACCGCCCTGATCCCGACCACCCTGACGGGCGCGGCGCTCGACGCCTACAAGGCCAATCCGGCCAACTACTACAACCCGATCGCCAATCCGCTGGCCTATGCCGAGATGACGGGCTCGGACCCGGCCGCCTACGCCAAGCTCTATCCGAACTGCGCGGCGACCAGCGGCCAGCCGGTGGCGGGCCTGACCCCGACCTCGCCAGGCTGCAACGACAGCCAGATCCGCTTTCCGGCCCTGCCGTCGATCGCCCAGCGCGACGTCGAGACCGAACGCCTGGGCCTGACCGGTTCGGTCCAGTTCGAGATCACCCCGCGCACCAAGCTGACGGTCGACGGTCTCTATTCGCGCTTTGAAAGCGTCAGCACCAACTACCAGCTGTCGCCGGTGGGCCTGAACCGCAACAACACCAACGCCAGCTACCAGTACGGGGCCAACGTGCCCACGGCTACGGCCCGCAACGGCAGCGCCATGACCGACGCCCAGCGTCGCGCGCTCTATCCGGGCGGCTGCACCTTCACCGCCGAGACAGACCTCAACCCCGGCCAGGACTGCGGCCAGCAGCTGTACGGGCAGACCCCCGTCAGCGGCTACACCTACAGCTTCAACCCCTACAACCTGGATCCGTACGAGTATTACACCAACCCGTCCTCGCCCGGTTACGCCGGCCCGGCCTCCAGCCTGCCGTTCCGCGGCGACCTGATCGGGCGGCCGTCGGTCAAGCTGCTCGACGCCGAAGTGGTGGGGCAGAACGCCGAATATCTGAAACTGGGCAATGTCGACTGGCGCTCGGGCGCCGACCGCGGCGCCTACACCACCGACTTCCGCCAGATGTCGGCCGAACTGACCCACGAATTCAGCGACAAGCTGAAGGTCACGGCCGCCTACGGCGCCTCGCGGTCGGAGAACAAGAACACCGGCACCCTGGTCGAGTTCAACTACATGGACGCCCAGGAACCCTTCATCTTCGACGAGCGGGGCGCGTCGGGCATGCCGCGCTTCGACGCCGGCTTCGATGCCGCCGACGCCAGCAAGTGGGGCATCGTCAAGGGCTTCTCGGGCATGCGCCACTACAAGCGCAACACCCTGAACACCTACAACGGCGCCAAGATCGACGTCGCCTACGAGCTGGACGACAACTGGACGATCAAGTTCGGGATCACCGGCCGCAAGTACGAGTTCTCGACCGACCAGTACGAGCGCAACAACGACCTCCTGAACCCGACCGAGAAGGAAGCCGGCGTGACCAGCGCCTCGCTGGGCCAGGTCATCGAGTTCGGCCAGGGGCTGGACGTGCCTCAGGGCTCGACCACGCGCTTTTACGCGCCCAACCTCGAGGCCTTCAGCAGCGTCTTCGGCTTCGATTGCGACTGCATCAACAAGTACGGCGACTTCCGCATCACCCGGAAGCGCAACCGCTCGGCCTCGTTCGAGGTAGCCGAGAAGAACCTCGCCTACTACGCCCAGTTCGGCTTCAACTACGAGGTCTGGGGCGGGCGTCGCCTGTTCGGCAACTTCGGCGTCCGCCAGGCCGAGACCGAGGTCGAGTCCCTGGGCGAGACCACGGCCGGCCGTCCGATCCGCGGCGAGAACAAGTACAGCGACACCCTGCCGTCGGGTAACCTGACCTGGGAGGCGATGGACAACCTCTACATCCGTTTCGCCGCGGCCAAGGTCATGGCCCGTCCGCTGCTGGGCAACCTGTCGCCGGCGGTCACCGGCGTCAGCATCCCGGGCGACGGCTCGGTCACCGGCGGCACGCTGACGGTCGGCAACCCCAAGCTCTCGCCGTTCCGCGGCAAGGCCTTCGACGTGGCCGCCGAGTGGTACTTCGCCAAGGGCGGCCTGATCAGCCTGGGCTACTTCCGCAAGGACATCGACTCCTATCCGCAGACGGTGTTCTACGAGGCCCCGCTGTCGGAATTCCTCGACGCCGACGCCATCGCCCAGCTGCGCCTGCAGTTCCCGGGCGAGACCGGCGGCGACATCTTCCGCCGCGCCTATATCGACGCCGACAACGTCATGCTGGCGCGCCAGGTCCGCGACGCGCCCGGCGGTGTGCTGCAAGGCTGGGAGTTCAGCTACCAGCAGGACTTCACCTTCCTGCCCTGGTACTTCAAGAACCTCGGCGTCCAGTTCAACATGACCAAGCTGGACACCGAGCTGAAGTACATCCTCGACCCGGGCGCGGTGAACGCCACCACGGGCGTGGTGACCAAGGCGCCGGTCTACGGCACGGGGCCCTGGCTGGGCGCCTCGCCCAAGGGGATCAACTTCACGGTCTATTACGAGACCAAGAAGTTCAACGCCCGCGTCTCGATGGCCCAGCGCGACGAGTACTACACCAAGTACCCGATCGCCTCGGGCAACTGCGACCCGGGCCTGCAGGCCAACGGCTCGGCCTGCGATGGTCCGCTGATCAACGAGTTCGAAGGGGCCAAGTCGACGATGAACGTCGACTTCTCGATGCGCTACCAGCCGATGAAGCAGGTCAGCATCACCTTCGAGGCCCTGAACATCACCGACGAGAAGTCCGAGCGGTTCGTCTACAACGACCCGGTCATCCTCTCGTACGGCGGCAGCGGCCCCAACTACCGGATCGGCGTGCGCTACAAGTACTAGCGCGCCGCGAGACTGGTCGCCGCGCCCCTCCGCGCGGCGGCCAACCCCTTCGGCTTTCCCCAGGGCTCGAAGGCGGCCTCGGCGGAGGATCGACGCGGTCCTCCGCCGCTTCTTTTTTCCAGTTCGGCCAGGAGTTGGCGATGAAGACGGGTGACCTGGCGTTGGGACGTCGGACGGTGCTGGCGGGCGCCGGCGCGGCCTTGCTGGCGCCGGCCGCGACATGGGCCAAGGCGCCCGACTTCGCCGCCCTCGGCTGGGCCAGCGCCAGGGGCGGAGAGGGCGGCCGGACCCTGCGGGTCACCACCCTGGCCGCCGATGGGCCGGGCTCGTTCCGGGCCGCCGTCGAGGCCTCGGGGCCGCGCAAGGTGGTGTTCGACGTCGCTGGCGTCATCGACCTTGGCCGCAAGAGCATCCGGATCCGCGAGCCGTTCCTGACCGTAGCCGGCGAAACCGCGCCGTCGCCGGGGGTCACCTTCATCCGGGGCGGCGTCCAGGTGGAGAGCCATGACGTGGTGCTGCGTCACCTGCGGGTGCGGGCCGGCCGCGACGGCGCCCCCGACCGCAGCGGCTGGGAGGTGGACGGCATCACCTGCTGGAAGGCGCGCGACGTCATCGTCGACCACTGCTCGATCGCCTGGGCCACCGACGAGAACCTGTCGGCCTCGGGTCCGCGCTTTGACGGCGGCGATACGGCTGAGGCCTGGCGCGCGGGGACCTCGCACCGTATCACCTTCAGCAACAACATCGTCTCCGAAGGTCTGTCGCACGCCAGCCACGTGAAGGGCGAGCACTCCAAGGGCACTCTGATCCACGACAACGCCACGCAGGTGCTGATCGCCGGCAACCTCTATGCCCACAACCTCGAGCGCAACCAGCTGTTCAAGGGCGCGGTGCACGCCGTGTCGGTCAACAACCTGGTCTATGACCCGGGTACGCGGGCCATGCACTACGCGCTGAACGCGCCGGAGTGGGAGGGGCGGGCCTGGCAGGTCGGCCAGCTGGCGCTGGTGGGCAATGTCGTGCGCGGCGGGGCCTCGACCCGGCCCGACCTGCCGTTCCTGATCGTGGAAGGGCAGGGGGACCTGGATCTCTACGCCCGCGACAATCGCGCGACCTATGCCGGCGGCGCGGCTATGCCCGAGTTGCGGATCCTGCCCACCGCGCCTTTGCCGCAGGTTCGTCGCCTGGCGGCCGCGCCGCTGTGGCCCAAGGGGCTGAGGGCGCTGCCGGCCTCGGCTGTGGAGGCCAGCGTCCTGGCCGAGGCCGGCGCCCGACCCTGGGAGCGCGACGCCGTCGACGCGCGAATCTTTCGCCAGGTGAGGGACGGAACCGGCCGGGTTATCGACGACGAAGCCGAGGTCGGCGGCTATGCGAGCGCCGGCCGGACGAAGGCCTGACGTCCCGAGTCGACGTTTTTCGGCCACGTTTAGAAAAACATCGACCACTTGTAGGAGTTTTTAAGGCCGCCCCAGGTGGCCATACCGCTCGCCTGGGCTGACGCGCCTGGGCGAGCGTTGTTCGTTGTTTCGTCGAAGGTTTTGAGCTTTCAGCCCTAATTTGCGCTGCAATATGTCAGCGTTGTCATCGGCAGATATGCAACAGCAGGCTTATCGCATTGATCATAACAATAACTTGTCTGAGTATCTCGGTTATGCAACAGAGTGGTCAGGCCAAATATGGCGAGGCCTGACGGTGCCGACCGTCAGCGAGGGCGGGAGGAAACGATGATCAAGACAGTACCGGCCGGCGCATAGCGACGGCCCGGCCAGAGCCCGAGAGGGAATGGCCGGGCGACGTCGCCGATTGCAGTCCATGAGCCTGGCGGGCGGCCAAAGACGCTCCCCGCGAAAGATAAGAAGACTTTGGGAGAGGAAGTAATGAAGCGCTTCAGCGCGCGCGGCCGCACGGCCGCGGCTGTGTCGATCATCGCCTTGAGCGCGGCCGTCTGGCCGGTTCAGCAAGCCGCCGCACAATCCGAAACCGTCAAGACCTCCGGATCGGTCGAGTCGCCGACCGAGGTCGAGGCCATCGTCGTCGGGGCCCGCGCCTCGCAGCAGTCGTCGATCGCGCGCAAGAAGCGCAGCGCGACGGCCCAGGACTCCATCGTCGCCGACGATGTCGGCTCGTTCCCCGACAGCAACGTCAACGAAGCCATGTCGCGCATCGCCGGCGTGGCCATCGAGCGCAACGGCTTCGGCGAGGGCGACGGCGTCTCGATCCGCGGCAACGGCGCCGACCTGACCCGCGTGGAACTGGACGGCATGGGCGTCGCGGCCTCGGGCTTCAGCCTCGCCGTCGGCGACGGCGGCGGCCGCTCGGCCGACCTGCGCGAGTTCCCGGCCGAGATGATCAAGAGCCTGGACGTCATCAAGGGCCAGACGGCCGACATGACGCCGGGCGGCCTGGGCGCCACCGTCCAGATCCAGACCCGCACGGGCCTGGACTTCAAGAAGCCGTACCTGTCGATGCGCGGCGCAGCCGCCGGCAACACCCTGTCGCGCAAGGCCTCGCCGGAACTGGGCGTGGTGGCGTCGCGCAAGTTCCTCGACGACCGCCTCGGGGTGATCGGCAACATCAGCTACAGCAAGCGCCTGAACGACAGCCACGCGCTGAACAACGGCGGCTCGAACAACGCCCAGGGCTATACGCGCTTCGCCGACTTCGACAATTCGCCCGACAAGACCTTCACCTACAACCCGGCCACCGCCAACGGCGTCGGCGCCAACGATCCGATCGCTTCCTGGGCGATGGTCGGCGGCGGCATGTTCAACGCCCCGACGCCGCTGGACGTCTACACCAAGTCGGCCGCGGCCAAGACCAAGGCCGAGTGTCTGACCGCCTTCCCGATGCTGACCGACGCGCAGCTGGGAACGATCGTGGCCGGCAGCAACGGCGCCAACCGCCAGGCCGCCCAGGCCGCGCAGATCAACGCCCAGATCAGCTGCCTGAACCAGTGGAACGACTACGCGCCCAACCTGGTGCGCGACCAGAACCTGACCCAATACGAAGACCGGCTGTCCTGGGACCTGCGCTTCGACTACCGCGTCAATGACGACCTGACGATCTTCGCCAAGTACCAGGTCGCCAACCGCGAGCAGAACGAGAACAACCGCCAGCGCACCCGCGGCGGCATCACCTCGCTGTACGGCGCTTCCCAGAACCAGACGGCGACCTCGCTGGTCACCAACACCTTCTACCCCGCCGGCACGCCCAACGTGCTCTCGGCCATCCCGGGCGGCGGCTTCTACATCTACAATCAGGGCATGCCGACGGCGCCGTTCACGATCGACACCACGCCGGGCTCGAGCGTGACCAACAACTCGTTCCCGCTGATGGGCGTGGCGGCCAACATCGTGCCGGGCTCCATCCAGATGGACGGCAACCATCACCTGACCCAGTTCGACATCACCAACGCCGCGCTGGGCATCGACCAGATCCAGAACGACCAGATCTGGAAGACGAACTACATCTCGGGCGGCGCCAACTACAACCGTGGTCCGCTGACCATGGACCTGATCTTCGGCCGCAACGAAAGCGACTATTCGCGCACCGACCTGCGCTTCTCGCGCAGCTACACCTACGGCAACGCCACCATGCGGGCGCTGGAGAACGGCATCTGGACGATCGACATGCCGTCGTCCTTCGATGACACCGACATGCGCAACTACGCCCAGCTGAACGCGCCGACCGCGGTGGGCCAGCCGGCCTATTCGAACGCCTATCGCCTGGTCTTCAACCCGCGGAAGGTGGAGAGCGCCGAAGACCAGCTGAAGTTCGACGTCACCTACCTGCCCGACATGCCGCTGTTCACGCGCTTCAAGGCGGGCGTCCTCTATCGCAAGGGCACGGCCAATTCGTGGGGCGGCGGCGGCTACTCGCCCGACCCCGGCGTCTTCGTGCCGACCCTGACCCTGCGCGGCGACGTGCGGGCCTGCGCGAACGTGGCCTCGACCCTGCCGGCCAACGCCTGCGCCTACGGCTACGCCGCCAACCCGACCACCGGCGTCAACTTCCTCTACGGCCTGGAGACGCTCACCCAGGCCCAGCTGATCGACATCTTCCAGAGCTCGATCGAGCACAACTCCGGCAAGTTCATGCCGGGCTACAAGGGCGTCTCGGGCCTGGAGCTGTGGGACAGCATCGACGTCAAGAAGGCCTTCTCTCAGATGGCCGGCGCGGTGAACTACAACTTCGACTGCCTCAAGGAGTGCACGGCCAGCGACGGCAAGGTCTACAAGCAGCCGTTCAACGAGACCGAGGAGAAGATGGCCTCCTGGTACTGGATGGCCGACCTGGCTCACGACCTGCCGTTCGGCATGGAGTTCCGCGGCAACCTGGGTTCGCGGATGTTCAAGACCGAGGTCGAGGGCTCGGGCTACGTGACCCTGGCCACCACCTTCAAGACCGCGGCCTTCGATCCCAACAACCCCAACCTCGCCGCGGGCATCGTGACGACCAACCGCGTCCGGCCGGTGTCGATCAACAAGAGCTACACCGGCTGGCTGCCGTCCTACAACGCCGCCGTCTGGGCCATCCCCGACAAGGTCGTGCTGCGCTATTCGTGGGCCAAGACCATCGCCCCGCCGGCGATGAAGTACCTGTGGCCGGGCGGCACCTGCACCTATGACGAGCGTCGCGACGGCGTGGCCGACGCCGACGGTTCCGAGCAGGACATGACCTGCGGCACCTTCGGCAACGCCGAGCTGAAGCCGTACCAGGCGACCAAGAACAACACGAGCCTGGAGTGGTATCCCAACAAGGACACCTCGTTCAGCCTGGCCTACTACCGCCAGAAGGTGCGGGTCGGCGGGCCGCTGGCCGTGCCGGTCAAGAACGCCAACGTCTTCGAAGGCACCGACATCGAGATCCCGGGCACCGGCGGCAAGAAGTTCTCGGACTACGAGTTCGGCATGACCACCTACGAGAACGGCCCCGGCTACGTGCAGTCGGGCTGGGAGTTCGTGGCCCGGACCGCCTTCACCTACCTGCCGTGGAAACTCAGCAAGACGGGCATGGACTTCAACATCTCGACCACCAAGTCGGGCAACGCGGTCACCTACATCGACCCGCTGACCGCCGATGCGCTCGACCCGCAAGGCCAGTCGAAGTACTTCGCCAACCTGGTGTTCTGGTATGACGACGGCGTCACCAAGGCCCGCATCGCCTATCAGACCCGCGACCGCGTGCTGACCTGCATCTCGCCGTGCGGCAACACCAGCGCTTCGCCGGTGGCCAACGCGCCCAACACCAACATCGGCAACTACGTGCGCTTCCCGTACAATCCGAGCGAGCCCTACTACTCGGAGCAGTACGAGTACCTCGACGCCAAGATCTCGCGGAAGATCAACAAGAACCTCGAGATCTACCTGGAAGGCCGCAACCTGCTGCAGGCCGCCCGCCTGTCGGTCGGCTCGGACGACCGCGGCTTCGAAGGCCGGGCCAACCCCTGGTCGGTCCAGTACGGCGGCTCGCGCTTCGCCCTCGGCTTCACCTACCGGAACTAGACTCTCCGTTCCGGTCGGCTCCTGGCCCTTCCCTGGAAACAGGGGAGGGCCTTTTGCCGTTCTTGGGGGGGCAAGATGCTCCCCTGAGGGGGGGCTGTCGCGGAGCTACTGAGGGAGAAGTTGCTGCTGGTTTGACGGGTGAACTGGCCTCTTCAGACACTTCCCCCTCCGGCCCTTCGGGCCACCTCCCCCCTTCAGGGGGAGGATCTTGAGGCGCGTCCTCGCGGCCTCTCGCGCGAAAGCGCAGAGTTTGTGGAGAGGGCGCGGGGCGTCCGGGCCTCGCCCGGATGTGTGAGTTTCAATTACCGTTTCGACGAAGCATAGACGCCCCGCGCGATCGTTATCCCTCAGGCCGGGGCGCGCAGGCCTCTTCCGCCTTTTACCCCTTCCCCATGCAGTGCGCCCCGTTTCTTGACGGCCAGGCGTGCATGGCGGCGCGGACCCTTGGGCGGGCGGGAGCCTATTGGGCAAGCTCCCGATGGATGGGTTTACGTCCCCCATCCTCATTCAAACCTGGCCCGGTCCTGCTCACGCAACTCCGGCGGTCCCGCTCGATCGCATCCACGCCGCACGCTTCGGGCCGGATCCTTGCGCCCTCTCCCTGCGACGGGACCCAATGATTATGCGGGAGGTTTCAGCGCGTCTGATTGGGGAGACTGAGAAAGTTGCAAGTCTCTGGATTGGTTCAGGTCTTTTCGCTGAACACAGGGGATCCAGCGGGCTCTATCCCCGTCAGCCCCCAAATCCGCCCAATCCCCGCGAAAGCGGGGACCCAGGTGTTTTATCGTCGAGCGTCACGCGTTTCAGAAAAAGCCTGGGTCCCCGCTTTCGCGGGGATTTTACGGAGTGGAGGGCGGTTGTAGCCCTGTCGGCTGGCCCCTTCCGGCCCTTTGCGCCGCCTCGGGGTCCTCACCGCCCCGCCGCGTAGATCGGCGCGGCCAGCGGCGGCGTCGGGGAGGCGGGGTGGTCGCCGGTGATCTTCAGGTCGTCGAAAAAGGGCATGCTCAGCGCCTTGCCGTTGGGGCCGGCCATCAAGCCGGCCATGCCGGCGGGATAGAGGGCGTCGGTCGCGGTCAGGACGGGCTTGCCGTCGACGAGACCGGTGATCGTCTGGCCCTCGAACCGCAGTTCGAGCCGTCGCCACCGGCCCGGCGAAACGTCCGGCAGGCGGGTCTGGGCCAGCAGCTTCTCGCCGCCTTCGCCGACGTCCTTGCCGGCCTTGATCAGGGCCTGCTGCTCGGCGTCGCCGACCAGCTTCTTCTTGTCGATCTTGCCGCGCACGACCACCAGCCGCGCTTGCCCGTCGGCGGCAAGCTCGAAGTAATAGCCCTTGGGGATCACGCCGTAGCCCGTTCCCACCTGGGCGATGCGGCCCATGACCGCCGCGTGCTCGCCGTCGCCCATCCTGACGTCGACGGCGACGGCGTAGTCGCGCCAGGCCGCGTCGCCGACAATGGTGTAGGGCTTCCAGTCCGGCGCCCAGGACAGCGGCGGGACCGGCGCGGCCTGACGCAGGCAGGTTCCCTTGCGCCCCTCACAGTCGGCCAGTTCGAAGGCGCCGGAGATGTCGGCCAGGTAGCGCGGCTGCCAGCCCCGGGTCTCTGGTCGACCATAGCCCTCGAAGGTTTCCGTGTAGGGGAAGGGGAAAGCGCGCTTCTCCGGCACGGTCGCGAAGCCGCCCTTGGCCTGGCCGCGCGTGGTGGTCAGGGAATAGACCGCGTTCGGCGCCAGCGTCAGTTCGAGCGCGCCGTCCCGCGGGTCGAGGTCCGGCTGGCGGGCGAAGTGCTCGGTCGGCGTGCTGCGCCAGACGGCGAGGGGCCTGGTCGACAGGCCGCCGCCGACCGACAGGCGCACGACCTGGGGTTCGGTCGCGCCGCGGGTCTCGATGATGACGCTGTAGTCGGCGCCCGGCGATTTCAGGGTGACGAACGAGCCGCCGCCAGCCAGTTCGCCGCTGGCACCGGCCAGATAGGTCCAGCCGACCTGGGCGAACTGGCCGTAGTGCGCATAGCCCCAGAGGGCGGGGTTGATCGCGTAGTGGCCGCTCCAGGGCCAGCTGGCGCGGACGGCCGCTTCCTTCTCGCCGGAATAGGGCTGGGTCTCGTAAACCCCGGCGACGCCGTACCAGTTGACGACCTTGGTGAAGCCGCTGCGCACGTAGTTGTCGTTGAAGGCCTCGACGAGGCCGATCAGCGCCTCGTAGCCGGGCTCGTAGACGTGCTGCTCGGTGTTCCACATCGGCTTGCCCAGGGCGGCGACCTTGGCCTGGATTTCGGCCGGGACTACGGACTTGGGCGCGTTGTTGTGGGCGCTGACGATGTCGATGGCGTCACGCAGCTCGGCGTCGGTGGCCATGTCGTCGACGAACCTGAACTTCCACGGATCGGGCCAGTTGTCGAAGCCGTGCAGCCTGACCGAGGAAAAGCCGGCGTCGTTCAGGGTGCGGCGGAAGCTCTTGGCGAAGTCGTAGCTGGCGCCTTTCTCGTTGCGCGGGCCGATGGCGTCGAGCGTCAGGCCGTGCACGTCGCGAAGGCCCTTCAGCCAGTCGACGTAGTAGGCCTCCATGTCCTGCGAATAGAACGGCTGGTCGAGGCGGTAGTCCTTGCCGGTGCTCTGGTCGTAGACCTTGCCGGCCGATCCGATCCAGCCGGGCGCGCTCCAGGCCGCGCCGTCGAGGGAGAGGCGCGGATTGCGCTTCCTGGCCTCGACCATCTCCCACCACATGTAGCCGCGCTTGTAGTTGAGGTCGCCGCGGGCGTGGCTGTGGCTGGGGATCGCGCCTTGGGTGGAATTGCCGTCGCCCGGGATCTCGACATAGAGGGCGCTGACCGAGGCGCCGAACTTCGGCTTGAACAGCAGGTCGAGGATCTGGCTTCGCTGCGGCTCGGGATAGTCCTTCAGCAGCACGCCCGTGGCGCCGCCGCCCTCGACCACGCCGATCCCGTCGAAGCGCTTGCCGCCGGCCGCGCCGTCGAGGCGCACCTCGCGGATCTCGGCGGCCTGGGCCGCGCCGGCGAGGGCGACCAAGGCGGCGCCGAGCAGCAGGTTCCTCAAGGGCGCGATGGTTCGATGAGCCATGGTCCTGAGCGCCTCCCAACGCTTCGGTATTGGTCTGACCAGGGTGGTGGACGGCACCCTAACGTCGATACGAGGTCAAGGGGAGGTGGTTGGTCGTATAAATGAAAAGTCGTTGTGGAATATGGAATTCTCCATTTTGCAATGACAGCGCTATTAGCGCGAAAGTTGCGAAAATTGGTCAGGCCGCTGTTGCGCGGGCGGTTGTCGTCCGATAGAAGGAAAGGGTGTTCGGCGTCTGCGAGCCGACCACAACCTTCATAGTTCCCCTCCGGCCGACCACGACGACGGGTCGGCCTTTTTTTGTGCGCTGGCGGCTTCCATCGCTGGTCCATCGACGGATAGTTTCGGGGCGCGCGGAGGCGCCGCTGGCGTGCGCCTAGGCTTGGACGACGCTGCGCCTGACTGTCGCCGAGTAGCTGGAAGCCACGATGATCTTCGCCCTGATCGCAAGTTCCCTGGCGAGCAAAGCCCCTGCGATCGAGGTGCAAGCCATCGAGATGCAGGCCAAGGCGCGAGCGGCGATGCAAGCGGTCGGCAAGGGTGACCGGGCCGGTCCGGCCCGGTTCCAGCTCGATTGTGAAGAGCCGTCCTGCGTTTCGCTGCTTCGGTCCTTGACGGCGCGTGCCCCATCGTCGCTTTCCGCAGAGGCCAACTGCGAACTGTCGCGGACGGTGCTGCGTCCCGGGGAAAGCTGCGTTCGCCTCTCCTTGCCCGCGGAGCGAACGGCTTGGTCGGGAACGCTCTGGCGGGTCACGATCGTTGGAGAGGCGCGGCCGGTGCGCGGCGGCTGGCGCTGGAACGTGCGCTACGTCGCGGTGGATCGACACGCTTGGGTCGCCGATCCGCTGCCGAAGGACGTGGAGGTCCCGCCCCCTGCGAAGACTGCACCACCGAGCCGGTAGCCTCAGCGGCAGAGGGCCTTGGGGTCGACCCGCTCGCGAGGCGCGACGATGCCCGGCAGGTCGATCTTCCGGGCCTTGGCCGTGCGTTCCATGATCCCGCCGCCGCCCGGCAGCGCCTGCGCCTGCGCATAGGCCGGATCCCTCTGCGCCTCCTCCAGCGTGACGTAGCGGGCGCCGGCCGCATCGAGGCGGTCCATGACCTTAGGCAGCATGTGCGCCGACCAGCCGCCGATGTGGGTGAGCAGCACCTGCGGGATCATCCGGCCATAGACCGCCTGCGAGACGGCCCGCATGTTCGCGAGTTCCTCGTCGACGCCGCGCAGGTACTGGTCTTCCATCACGTCGATGGCGGCCTGGTCGCCCTTGGTCAAGCAGCGGGCGTAGGCGTCGCTATAGCTCCAGTCGCTGAACGAGAAGGTGACGTGGGCGACCTTGTAGCCGTGGGCGGTCAGGTAGGCGGCCGCGCCCTGGTGGCGGTCGGGGCGCGTGCCGGCCGTCAGGTTGGGAAACCTCAGATACCGCCAATCCTGGCCCTGCATGCGCTGGGCCACCGCCGGCTCGCCGGCCTCGAGGTCGGCGATCCAGGCCTGCAGCGTCTCGGCCTTTTCGAGGTTGAGGTGGCTGGCGGTGTGGTTGCCGAGCGGATGGCCGGCCGCCCGCCAGGCGTCGAGCACGGCGTTGGTTTCGGGGTCGGTCGCCTTGGCCGAATTGACGAAGCCGAAGGCCTCCTTCACGCCGTGGGCCTTGAAGGTCTCGATGTGCGAGCGGGCGATCGACAGGCGGGTCATGCCCGGCGGCAGGGCGCCGTGGACGGGCAGGTCGTCGACCGTGACGGCGACCTCGAAGCCCTGAGCCAGGGCCGCGCCGGGCGCCAGCAGGGCCAGGACGAGGAGGGGCGCGGCCCTCACGAGGCCTTGCCCGCGTAGTAGCGGCGCAGGGTCTCGAAGGCGAGCTTGCGGTGGCCCTCGTTGCTGACCAGGCCCTTGCGGTTCCAGTAGTCCTGGTAGCGGGCGTGCCAGCGGCGCGGCGAGCGGAAGTCCTTCAGCACCCAGGGGCTGACGCCGACGAAGCCGTCACGCTCAAGCAGGGCCAGGGTCTCCTCGAACACCCAGGCCTGGTACTCCTCGGTCCAGCGGTTCTCTTTCGGGCCGCGTTCGCCATAGAGGGCGTCGGCGCCGAACTCGCTCATCATCATCGGCTTGTCGTGCGGGTTGGAGAAGCGGACGGTCTTGGCCTGGTCGGGCGTGCGCGGGCCGTACCAGCCCTCGTACTGGTTGATGGCGACCACATCGAGGTCGGGCGCCAGCGGGTCGTCGACCACGAACTGGTTCTGGCCGGCCTTGGCCCCGCCGACGTCGATGTTCTTGTTCAGGGCCGCCGTCAGCAGGCGAGTGGGGTCAAGGCGACGGATGTCGGCCACCACGTGGCGCAGGAAGGTCGTGCGGGCCTGGTGCGTCGGCGTCTCGTTGGCCACGGACCAGAAGGCGACGCTGGCGCGGTTGCGGTCGCGCACCACCATCTCGGCGGCCATCGCGCGGGCCAGCGCCAGGGTCTTGGGGCTCTCATAGGCGACGTCGTCCCAGTAGACGGGGATCTCCGACCAGACCAAGAGGCCCAGCTCGTCGCACAGGCGCACGGTGCTTTCCGTATGCGGATAATGCGCCAGGCGGACCATGTCGCAGCCCAGGGCCTTGGCCTCTTCCAAGAGGGCGCGGGCCTCGGGCGGGGTCATGACCCGGCCGCCCTGGGCGCCCAGGGGCTCCTCGTGCAGGGCGATGCCGCGGATGAAGCGCGGCTTGCCGTTGACCAGGATCTGGCGGCCGCGGGCTTCGAGCGTGCGGAAGCCGACGCGGTCGCGGCGCACGTCCTCGCCGGCCTTGAAGGTCACGTCGTAGAGCGTGGGGCTTTCGGGCGACCACAGCTTCAGGCCGCGCGGCGGCTTGGCCGAGAGGCGGGCGCGGCCGTCGGGGCCGGTCTTGCCGGTCAGCGTCAGGTTCAGGCCCGCGATGACGATCGAGACCTCGAGACCGGCGGCGGCCGGGCCGTCGGCGCGCAGGTCGGCGACGATCTGTCCGGTTTCAAGGCGCAGGAAGGCGTCGCGCAGGAAGGTCGCCGGCGTCTCGACCAGCCAGACCGAGCGGGTGACGCCGCCGTAGTTCTTCCAGTCGAAGTCGAGCGAGGGCAGGGTCTCGGGGCCGACCCGGTCGTCGACGCGCAGCACCACGACGTTCTCGCCGGGCTTCAGCTTGCCGGTGACCTCGAAGACGAAGGGCGTGAAGCCGCCCTCGTGGCGGCCGATCTCCTGGCCGTTCAGCCAGACGACGGCGTCGTAGTTCACCGCCTCGAAGCTCAGGAAACGGCGGCCGCCCGTATCGGCGGGGGCCTGGAAGCAGCGATGGAAATAGATGGGGCCGTCGTACCACTCCAGCGACGGATCGCGGGTGTTCCAGTCGCCGGGGATCTCCATGCGCGGCGAGATGCTCCAGTCGTACTCGACGACCGGACCGCCGGGCTTCTGCGGCTCGTCCAGCCAGAAGGCGCGGCGGGCGTTGGGCTTGCGGAAGGCGGAGTCGTTCTGGTCGAGGATGTAGGCCCACAGGCCGTCGAGCGTGGTGCGCGGACGGTCGTGCTGGGCGAACAGCAGCAGCGGCTCGTCACCGGCGGCCAGGGGCTGGGAGGCGGCTTTTTCCTGTGCATGAGCCTGCACGGCGAGCGCGGCGCTGGCGGTCAGGGCGGCTCCGGCCAGGAGCTGGCGACGGCTGGGCGTCATGGGCGGCTTTCTCCCTAAAGCGTACTTGCGACCTTCCTAGAGGGTTTGGTCAAGTTTGGCCAGGGCGCATGGTCAGGCCGCTATTGTAATCGGCCTGACCAATCGTTATGTGCACTCCCATCGGGTCGAAGAACCCTTCAAAATGTGGGAGTCAGGTATGCGGCGGTTTTTCAACACGACGGCGCTCGGCGGGATCTCGGCGGGGGTCGCCCTGGCCGCCTTCGCAGGCCTGGCCCACGCCCAGGAGACGGTCGACGACGCGGTCGTGGGTGAGATCGTCGTCACCGCCCAGAAGCGCTCGCAGAACGTCCAGGACGTGCCGATGGCCGTGCAGGTGATCGGCGGCGACCAGCTGGAAGCCGCCGCCGTGCGTGAGTTCACCGACCTGACCAAGGTGGCCCCGTCGCTGATCGTGCGCCCGGCCGACAACCCCGTGAACGCCTCGGTGTCGATCCGCGGCGTGGGCACCTTCGCCTTCGGGGTGGGGGTCGAGCCCAGCGTCGCCGTGGTGGTCGACGACGTGCCGATCGCCTTCCAGGCCCGGGCCTTCGCCGACCTGGCCGACGTCGAGCGGATCGAGGTGCTGCGCGGCCCGCAGAGCACGCTCTACGGCAAGTCGGCCTCGGCCGGCCTGATCAACATCGTCACGCCGGGCCCGACCCGCGAACTGACCGGCAAGGTCAGCGCCCTGGCCACCACCGACGACGAAGTCGGCCTGGGCGCGATGATCTCGGGCCCGATCACCGACACCCTGCGGTTCCGCTCGTCGAACAGCTACACCAGCTTCGAGGGCAATATCGACAACCTCTACAACGGCGAGAAGGTCAACGGCCGCGAGACCTTCGCCACCCGCAACAAGCTGGTCTGGGACCCGACCGACAAGTTCAGCGCCACCCTGGCGGTCGACTACCTGAAGGGCGACACCACGGCGGGCCGGCCGTTCATCGCCCTGTCGCCGGACGCCCGCCTGCGCGGCAACGCCGCCTGGACGCCGGCGGTGTTCGCGCCGGGCGTGACCGTGGGCCCCAACAACAGCTCGGTGGTCAACAACGTCACCACCGGCTCGGACTACGAGGACTTCGCCCAGTCGCTGAAGCTGACCTACGACCTGGGTTTCGCGACCCTGATCTCGGTCACCGCCAACGACCGCTACAAGATGCTGGACGCCTTCGACCAGGACGAGACGGCGCTGAGCGTCAACAACTACGCCAAGGGCCTGTTCTCGGCCGACCAGTTCAGCCAGGAGATCCGCTTGGTCTCGGACGCCTCGAACCGCCTGCGCTACACCCTGGGGGCCTTCCACGCCGACGTGAACTATCGCCGCTACTTCTTCCGTGGGCCGGCCTTCTCGCAGGCCAACTGGGACGCCACCTCGGGCTCGAACGAGAACTCGGTGTTCGGCCAGCTGGAATATGACGTGATCGAGGGCACGACCCTGATCGGCGGCCTGCGCCTGGGCCGTGAGAAGATCGGCTACACCTTCCGCGACCTGCGCGCCGGTCCCGCCGCGGCCTGGGCCGACGGCTCCAGCGACGACTACGCCACCTACCGGGTGGGCGTGCAGCACAAGCTGGCCGACGACGTGATGGTGTTCGCCACCTTCGCCACCGGCCACAAGGGCCAGAGCTACGACCTGACCACCGGCTTCAACCAGGCCCGCGCCGACCTTGGCCCCGTGCGCCCGGAGAGCTCGGAAGACATCCAGGTGGGCGTGCGCTCGCGGTTCCTGGATCGCCGCGTGACCCTGAACGCCACGCTGTTCAACACCGAGTACGAGGACTTCCAGGCCCAGGGCGCCGAACTGCTGCCCGACGGCACCCAGAACTTCCGCCTGACCAATGTGGGCGCGATCCGCACGCGCGGGATCGAGCTGGAAAGCACGGCCCGCCTGGTCGACGGCCTGACCCTGTCGGGCTCGGTCGCCTATCTGGACGCCGAGATCACCCAGTTCGCCGGCGCCCAGTGCTGGCCCGGCCAGACGGCCGCCCAGGGCTGCACGGGTTCGCCCGCGCGCCCTTGTAGGGTCGTCGCCCATGCAGGGCA
>CBINOL010000015.1:0-59996 GCA_966252285.1 uncultured Caulobacter sp.
CCTCCGGGCCACCTCCCCCTTCAGGGGGAGGATCAGGGCTGCGGAAACCCACCCGCCTTCGAGACCATGCCCGGCAGCGCCGGCGCGCCCAGCACGCCCTTGAGCCAGCCGGCCGTGTCGATCAGCGAGGCCAGATCCAGCCCCGTGCCCACGCCCATCCGCGCGAACATGTAGGCCAGGTCCTCGGTCGGCACGTTGCCGGTCGCGGCCGGGGCGAAGGGACAGCCGCCGATGCCGCCGATCGAGGCGTCGAGACTGGCCACGCCCGAGCGCCAGGCGGCGAAGGCGTTGGCCAGGCCGGTATTGCGGGTGTTGTGGAAGTGGGCGCGCAGCACCGCCTCCGGCGCGACGGCGCGCACGGCGGTGAAGCGGGTCTCGACCGCCAGCGGGTCGCCCACGCCGATGGTGTCGGCCAGGGTGATCTCGGCGACCCCGTAATCGGCCAGCTCGGCGGCGATCCGAGCGACATGATCGACCGCCACCTCGCCCTCGAACGGACAGCCGAAGGCCGCGGCGATCGTGACGCCCAGCTTGAGACCAGCCTGGCGCGCAACCTGCGGCGCCTCGGCAATCTGGCGCAGGGTCTCGCTGATCGGGACGCCCTGGTTGCGAGCGTTGAAGGTCTCGCTGGCCACGACCACGAAATTGACCTCGTCGACATCGGCGGCGATGGCGCGGTCCAGGCCCCGGCGATTGAGCACCAGGCCGATCAGCGACACGCCGCGCGCACGCAGGTCCTGCTGGCCGCGCAGGCGAGCCATCACCTCGTCGGCGTCGGCCATCTGCGGCACGGCGCGCGGATTGACGAAGCTGACCGCCTCGACGCGCCGGGCGCCGGCCTCGACGGCCTTCAGCACCAGGGCCGCCTTGTCGCTGGCCGAGACCATCGTCTTTTCGTTCTGCAGGCCGTCGCGGGGCGACACCTCGACGATCTCGATGCTGGCGGTCATGGCGCGGTCTCCTGGCGGACGCCCGCAAGGCGGGCAGGCATGGCGCGCGAGGATGCGTGGCGGCGCCCGCGAAGCCAGCGCCCCGCCCCCGGCGCCCGACAGGCGGGGAGCGCGCGCGACCGCGCGGCGAACATCGGTATGCGGCGCAAGCTCTCCCCGATCACTGGAGGGGAGCCTGATCGATGAAACCTGAGAAAACCGCCGCCCTGATGGGCGCTTCGCTATTGGCCTTGATCTGGTCTGGTGCCTGGACGACCGCCGCGTCCGCGCAAGAGGCGCCCACCGCGGTCGACGAGGTGATGGTCACCGCCCGCCAGCGGGCCGAGAACCTGCGCGACGTGCCCGCCGCCGTCTCGGCCTTGAGCCAGTCGACACTGGAAGCCGCCGGCGTCGCCCGCGCCGCCGACTTCGTGGCCCTGACGCCCGGCGTCAGCCTGGTGCAGGCCGCCGAACAGGGCGACGCCCAGGTCAACATCCGCGGCGTCAACGGCGCCCGCGACGCTCAGGCCTCGTTCGCCTTCGTCGTCGACGGCGTGCAGATGGCCAATCCGGCGGCCTTCAACCGCGAGTTCTCCGACCTGCGCCAGATCGAGGTGGTGAAGGGCCCGCAGGGCGCGGTCTACGGCCGCAACGCCGCCGCCGGCGCGATCATCGTCTCGACCGTGGAGCCGGGCGAAGCCTTCGACGGCGCGGGCAAGATCAGCGTCGGCAACCGCGACAGCTTTTCCGGCGACATCCGCGTGGCCGGTCCCTTGAGCAAGCGGATCTCTGGCAGCCTGTCGGCCGACTTCCGCAAGACCGACGGCTTCTGGGGCAGCGACTTCGGCGGCGGCGCGGTCGACCGCTTCGAGGGCTACAACTTCAACGGCCGCCTCGTGGCCCGTATGGACGAGGCGACCAAGCTCGACATCAAGGCCCGCTATGGCGAGCTGACCGCCGGCTCGATCGCCTACAACGCCGTCTTCGCCCTGCCCGCCTTCGCCTCGGTGCTGGCCACGCCCTCCTACTACGAGGACGTCAACGACCACCGCTTCGCCTTCCAGAACAATGTGCCGCACACCAACGAGCAGCAGGCGCTGGAGGTCTCGGCCAAGCTGGAGCGGGACCTGGGCTTCGCCACCCTGACGGCATGGACCCTCTATTCCGACATCGACAACGACCTGGTCGCCGACGGCACCTCGGCCTCGTTCGGCTTCTTCAACGCCAGCGCCGCCTGCGCCGCGTCGATCGCCAACCTGAACGCCAAGGGAATCACCCTGCCCGCGCCGCAGTACCTGGCGCCGACGGCGGGGGGCTCGTTCTTCGGCCCGTACACGCCGACCGCCTGCGACGGCTACCAGTACCAGAAGCGCGACCAGAGCGACGTCTCGGGCGAACTGCGCCTGACCTCGCGCTCGGACCAGCCGCTGCGCTGGATGGTCGGCGCCTACGCCCTGCGCATCGACCGCGAGGTGGGCGTGGCCACGGGCCTGGACGGCGGCGGCGAGGTGCCGCGCGCGCTCTACGTGCCCGCCTCCTCCGCCTACTCGACCGAGCAGCTCTATTGGGACGACTTCCGCAGCGACGTCGCCGCCGTGTTCGGCCAGCTGGCCTATGACATCACGCCCGGCCTCGAAGGCTCGCTGGCCCTGCGCTACGACCGCGAGGAGCGCAAGGTCCACAACCTGGTGCCGACGACCGCGCGCACCAAGTACATCGACTTCAACGGCCCGCCCTACACCGGCGGCGCGGCGCTGAACCCGGGCCTGGACACCACGATCAATCCGGGCGGCATCAAGGACCAGAAAAAGACCTACGATCAGGTCCAGCCCAAGATCGCCCTGCGCTGGAAGGCCAGCGACGACTGGACGCTCTATGGCGACTGGGGCGTGGGCTTCAAGTCGGGCGGCTTCAACAGCCAGGGCAGCGCCGCCACCGTGAACCTGTTCGTCAATCCGGTGCGCACGGCCGCCGGCTACAAGCCGGTGAGCATCCGCGACGACTTCGACAAGGAGGTCTCCAGCAGCTTCGAGATCGGGGCCAAGGGCCGGATGCTGGACGGCCGGCTGACCCTCGACGCGGCCGCCTATCACACCGACGTCGACGACATGCAGTTCTTCGAGTTCTTCGTCGGCCCGTTCGGCCTGCTGCGCGTGGTGTCCAATATCGACGAGGTGCGGATCAAGGGCGCGGAGCTGGGCCTGCGCTACAAGGCAAGCTCGCGCCTGACGCTGGAGGCCTCGGGCGCCTACACCGACAGCGAGATCCGCAAGAACAGCGTGCGGCCCGACACCATCGGCAACGAGTCGCCCTACACGCCGCGCTACACGTGGAACCTGGCGGCCGACTACCTCCACCCGCTGCCCGACAACCTCGCCCTGCGGCTGCGGGCCGACGTGCGCGGCACCGGACCGACCTGGTTCCACGTCGTGCAGGACCAGGACGCGCCCACGGTGTTCGAGTTGAGCTATGGCGCCCTGGGTCGGGCCAACTACGCCAAGAGCCGTCGCGACGCCTACACCACGCTGGACCTGCGCGCGGGCCTGGAAGCGGATACCTGGAGCGTCACGGCTTTCGGCAAGAACGTGCTCGATGAAAAGTACCTGACCGAGGTGATCCCGGCGCCGGAGTTCGGGGGCAACTTCGCCTCGCCCGCCGCCGGCGCAACCTTCGGCGTCGAGCTCGCCGTGAAGTTCTGACGGCGCCCGCACAGCGGTGAAACCCCTCCCCCGATCCGGCGCGCGCGGCCCGATCGGGGGAATGTCGCCCCATAGGCGTCGCGCCGTCGCACTTGGGGGGAGTCGCCCTGGGGGGAGTTGGCGCGCCAGCAATAGAGGCTGACGATGGCTTACCGATTGGGCGTGGACGTAGGCGGGACCTTCACCGACCTGCTGTTGCTGAACGAGGCGACGGGCGATTTCTGGCGGCACAAGACGCCGTCGACCCCGCATGACAGCTCGGTCGGCGTGATGACCGGCGTGAACGCCGTCTGCGAGAAGGCCGGGGTCAAGCCGTCGGACGTCGACGTCTTCCTGCACGGCACCACTGTCGCCACCAACGCTGTGCTCGAAGGCAAGGGCGCCCGCGTCGGCCTCGTCACCACCGAGGGCTACCACCAGGTGATGCAGATCGCCCGCTCGCTGGTGCCCGGCGGCCTGGCCGCCTGGATCATCTGGCCCAAGCCCGAGCCGCTGGCCAAGCTGGAAGACACCGTCGAGATCAAGGGCCGCATCGACGCGGTCGGCAAGGAGATCCGCCCGCTCGACGAGGTCGATGTCCGCGCCCAGCTGACCAGGCTGAAGGACCAGGGCATCGAGGCGGTGACCATCGCCCTGATGAACGCCTACCTGAACGGCTCGCACGAGCGCCGCGTGGCCGAGCTGGCCGCCGAGATCCTGCCGGGCGTGCTGGTCTCGCTGTCGCACGAGGTCCTGCCCGAGATGCAGGAATACGAGCGCACCCTGACCACCGTCGCCAACGCCTCGGTCCGCCCGGTCGTCAGCAAGTACGTCAAGAACCTGCGCGACAAGCTGCGGGGCCTGGACATGCAGGGCCGCATCGCCCTGCTGCGCTCGGACGGCGGCCTGATGTCGTCGGAGAAGTCGGAAGAGCATCCCGTCAGCCTGCTGATGTCCGGCCCCGCCGGCGGCGTCACCGGCGCCCTGTGGGTGGCCCGCAATTCGGGCCTCAAGAACATCCTCACCCTCGACGTCGGCGGCACCTCCACCGACGTCGCCTTGATCGAGAACGGCGAGCCGCGCCGGGTGCGCACCACCGACGTCGGCCACCTGACGGTCCGCGCCTCGTCGCTGGACGTGAAGACGGTCGGCGCCGGCGGCGGCTCGATCGCCAAGGTGCCGGAACTGACCCGCGCCCTGCGCGTGGGCCCCGAGTCGGCCGGCGCCGCGCCGGGCCCGGCCGCCTACGGCAAGGGCGGCACCGCCCCCACCGTCACCGACGCCAACGTCGTGCTCGGCTACCTGCCCGAAGACCTGCTGGGCGGCGCCTTCAAGCTGGATCGCGAGGCGGCCCGCACGGCGGTCCAGACCATCGCCGACGCCCTGGGCATCGACCTCTATGAAGCCGCCCGCGGCATCATCGACATCGTCAACGAGAACATGTTCGGCGCGCTGCGCATGATCTCGGTGCAGCAGGGCTACGACCCGCGCGACTTCGCCCTGATGGGCTTCGGCGGCGCCGGTCCGCTGCACGTCAACGCCGTGGCCAAGCTGATGGGCTCGTGGCCGGCCGTGTCGCCGGTCTCACCTGGCGTGCTCTGCGCCCTGGGCGACGCCACCACCCGCATGCGCACCGAGACCGCCCGCTCGTACTCCAAGCGCCTGTCGGCCGCGACCGAGGCCGAAGTTCTCGGCCTGTTCGGCGAGATGGACGCCCAGATCCGCGATACCCTGAAGGCCGACGGCGTCACCGACGCCGAGATCGAGACCCGCTTCGAGATCGACGTCCGCTATCACGGCCAGGCCTTCGAAGTGCCCATGCACGTGACGCTCGACAGCCTGAAGGACGGCGGGCTGCAACGCCTGGCCGCCGCCTTCGACGAAGAGCACCGCCGCCTCTTCACCTTCAACATGGACGCCGAGCACGAGCTGGTGAACCTGCGCGCCGTCGCCATGGGCAAGGTGCAGGAAATCCCGTCGCTGGAGATCGAGAAGGGCGACGGCGATCCCTCGCGCGCCAAGATCCGCGACCACGAGGTCTGGGCCGACGGCGGCATGAAGCCGGCCGCCATCTACGACCGCTCCAAGCTCCGCGCCGGCGACCGCGTCCCCGGTCCGGCGATCATCACCGAGATGGATTCGACCACCCTGGTGCTGCCCGACTGCGAGGCGCTCGTCGACGCCTACGGCGTCATCCTGATCAACCCGACCAAGGAGGGCTAACGAATGCCCGCGCGCATCCTGGAAACCAATTCCACGCCCTTCGGCAAGGTCGCCGTCGATCCGGTGACGCTCGACATCATCGAGAACGCCCTGCGTAACGCTCGCGTCGAGATGGACGCCACCCTGTTCCGCACCGCGCTGTCGCCCGGCATCCGCGAGCAAGGCGACGCCTTCCCGCTGATCGCCGACCGCGACGGCCGCATGGTGGTGGGCCAGTTCGGCTCGTTCATCGACGGCTTCCTCAAGGGCTATGACGGCGAGATCGAGGAAGGCGACATCATCCTCGTCAACGACCCCTATTCGGTCGAAGGCGCGATCAGCCACGCGTCCGACCAGCTGTGCATCGCCCCGATCTTCCGCGACGGGCGCCTGGTGGCCTGGTCGGCGATGTTCGGCCACATGACCGACGTCGGCGGCAAGGTGCCGGGCTCCCTGCCCACCGACGCGGCCTCGATCTTCGAGGAAGGCTTCCGCCTGCCGCCGGTGAAGCTGTACCGCAAGGGCGAACTGCAGAGCGACATCGTGCGCATCGCCGCCCACCAGTCGCGCATGCCCGAATGGTTCAAGGCCGACCTGCACGCCATCGTCGCCTCGTGCCGCGTGGCCGGCCGTCGGGTGGTCGAGATCTGCGAGCGCTTCGGCGACGACGTCTTCGCCAGCGCCCTGGACGAGCTCCTGGCCCGCAACCACCGCGCCATGGCCCACCTGATCTCGACCGCGATCGGTGAAGCCCCGGTGTCGTTCGAGGACTATATCTGCGACGACGGCAAGGGCGCCGGCCCGTTCAAGATCAAGTGCACCATGTGGCGCGAGGGCTCGAAGGTCGTTCTCGACTTCGACGGCACCGACCCGCAGTCGGACAGCTCGATCAACTTCCTGCTGAACGAGAACATGTTCAAGATGTTCTTCGGCATCTACATGATCATGGTCTTCGACCCGCAGATCCTGTTCAACGACGGCTTCTACGATCTCGTCGACGTGCGGATCCCGGAAGGCAGCCTGCTGAAGCCGAAGTTCCCGGCCGCCCTGTCCTGCCGCACCCACGCTCTCGGCCGCATCTTCGACGTCCTGGGCGCGCTGCTGGGCCAGAAGACCCCGGAATTCCTGTGCGCCGCCGGCTTCTCGAGCTCGCCGCACCTGATGTTCTCGGGCTTCGACGGCAAGGGCGAGTGGTTCCAGCTGTTCCAGATCGGCTTCGGCGGCATTCCGGGCCGCCCGTTCGGCGACGGCGCCGACGGTCACTCGCTGTGGCCGGGCTTCACCAACGTGCCGAACGAGTTCCTTGAGCGCTACTTCCCGATGGTCATCGAGCGCTACGAGAGCGTGGCCGACAGCGGCGGCGCCGGGCGCTTCCGGGGCGGCAACGGCATCCACATGACCTACAGGTTCACGGAAGCCGGCACGATCGCCATCCACGACGACCGCTGGTTCGTGCCGCCGTGGGGCGTCAACGGCGGCGCCCCCGGCGCCCGCTCGTGGAAGCGCCTGGACAAGGCCAGCGGCGAGAGCATCGCCCTGCCCTCCAAGTGCGACGGCATCCAGGTCGATAAAGGCGACCTGCTGCACTTCGTCACCTGGGGCGGCGGCGGCTGGGGCGACCCGCTGGAACGCGAGGTTGAGCTGGTCGAACTGGAAGTCTCGCGCGGCCTGGTCAGCGTCGAGGGCGCCAAGCGCTTCGGCGTCGTGCTGGACGCCGCCGGCAAGGTCGATGCGACGGCCACCGAGACCCTGCGCGCCGAGATCCAGTCCGAGCGCGGCCCGCTGGAAGTGTTCGACCGCGGCCCGTCGCTCGAGACCTTGCGCGCCAACTGCCTGGCCGAGACGGGCCTGCCCGCCCCGCGTCCGCCGGTCTGGCGCAACGCCCCGCTGGCCCTGGCGGCGGAGTAAGGCGCATCATGACGGTTGAAAACACGGGTCCCCTGAAGGGCCTGCGCGTCGTCGAGATGGGCCAGCTGATCGCTGGTCCATTCTGCGGCCAGCTGCTGGGCGACATGGGCGCCGACGTGATCAAGATCGAGCCGCCCGGCAAGGGCGACCCGATGCGTGACTGGGGTCGCGGCGACTATCCGCTGTGGTGGGAGGTCGTGGCCCGCAACAAGCGCACGGTCTCGGCCAATCTGCGCGTGCCGGAAGGCCAGGCCCTGGCCCGCAAGCTGATCGCCACCGCCGACATTCTCATTGAAAACTTCCGGCCCGGCACGCTGGAGGGCTGGGGGCTGTCGCCCGAGGTGCTGCACGCCGAGAACCCGGGCCTAATCATCGTGCGGGTGTCGGGCTACGGCCAGACCGGTCCCTATGCCGACCGCGCCGGCTTCGGCGGCATCGGCGAGGCCATGGGCGGCTGGCGCCACATCGTCGGCGATCCCGACCGCGCGCCCTCGCGCATGGGCATCTCGATCGGCGACGCCCTGGCGGCCACCTACGGCTGCCTCGGCGCGCTGGCCGCCCTGCGCCACCGCGACGCCACCGGCCAAGGCCAGGTGGTCGACAGCTCGCTCTACGAGGCGGTGCTGCAGGTCATGGAAAGCCTGGTCCCCGACTACAAGGTCATGGGCTACATCCGCGAGCGCTCGGGCTCGGTGCTGCCCGGCATCGCCCCGTCGAACGTCTATCATTGCAAGGACGGCGACTACCTGATCGCGGCCAACCAGGACACGGTGTTCGGCCGCCTGTGCAAGGCCATGGGCCAGCCCGAACTCGCCCAGCACCCTGACTACGTCAACCACGTCAACCGCGGCCGCAACATGAAGGCGCTGGACGCCCTCATCGAGGAATGGACCAAGACCCTGACGGTCGACGAGGTCGAGGCCAAGATGATCGAGGCCGGCGTGCCGGCCGGTAAGATCTATCGCGCGCCCGAGATGCTGGCCGACCCTCACTTCGCGGCCCGGGAGTCGATCGTCACGCTCGACCACCCGCGCTGGGGCGAACTGCCGATGCAGAACGTCATGCCCAAGCTCTCCAAGACCCCCGGCGTCGTCCGCGCCATCGCCTCCCAGGCGGTGGGCCAGGACAACGACGCGGTCTGGGGCGAGCTGGGGGTGAGCGAAAGCGAACTGAAGGCCTTCGCCGAGCAAGGCGTGGTTTAAGACCACCCCATTGCTTCCCTATCCCCCGAGCATCCCCGCGCAGGCGGGGATCCAAGCGGGATTGGACGTGCCCTCGTCGTCCTTCACAGTGAACCTTGAGAGTCAGCTTGGATCCCCGCCTGCGCGGGGATGAGCGGAGTTTGAGATGGCTGAAGACCTGAACTCTGATTATGAACGCGCCGGCTTCGGCGGGCGCCTCGCCTTCGGCAAGAGCCCCGCCCTGCTGATCATCGACGTGGTCGACGCCTATCTGCTGCCGGACTCGCCTCTCTATGCCGGCGTGGAAGACGCCCTGGCCAGCAACGCGCGCCTGCTGCAAGCCGCGCGCAAGGCCGGCATTCCGGTGATCCTGACCAACGTCGTCTACCAGGCCGGCGTCGGCGGCCGCGACGGCGGCGTCTTCTATCGCAAGGTGCCGGCCCTGAAGGCCTTCCAGGAGGGCTCGCCGCTGGGCGCCTTTCCCAAGGAAATCACCCCGATCGAGGGCGAGATCGTGCTGTCCAAGCAATACGCCTCGGCCTTCTTCGGCACGCCGCTGGCCTCGACCCTGCGGGCCATGGGCGTCGACACCGTGATCATGGGCGGCTTCTCGACGAGTGGCTGCGTGCGCGCCAGCGCGCTGGACGCCCTGCAGCACGGCTTCATCCCGTTCGTGGTGCGCGAAGCCTCCGGCGACCGCGACGAGCGGGTGCAGGAAGCCAACCTCTTCGACCTGCAGGCCAAGTACGCCGAGGTGGTTTCGGAAGCCGAGGCGCTGGACCTGATCGCCGGCGCGGCGAGCGCCTAGCGACGCCAGGCGGAGGTCACCTGCCCAAACCGTTCCTGCCAGCATTTCCCTCGGCCAACGCGGGTGAGGCGTATGGTTTGGCGCCTATGAACACCAAAAATGTGTTCGACGCGAAACTGTAGCTTCGGCAGACTTGTGTTGAAGTTTTGGGGGATGGGGATGCGGTTACTGATTGCGGGATTGGCGGGCGCCGCCCTCATGGCCGCGGGAAATGCCGCTGCTCTGTCGCTGCTCGGCCCTAAGGGCGAGTTTTCAACGATGATCTACGATCTGACCTGGAAGCCGAAATGCTACGCGCCGACAGCGCCGTACCGAGGCGACAAGTATGCCATGGACGCCTACCACGCCGACGTCAGCCGGTGGGTGGACTGTGTCGACGACCAGGCCAAGAACGATGCCGAGTATGCGGTCGAGCGAGTAGCCGAGGGGCGGCGCAAGGCTGTCGAGGACATGAAGCGTAAAGTGGAGCGCGGCTACTAATCGCCGCTGCTCAGCCAGACCGACAAATGGTGCTCCTGCTTCCAGGCTACTATTGCAGGAGATACAAACACCGCTTCACTCGCGCCTAGCGCCGCCAGGCCGCGACCAACTGATCGTAGCCCCGTTCGCCGCCGCAGGGCTCAAGCCCTTTGGGCGAACGATCTCCCTCGGCCAGCGCCCGCGCGCAGGCGGCGTTGAACGCGGCCTGTCCCGGCGAGATGTCGTAGCGCGGCACGAAGATCATCGACACTCGCCCGGGCTTGCCGTTGATCCCGGCGATATAGGTGGTGATCGGCGTCGAGCCCCGCTGGGCCGTGGCGCGCTGGCGCAGCAGGATGGCCTGGACGGGGTCCTTCTCGAGGCCGCCCTGGCCGTACTGATAGAGCAGCGACAGCGCCATCTGGGCGTTGGCGTCGTTGCGGTCCGCCCGCTCGCGCAGCGTCTCGGGCGAGGTGCTCAACGCCGTGCGCAGGGGTCCCAGGCTGGCGAAGCGCGCCTCCGGCGTCGTCGCGCAGCCGGCCAGCAAGGCTGCGCCGATCAAGCCCGCCAGTCCAGCGATCCGTCCGCTCAGCGCCATTGTCGCCCCACAGGTCAACCCCTGAGGGAATGATTGCGCCGGATCGCTCGTGGCGCAACAGTCGAGATCAGCCGCCGGCAGCCTCGGTTCCATAGGCGCGCATGAAGACGTCGACCGCCCCGTCGACCACTTCGTCGATCGTTTCCGCTGACAAGCTCGGCAACACCCCTTCCAGCAGGCGCAGGAACGGCCCGGCCTCGCACAGGGCCTGGAAATGCATGGCCGCCAGCCAGGGGTCGACGCGCCGCATCTGCCCGTCGGCGATGAAGTACTCGAAGCGCGCCGTCATTCGCGCCCACCCCCGCTTGGGTCCATTCTCGAAGAACAACTTGCCGAGATTGGAGCGCGCGCCCTCGGCGATGATCATTCGACGGAAAGCCAGCACCTCCTCGCTCGCCACGAACGACAGGAAGGCGCGGCCAAACCGGTTCAGGGCGCCGCGAAGGTCGTCATCGGCCTCGAAGGTGCCGAACACCGGATCGATGATCTGGGCGCCCTTCTCCAGCATGGTGGCGACGAACAGATCGTCCTTGGAGGCGAAGTAGCTGTAGAGCGTCTGCTTGGAGCCGCCGGCGCGGGCCGACACCTCGGCCATGCTCGCCCCCAGGAACCCGCGCTCCAGGAACACGGCCTTGGCCGCCTCCAGAATGCACTTGCGCTTCTCCTCGGTCTTGACGCGCACGCGCCCTCCTCCCGTCTCCGATCAGCCCGTTAACCAGGCCCAGGCGTTTTCTGGACCGGACCGTACACTTTTAACTTGACGCCGTCACGTCAAGTTATATTTGGACCGTCCTGTACGGTTTGATATCGAGCAAATCCGATGGCAAACGCCCTCCCCCGGACTTCCCCCCTTAAACTGGCCCTCGCGGGTCTCCTGGCGACCACGGCCCTGGCGGGCTGCGCCGCCGTGCCCAAGCTGCCGCCGGCCCAGGCGCTCAAGGCGCCCGACGCCTACGTCGCGCAAGCCAGCCTGGCCGCGCCGACGGCCGACTGGCCGTCCGATCGCTGGTGGACCGCCTATGGCGACGCCCAGCTCGACGCCCTGGTCGACGAGGCCCTGGCCGGCTCGCCCGACCTGGCCGCCGCCGAGGCCCGCGTGCGCAAGGCCGAAGCCCTGGCCGGTCAGGCCCGCTCGGCCACCCTGCCCAGCCTCAGCGCCGGGGCGACCTACGCCTCGGTCAAGCAGAGCTACAACAACGGCATCCCGGCCGGCTTCGTGCCCAAGGGCTACAACGACACCGGCCGCGCCACGCTCGACTTCGCCTGGGAGCTCGACTTCTTCGGCAAGAACCGCGCGGCCCTGGCCGCGGCGACCTCGCAGGCCGAGGCCTCCAGGGCCGACGCCGCCGAGGCGCGCCTGGTGCTGTCGACCAGCGTCGCGGCCGCCTATGCGGATCTGGCCCAGCTGTTCGCCGATCGCGACGCCGCCGCCGATGCGGTCAAGACCCGCGAGCAGACGGCCCAGCTGACCGCCGACCGCGCCGCCAACGGCCTTGAGAACCGCGGCTCGGCTGAGCAGTCCAAAGCGGGCCTGGCTTCGGCCCGCGCCCAGCTGGCCGCCGCCGACGAAGCCGTCGGCCTGACCCGCAACCGCATCGCCGCCCTGCTGGGCGCCGGTCCCGATCGCGGTCTCGCCCTGCAGCGCCCGAAGGTCGGAACACTGAAGGCCTTCGGCCTGCCGGCCAATCTGTCGGCCGACCTGATCGGTCGCCGCCCCGACGTCGTCGCCGCCCGCCTGCGGGCCGAGGCCGCCAGCCAGTCGATCAGAGAGGCCAAGGCCGAGTTCTATCCGAACGTCGACCTGTCGGCCTATTTCGGCCAGCAGTCGCTGGGCCTTGATCTGCTCACCAAGGGCGGCTCGCGCATCGGCTCGATCGGTCCGGCCGTGCGCCTGCCGATCTTCCAGGGCGGCGCGCTGCGGGCCAACTATCGCGGCGCCGCGGCCGACTACGACGCCGCCGTGGCCAGCTACAACGGCGCCCTCGCCCAGGCCCTGAAGGACGTCGCCGACGCCGCCGTCAGCGCCCGCGCCCTCGACGCCCGCCTGGACGAGACCCGCAAGGCCGTCGCCGCCTCGTCGGCCGCCCACGACATCGCCTTGCAGCGCTATCGCGGGGGCCTGGCCACCTACCTGGACGTCCTCTCCGCCGAGGACGCCCTGATCGCCAATCAGCGGACGCTCGCCGACCTCGAGACCCGCGCCTTCACCCTCGACGTGGCGCTCGTGCGCGCCCTCGGCGGCGGCTACCGCGCCGCCTGACCCGTTTCCCGGAGCCCTCCCCTATGTACGATTCCGAAGCCTCCGCCGACGCCCCCGCCCAGGACGCCAAGAAGGCGGCCGCCGCCAAGGCCGCCGCCGGAGCCAAGCGCAAGAAGCTGTTCCTCGGCCTCGCCGCCGTCGTCCTGATCGCCGGCGCCGGCTATGGCGCCTACTACGCCCTGGTGGGCTCGCACCACGTCGAGACCGACAACGCCTATGTCGGCGCCGACGTCGCCCAGGTGACCCCGCTGGTCGGCGGTCCGGTACGCAGCGTCGCCGTCCACGACACCCAGGTCGTCAAGGCCGGCGACGTGCTGGTCGTGCTCGACGACAGCGACGCCCGCATCGCCCTGGCTTCGGCCCAGGCCGACCTGGCCCGCGCCGAGCGCCGGGTGCGCGGCTATCTGGCCACTGACCAGAGCCTGTCGGCCCAGATCGCCGCCCGCGACGCCGACCAGGCCCGCGCCGCCGCCAGCCTGACCTCGGCCCAGGCCGATCTCGAGCGCGCCCGCATCGACCTGGACCGCCGCAAGGCCCTGGCCGCCACCGGCGCCGTCTCGGGCGACGAGCTGACCCGCGCCCAGAACGCCTTCGCCAACGCCCAGGCCGCCTTCGCCTCGGCCAAGGCCGCCCAGGCCCAGGCGCAGGCCAACCGCGCCGCCGCCGCCGGCTCTCTGGCCGCCAACGCCGTGCTGACCGACGGGACCACCGTCGACACCAACCCCGAAGTCGCCGCCGCCCGCGCCAAGTTCGAGCAGGCGCAGCTGGACCTGTCGCGCACCGTGATCCGGGCGCCGATCGACGGCGTCGTGGCCAAGCGCGCCGTCCAGGTCGGCCAGCGGGTCGCCGCCGGTACGCCGGTGATGCAGGTAGTTCCGATCGCCGCAGCCTATGTCGACGCCAACTTCAAGGAAGGCCAGCTGCGCAAGGTCAAGATCGGCCAGCCGGTCGAGCTGACCGCCGACCTCTACGGCAATTCGGTCACCTACCACGGCAAGGTCGCCGGCCTGTCGGGCGGCACCGGCGCGGCCTTCGCGCTGATCCCAGCCCAGAACGCCACCGGCAACTGGATCAAGGTCGTGCAGCGCTTGCCCGTGCGCGTCGCCATCGATCCGGCCGACCTCAAGGCTCACCCGCTGCGCGTGGGCCTTTCGATGAAGGCCACGATCGACACCCGCGACTAAACCCGAGCAGCAAGGACCGCCGTCATGGCCAGCGCTCAAGCCGCCCCCGCAAGGGCGGCGTCCGAACCCGCGCCGCTCAGCGGGCCGGCGATGATCTTCGCCGGCCTGATCCTGGCCGCCGCCAACTTCCTGGTGGTGCTCGACACCACCATCGCCAACGTCTCGGTGTCCAACATCGCCGGCGCCCTGGGCGTCTCGCCCAGCCAGGGCACCTGGGTGATCACCTCCTACGCCGTGGCCGAGGCCGTGGTCGTGCCGCTGACCGGCTGGCTCTCGGCCCGCTTCGGCGCGGTGCGGGTGTTCGTCTTCGGCATGATCGGGTTCGGGATCTTCTCGTTCCTGTGCGGCCTGGCGCCGTCGCTCGGCTTCCTGGTGCTGTTCCGCATCCTGCAAGGCGCGTGCGGCGGTCCGCTGATGCCGCTGTCCCAGACCCTGCTGCTACGCGTCTTCCCCAAGGAGAAGGCCGCGGCCGCCACGGGCCTGTGGGCCATGACCACCCTGATCGCCCCGATCCTGGGACCGATCCTGGGCGGCGCGCTGTGCGACAGCGTCGGCTGGGCCTTCATCTTCTGGATCAACGTGCCGATCGCCATCGCCTGTGCCTGGTTCGCCTGGAACCTGCTGAAGGGCCACGAGACGCCTCTGGCGCGCGCGAAGGTCGACCTGGTGGGCCTTGGCCTGCTGGTCGTCTGGGTCGGCGCGCTGCAGATCATGCTGGACCTGGGCAAGGAGCACGACTGGTTCGCCTCGCCGATGATCATCGGCCTGGCCATCGTCGCGGCCGTGGGCTTCGCGGCCTTCCTGATCTGGGAGCTGACCGAGGAGAACCCGATCGTCGACCTTAGGGTCTTCCGACACCGGGGCTACACCGCGGCGGTCATCACCCTCAGCGTGGCGTTCGGAGCGTTCTTCGGGATCAATGTGCTCAACCCGCTCTGGCTGCAGCAGAACATGGGCTACACGGCCACCTGGGCGGGCTACGTCTCGGCCCTGCTGGGCGTCACGGCCGTCATGGTCGCACCGCTGGCGGCCGGCATGTCGGCCAAGTTCGACGCCCGCCGGCTGGTGTTCCTGGGCCTGATCTGGATGGCGGTGATGACCTTCTTCCGGGCCCAGGCCAACCAGCAGATGGGCTATTTCGACATCGCCCACTGGCTGCTGTTCCAGGGCTTCGGCATGCCGTTCTTCTTCGTGCCGGTGACGGCCCTGGCCCTCGCCAGCGTCAAGGTCGAAGAAACAGCCAGCGCCGCGGGCCTGATGAACTTCTGCCGCACACTGTCGGGGGCGTTCGCGACCTCGGTGGTGACCACGGTCTGGGCCGACGGCGCCAGCCGCAACCACAACGAACTGTCGGGCGTGCTGAACGGCGCGCAGGGCACGATGGACCAGCTGAAGGGCTTGGGCATGAGCGCCGACCAGGCGCGCGGCACGCTGGACAACATGGTCCAGAGCCAGGGCGTGATGCTGGCCACCAACCAGGTGTTCATGGCCATGGCGGTGCTGTTCGTAGTGGCCGCCCTGGTGGTCTGGCTGGCCCCCAAGCCGACCCGCGTGGCCGATACGTCGGCCGTGCACTAGATCGGAAGGGGAGCGGCCTGGGTCGCTCCCCTTTCCTTTGTTCCCGCCACATTGAACCCTCTCTCCATGAGAGAGGGGTTTGGAGCGGCGGGAAGGACGTGAAGTCGGGCGCCTACCGCGCCACAGCCCCCTTCACCACCTTCGCGAAACCGTCCAGCGGGCAGTCATAACCCGCCCCCGCCTGGCTGCACCCCGGCACGAAGATCGGCGAGGCCGAGGGCGGCGCGGCCAGGGTCAGGGGCTTCTTGTCGCGCAGCTGCGACAGGCTCTGCACCGCGTAGCGGACGCGGATCACGCGGACGCCGTCGGCCCGCTTCCAGCGTTCGAAGACGAGGTTGCCGCCCGGCGCGATCTGGTTCGGCTGATAGCCAGGCGCGGTCCATTCCATGCCAAGCAGACCCCCCAGCATGGCCAGGGTGCCGTCGTGGCCGACGATCACCACCATCTTGGCGTCCGGACCGCCGATGGCGTCCTTGCCAGGCTTGGCCTTCAGCGTCGCCAGGATCCTGGAGGCCAGATGCTCCGCCCCCGTCCGGGCCACTTCGTGCGAGCGCAGGCGCAGGTCGAACTCGGCCTGATGCAGCGGGAAGACCCTGAGCAGGGCCGCCTCGTCGAGGCCCTTCCAGCCCTGCCCCGCGAAATCCTGGCCGTCGGCCCAGGCCATCAGCATGCTTTCGGTGACGCCTGAGGCGAAGGCTTCGGGGCCCGAAATGCCGACCGTCTCGTCGGCGTCGTCGAGGAAGGCGGCCGGCTCGTCATAGACGCGGCGCTTGCCGAGCGCCTTCGGGCACGGGGCGGCGTCGCACTGCATCAGCAATTCGTCGAGGCTGGCGATGGCGTCGGCGTGGCCGGCGCTCCAGGCGGCCAGGTTCCCGCCCACCCGGCCGGCGACAGAGGCGCGCGCCAGGGCGAGATCCGGCTTGGCCACACCGGCCTTCACCGGCTCGAACAGCGGGTCGGCCTTGCCCTCGCCCACCGTGTGGACGTCGACGGCGCAGCCGGGCGACAGTCCCTCGCCCAGCGCCTTGGCCGTGGCGATCGTGCGCTGGGTGACGTTGGCCCAGTAATAGACCGCCCCGCAGTCGGCGCCGGCCAGCAGGCCCTGCCTGGCGTAGAGCTCGCGGTAATAGGCGCCGAACAGGGTCGACAGCGCCCCGCCGTTGGCGGTCAGGTGACCCGGCGGGACCGAGAAGCGCGGCCACGGGCGCGCCGTGGCGGTCTCCAGGCGCTCGGGGCTCGACATCGCCGCGCGCACGCCATGGCGGCTGAGGATCACCACCTTCTCCAGGGTCTCGCCCGACGTCTGGGCGGCGGCGGGCGCGGCGACGAGCGCGGCCAGGGCGAAGGCGGAAAGGCGGGCAAGCAGACGCATCGAAACTCCCGAAAACGAAAAAGCGGCCCGCGCGGCGGAATCGCGCGGGCCAGTCGAGGGGATCGGATCACGAGGGGTCAAGCAGAGGCCCCCTCCGGAACAAGAGATCGCCGTCGCGGCCGTCCAGCTGTGCAGACGGCCGCGACGATGCTCCGCAAACGGAGCGATAAGGGCCTTAGAACTTGGCGCGCAGGCCGAAGCTCACCGTGCGGCCATAGTGGGTGTAGCCGCCGAACCAGCCGCCCTTCACGAACTGCCACTGGGCGGCGTCGGTCAGGTTCTGGCCTTCCAGGGCCGCGGTGATGTTGTCGGTGATCTTGTAGCTGACGCTGGCGTCCAGCGAGCCGAAGGCCTTGTCGTTGAGGGCCGAGAGGCCAGCGCCGCCGACGTCCTGCAGCACGTCGTCCACCCAGCTATAGGCGGCGCGGGCCGCGAAGCGGTCCTTCTCGTAGAAGCCGGTGATGTTGAAGCTGTTCTTGGCCACGTTGACCATCGCGTCCGTCAGGGTCGGCGAGTAGGTCGCTTCGGTGTCGGTGTAGGTGTAGTTGGCCAGGAAGCCGAGACCGTCGAACGGCGCGGGCAGGTTCTTGAACAGGTGCTGGTAGGCCAGCTCCACGCCCTTGATGCTGGCTTCACCACCGTTGGTCGGCGAGGTCAGCTGATAGGTCTGGCCGTCGACCACGATGTTGGTCTTCTGGCTGTAAACGAAGGTGGTGATGTCCTTGTAGAAGGCGCCGGCCACCAGGGCGCTGCCCGGGGCGAAGTACCATTCCAGCGTGGCGTCGTACTGCCAGGCCTCGAACGGCTGCAGCTGCGGATTGCCGCCGACGGCCGTCAGCACCGTACCCGACGAGTTCAGCGTCAGGCGCGGGGCCAGATCGGCGAGCGACGGCCGGGTGATCACCTTGGCCGCCGCGAAGCGGGCCTGCAGGGTGTCGGTGATGTCCATGGCGAAATTCAGCGTCGGCAGGACGTCGGTATAGGTCTTCTCGTAGCGGACGGGGATGGCGGCGCTGCCGGTGTCGGCGTGGCCGGCCGAGACCTGCTTGGTCTGGGCGACGCGGACGCCCAGCTGGCCCCGCAGTGGACGGCCGAACAGCTCCGTGTCCATGTCGGTCAGGCCGTAGCCGGCCAGGATCTCTTCCGACACGAAGTACGAGTTGCGCTGATCGGCGCGGGCGGTGCCCTTCTGGGTCTTGTCGGCCAGGGCCCAGAACTTCTCCGGGTTCGGCATCACCCAGGTGCGCGGCAGGCTGCCGCCCACCTGGCCAAGGAAGTCGCCGGCCGGGAAGGTCTCGAAATAGCTGGCGTCGAAGTACTTGCCGGCCAGGTTGGTGGTGAAGTTGATGTCGGCGCGATTGTAGCTGCGCTCGCGCTCGCGGAACTTCACGCCGAAGGCCACGCGCGTGAACGGACCCCACTGCAGCGGACGCTCGGCGTCGGCCTGGATGGCCTTTTCGAGATCCAAGGAGTCGTTGGTGCGCCACTCGATGCGGCGGAACGGCAGCAGCGACGGGTTCGACAGGTTCGCCGTCGCCAGGCTGACGCTGGGCAGCACGTCGTCGTCGACCTGGGTCATGTTGAAGGTCGTCTGGCCGATGGCGCCCAGCAGACGGGTGCGGGTGATCGGCTTGGAGGTCTCCGAATAGGCCCGGGCGTAGGCCGCGTCGCCCGAGAAGGTCCATTCGCCGATCCGCTGCTTGCCGTTGATGGCCAGCATCAGGTTGTCGTGGGCCAGGTCGCTGACCTCGCGGCCGATCTGGCTGGTCGAAGTGACCGTGCCGCCGACCAGCGTGCCGTCGCGCACCACCGCCGAGCCCGGAACCAGGGTCGAAACCGTCTGGTCGACCGAGTAGGTCAGCTCGTCATAGTGGTCGTCGAGGTGGGTGTAGCTGGCGTCGAAGGTGATCTCGGTGGCGTCGGTCGGACGGTACTGGGCCGAGAACACCAGGCCCTTGCGCTCGCGATCTTCGCGTTCGAGGGTCGGGCGGATCGCGGTCGGATAGAGGTTGATCCCCTGCGCCGCCAGGCTCTTGCCCAAGGTGGTCGAGGTGTCGGCGTAGCTCCAGCTGACGCCGGTGACGCGGTCCTGGCGCAGGGTGCGCTGGTCGTAGACCAGAGCCAGCAGCGCGCCGAAGCTCTTGTCTTCGTTGACCCAGCTCAAGAGGCCCGAAACGCGCGGGTCGGTGGCGCCGGCCAGCTCCGGATGGCTGGCGGTGGCCGAGGCGGCGATGGTGTTCTTGCCCAGGTTCAGGGGGCGAAAGGTCTTGATGTCGACCACGCCGCCGATCGCGCCTTCGTCCAGCGAGGCCAGCGGGGTCTTGCCGACCTCGACGCCGGCGACCAGTTCGGACGGCAGGGTGTCGAAGCGGAACTGACGGCCGCTCTGGCCGCTGTCGCGCATGTTCTCGTTCACCGCGGCGCTGCGGCCGTTCAGCGTGACGATCTGGAAGTTGGGACCCAGCCCCCGGACGCGGACGAACAGGCCCTCGCCGCGATCGCGGGTGATGGCCACGCCCGGCACGCGCTGCAGCGCCTCGGCGATGTTGTTGGACGGGAACTTGCCGATGTCCTCGGCCGAGATGGCGTCGACGACGTTGGCGGCCTTGCGCTTGTCGGCCAGGGCCCGGGCCAGCGAGTTGGCGAAGCCGCCGGTGACGACGATCTCCTCGACCGTGGCGCTATCGTCGGCGGCCGGTTCGGCGGCGGCGACGGGCGCGGCGGTCTCGGCCCGGCGGGCCGGCGCCGCGGCGGTCGAGATCTTCTGGGCGGCGGGACGCAGCACGGCCGCGCCGCCGTTGCGCACATAGGTCAGGCCGGTGCCGCGCAGCAGTTGATTGAGGCCCGTCTCGGCGTCGAGCTCGCCGCGCACGCCCGGCGTGCGCTTGCCGGCCAGCAGGGCCGGATCGGCCAGGACCTGCAGGCCCGTGGCCCGCGAGAAGGCCGGCAGGGCCGTGGCCAGGTCGCCGGCCGGAATGGCCAGGGCGGGCTTGGGCGCCGGAGCGGCCATCGCCGTCGTCGCCGACATCAGGACCGCGGCCGAGGCCGTGCTCCACAGGGTCCAGGTCTTGAAGGTCATCGTACTATCCCCGAATGCGCGGCGTCAGGCCGGCTTCGACGGGGAAGACGTCGCCGCGCGCCCATTCAGGACAGGGATTTTTGTGAAGTTTCGGCGACGGCCCGCCACCCTCACCGGCTGATCACCAGGCCGCCCTGCCCCTCGCGCACCTCGAAGCCGTGCACCAAGGCGAGGTTGCGAACCAGGGTCGCCGGTTCGTCCAGGCGGAAGCGGCCGGCCACTCGCTGGCGCGCCAGTTCAGGGTCGGCGATGACGATGCGGCGCTCGGAGGAGCGGTTCACCCGCTCGACCAGCCGGCCCAGGGTGACCCCGTCGGTCTCCAGCCAGCCCGAGCGCCAGTCGTCGGCCAGGGGATCGAAGGATCGCACCTTCGACAGCCTGCCTTCGGTGGCGAAGGCGCGCTGGCCCACGGTCAGGTCGGCCGTGCGGCGGATCAGGCCGTCCGGCGCCAGCCGCACCCGGCCGCGGTGCACCGACAGTTCCAGCCGCTCGGGCCCGCGCTCGTCGCTGATCTCCAGGTCGAAGGCCGTGCCGAGCACGCGGGCCGAGCCGGCGGCGGTCCTGACCGTGAACGGCCGCGCCTCGTCGTGGGCGACGTCGAAGAAGGCCTCGCCCCGGCTCAGCGCCACCTCGCGACGGCCGGTCCCCAGGCGCACCTCCAGGTGAGTGTCGCCGTCGAGCATGACCTTGGTGCCGTCCTCCAGCACGACGGCGCGGTGCTCGCCGCGCGCGGTCTCGAACGCCGTCGGGGTCACGGTCATCAGCTGCAGCTGCGGCCAGGCCAGCGCCACGGCCAGGCCGCAGGCCAGCACGCCGCCGGCCAGGGCCGCGATCGGTCCGGCCTGGCGCCGCCTGGCCAGCCGGCGCTGCTCGCTGAGCTTCATGGCCTCGGTCAGGGCGCTGTCCTGGTTGGTGCGCCAGACCTGGTCGAAGGCCTGCGCATTGGCCGGATCGTCCGACTTCCAGGCCTCGAAACCGGCCTCGTCGTGGAAGGCCGGGTCCATGCGGCGAGCGGCCCACAGGGCGGCGGTGCGGCGGGCGCGGCTCATCGACGACCTCCGGCGGCGCGGCGCTCGGCCTTGGTCATCTCGCGGTGCAGCTGCTCCAGCGCCCGCACCACATGCTTCTCGACGGCGGCCTCGTTCATCGCCAGGGCCTGCGCGATCTCGCGTGTCGACTGGCCGTGCAGGCGCCGGCGGATGAAGACGTCGCGGCGCAGCGGCGGCATGGCGTCCAGCACCCTGCCGAACACCTCGACCTTCTGGCGATGCATGAGGATCTGCTCCGGCGCCGGGGCTTGGCAGGGGATTTCCTCGTCCAGCATCTCGGTCGGCCGCCGGTTGCGGCTGCGGAAATGGTCGCGGACGAGGTTGAGGGCGATGCGATAGCCGAGCGCCGCCCGGTCGGCGACGGTGCGCGCCTTCTCGTAGGTCAAAAGGCGCGCGAAGGTCTCCTGCACCAGATCGTCGGCGGCGGCCGGGTCACGGGTGCGGCGGACGATGAAGTGATAGAGCTCGTCGCGCTGGGCGCGCAGGGACGCCAAGTCGGTCATGACGCAAGACGCGTCGCCAGAGCGGAAGAAGCGGCCTTGGGGAGCATGGGGCGGCGGCTACCACGGCTTCGTGACAGTTCTTCCGCCGCCCAACCACGTCACCAGGTGAAGGTGCCCGCCGACCTCGCCGGCAGCTTGCCCTTCAGGCGCCGGGCGCCGTCGACGATGGCGAAGACCTTCTCCTCGCCCGTCTGGTTCAGCACGATCAGGGCGCGGCCGCCGTCGGGATTGACGAAGGCCACGGTCTTCAGGCCCGCCACCTCGGCCGGCGAGCCGACCCGCACCGCGCCTGGCTTCACGAAGCGGCTGGCGTGGCCGAAGGCGTAGTATTCCTGGTTCCGCTCGACCGCGCCGGTGGTCTGGTCGATGGTCACCACGCCCCGGCAGTCGCCGCAGCCGCCGGCGTGCGGGCCATACTTTTCGTCCAGCGCCAGGTTCCACATCAGGACGCCCCGCGCCCCGCCCCGGGTGGAGCCGACGATCAGCTTGTCCATCATCCACAGGAAGCTCTCGTCGAACTTGGCCGCCCACTGGCCGCCCGAGCATTCGGTGAAGAACACGTCCTTGTCGGGATGGGCCTTGCGCACCTGGTCCTGAGCAGTGACGTCGCCGGCGTAGCAGTGCCAGCCCACGCCCGCGACGAACGCCCGGGCCTTGGGATCGGCCAGCACGGTCATGGGCTGCTGCGGCTGGTCCCAGTTGTGATCCCAGTCCAGCACCTTGGTGGCGATGCGCTCGCGGGCGAAGACGGGCCCCAGGTTGTCGCCGAAGAACCGCGCCCGGTCGGCGGCCGGCCAGCGCATGCCCGGATAGTTCTCGGGCTCGAAGTCCGGCTCGTTCTGGATGCTGAGATAGTCGGCCGGAACGCCCTTCGCCTTGGCCGCCTTCACATACTTGGCGAAGAACTCGGCATAGACCGGATAGGCGTCGGACTTCAGCTGGCCCTTCACCAGCGAGCCGGTGGTCTTCATCCAGGCCGGCGCGCTCCAGGGCGAGGCCATGACCTTCAGGTCGGGATTGATCTTCAGCGCCGCCCGCACGGTGGGGAATACGTACTGCTCCGGCCGCGCCGTCGAGAAGTGCGCGAGCGCCGGATCGGCCGCCCCGCCCGGCGCGTCGTCCAGGCTGTAATGATCGAGCGAGAAGTCCGAGGCGCCGATGGTCACGCGGGTGAAGCTGAAGCCGAGGCCGCCCTCCCCGCGCCCGAACAGTTCAGAAAGCAGCGCCTGTCGCTGCGAGGCCGACATCCGGGTCTGGATCAGCCAGGCCGAGGCGTCAGTGATCGACGCCCCGAAACCGACGATCGCCTGGTCGCGCTGGGCGACGTCGACGGTCACGACTGGCAGATCGTCGCCCGCCGCCAGGCTCGCTGGCGGCGGCTGCTCGGCCAGCAGCTGGGTCCTGTCGCCGGTCGTCACCCAGGCGCGGGCGGCGCGCTCGGGCGCCGGGGAGACGCTGGCGCAGCCTCCCAGGGCCAGGACGGCCGCCGTCGAAATCAGGGCGAGACGCATCACGGCTTGCGGCTCCAGGCCTTCAGCTTGGCCGATCCGGTCAGGGCCGGATCGCCCGCATGGGCGCCGACATAGAGCGGGTACGAACCGGCCGGCAGGGTCCAGCCCGGCTTGGCCGTGTCGTAGTCGGCGAGCACGCGCGGATCGACGCTGAGGGTCACCCGCCTGGTCTCGCCCGGTTGCAGGTCGACCTTCTGGAAGCCCGCCAGGCGCACCATCGGCTTGCGCTTGCCCGCCGTGACGTAGAGCTGCGGCGCGTCGGCGCCGGCCACCTTGCCGGTGTTGGTGACGTCGAAGCTGACCTTCAGCCCGTCGCCGTCCTCGACCTTGAGGTTCTTGTAGCCGAAGCTCGTGTACGAAAGGCCGTAGCCGAACGGATAGAGCGGCTGCAGCTTCTGCTGGGCGAACCAGCGATAGCCGACGGCCGCGCCTTCCGGATAGTCGACCGGGAAGCCCTTGATCGGCCCGGCTTCCTTGCCCGCGCGGCGGGCGTCGTCGATGGCGACCTGCTCGGCATAGCCCGGCGCCGAGGCGCGCGGCGCCTGGTCCTCGGTCTTCGGGAAGGTCATCGGCAGGCGGCCCGACGGATTGACCGCACCGCTGAGGATGCCGGCGACAGCCTCGCCGCCGCGCTGGCCCGGATACCAGGCCTGCAGCACGCCGCCCACGCGGTCCAGCCACGGCATCAGCACCGGGCCGCCGGTCTCCAGCACCACCAGGGAATTCTTGTTGGCGCCGGCCACCGCGTCGATCAGGGCGTCCTGGTTCTCGGGCAAGGCGATGGACGGGGCGTCCTGCGCCTCGGTCTGCCAGTGCCAGGCGAAGACGATGGCGAGGTCGGCGCCCCGCGCCGCGGCCGCCGCCGCGGCCGGGTCCTTGCCGTCGACGTAAGAGACCTCGGCGTTCGGATAGGCCGCCTTGATCGCCTGCAGCGGCGAGGAGGCGTGCCAGGTGACCCGGACGAACGAGGCCGCCTCGCCGCCGTTCAGCGGGATCTCGACCGGCGCGCCGCCGACCGAGCGCACCTGGGACGAACCACCGCCCGACAGCACGCCGACATCGGCATGGGCGCCGACCAGCACGATCTTCTTCGCGCTCCTGGCCAGCGGCAGAAGGTTGCGGTCGTTCTTCAGCAGCACCGCGCCGCGTTCGGCCAGGGCCTGGGCGACCTTGGCGTTCTTGGCGTAGTCGATCGGCTGGGCCTCGACCGGGGTCGGGTTGTCGATCAGGCCGGTGGCGATCACGCCGTAGAGGATGCGGCGGACCATGTCGTCGACCCGCGCCTGGCTGACCTCGCCCTTGGCCACGGCGGCCTTCAGGTCGTCGCCGAAGTAGATCTGCTTGTCGAGTTCCTGGCCCGACTGCTGGTCCAGGCCCGCCAGCGCGGCCTTGGTGGTGCTGTGCACCGCGCCCCAGTCCGACATCACCCAGCCCGGATAGTTCCAGTCGCGCTTGAGCACCTTGTTGAGCAGGAAGTCGTTCTCGCAGCCCCAGTCGCCGTTGATCTTGTTGTAGGCGCACATCACCGAGGCCGGCTGCCCCTTCTCGATGGCGATCTGGAAGGCCAGGAGGTCGCTCTCGCGCAGGTCGGCCTCGCCGATGCGGGCGTCCATCACGTGGCGGCCGGTCTCCTGCGCGTTGATGGCGAAGTGCTTGATGGTCGAGACGATGTGGTTGCTCTGCACGCCTTGGATCGACGCCCCGGCCATCTCGCCGGCCAGCAGCGGGTCCTCGCCGAGATACTCGAAGTTACGCCCCGCCCACGGGTCGCGGGTCAGGTTGACGCCGCCGGCCAGCAGCACGTTGAAGGTCTTGGCGCGGGCTTCCGCACCGATCATCGCGCCGGACTCGTAGGCCAGCTTCGGCTCGAAGGTGGCCGCCAGCGCCAGGCCCGACGGCAGGGCCGTGGCGGTGTCGCCCTTGCGCTGCTCGACCTGGTTGGCGACGCCGAGGCTGGCGTCGCTTTCGCGCAGGGTCGGGATCTTCAGGCGCGGCACGCCGGGCACGTAGCCGGCCGAGGGGATCATGTCCGCCGGAGCCGGCTTGGTGTTGGGCGGAAACAGGCCGTGCAGATAGGTGATCTTCTCGTCCAGCGTCATCTGCTTCACGAGCGCGTCGGCCCGCGGCCAGACCGGGTCGCCCGCCCGCGCGGCCAGCGGCGCGCTGTCCTTGGTCGGCATGGTCTGGGCCAGGCTCGCGGCCGGCAGCAGGGCCAGCAGCGCCACGGCGGCGGAGGTCCGGCGCAGGATCCGCAGGGCGGATGAAGGCTGGGCGGCGGTCGTCATGGGCTACTCCGTGTCGGGATCGGGGGGGGCGCCGCAACCGGGCGCGAGGGGGCCGCGCCCTCTGTCGAAGGCGGGCCGCATCGAAACGAAAAAAGCGCGGAGGGCCGGGGGAAGGGATCGGCCCTCCGCGTGCAGGGGTCAGAACTTGTAGTTCAGACCGAAGATGTACTGCCGGCCGTACTGGTCGTTGGTCTCGGGCAGCATGGTGCCGTCCGAGAGCACGCCGGTGCGGGTGCGGTAGGGACTGTTGTCGAGGTTGTTGACCTGCAGCACGGCCGACAGGCCCTTGAGCGGCCCGTCCTGGAACTCGTAGCCGATCTGGGCGTCGACCTGCTCGTCGGCCAGCACCTGGGTGAAGCCGCGATAGGCGAACAGCTGCACCACCTCGCCGCGGAAGGCCGAGCGGTGGCGCTTGCTGATCCGGGCCGAGAAGCCGGCCCGCTCGTAGAAGCCGGTGACGTTGTAGACGTCGCCCGACAGGCCCGGCAGGGCGTTGCTCGAGCCGGGGCCGTCCGGCTGGATGTCGGTCTTGGTGTGCGACATGCTGCCGACGAAGCCGAAGCCCTGCAGCCACGGGGTGATCAGGCCGAAGTCGACCGCGCCCGAGATCTCGTAGCCGTAGAGCTTGCCGCCCTCGCCGTTCTCGGGACGGGTCAGGAGGCCGATGTTGCTGATCGGTGTGACCGTGCCAGTGTTGGGCACGTTGGAGAAGTCGTAGTCGACCGACTTGTTGTAAATGTAGGTCTCCAGGTCCTTGTAGTAGCCGGCGACGGCGATGTAGGTCCCCGGCGCGAAGTACTTCTCGACCGACAGGTCGAAGGCGGTCGCCTTCCACGGCTTGAGGTACGGATTGCCGCCCGAGCCGCTCCAGCGGAAGGTCAGGGCGTCGACGCCGGCGGTGATGCTGGCGCGCATGTCGTCCAGGCGCGGACGGGCCGAGGTCTTGGCCACCCCGAAGCGGACATAGAGGTTCTCGACCGGCTCGGCCGTCAGGTTCAGGCTCGGCAGCAGCTCGTCATAGGTGTCCTCGACGGTGACCAGGCTGGGCGCCTGGGCCGTACCGCCGCTGACGGTGTAGCCCGTCGATTCCTGCTTGGTGGAGATGTACTGCAGGCCGATGTCGCCCTTGATCGGCAGAGCGCCGACATGGGTGTCGATCTTGGCCATCAGGTAGGCCGTGGTCAGGCGCTCCTGGATCTTCCAATCCTTGTTGTAGTCGTCGGCGTTCCCGATCGGCACGATGTCGTAATAGACCGGCAGGGCCTTCTGCAGGTTGATGGCCAGCACCTGGTCGATGCCCGCGAACGACAGCGAGGCCGGCGTCATCAGATATTGCGAGGCCACGGTCGTCGGGGCGCGGCCGTTCTTCAGGAACAGGTCGTTGTCCGAGACCGTCTTGTCCTTCTTGCGGTCGGCGTAGTTGATCCCCGCCTGCACGCTGCTGAGGAAGCCGCCCAGACGCGTCTCGGAAACGTCGTGGTCGATGCGGAAGTCGCCGGTGAACATCCGGTCCTCGACCTCGGGGAAGCGGATGGCGCCGTCATGGCCCCAGCCGCCCCAGGCCGCCGGATCGCCCAGTTGCATGCGGCTGGCGTCGGCGTAGTTCAGGCCCGTCGTGTACTTGCCCACGCCGTTGAAGGTCAGGTCGTAGCCGATGTTGTCGAAGGTGCGGATCGGGCCGTAGCCGGCATAGGTCTCGAGAATCTGCTCGCGGCGCTCGACCTTCGAATAGCCGATGTCGGCGGTGTAGGTGGTCGCGCCCGAGACGTACGAGGTGTTCCAGCCCAGGGCGAACTGCTCGTCCTTGCGGGTGTTGCGGTCGTTGCGGACGATCGGGGTGACGTTGGTCGCCGTGCCCGAGGTGTTGATCAGTGAGTTGCCGACCTTGGTGAAGCCGGGGTTCAGGAACACCGTGGCGTCGGGCGTGCTGGGGCTGGAGAACCACTGCATGCCGCGGCGGACCTCCTTCTGGTCGAAGGTCGAGTAGAACAGGTCCAGCGTCGAGTGCAGCTTGTCGTTGGGGCGCCATTCGAGCACGCCCATATAGCCGTCGCGGACCTGGTCGCGGTTGGTGGCGAAGATCTCCTGGCCGCCCAGGCTGTAGGCCCCGGCGTTGGCGCCGGTGAACTGGGCCGGCTGCTCCCAGTACCAGGCCTTGTACTGCTGCACCTGGGTCGGGCTGTCGAGGTGGGCGTAGCCGAGCGCGACACCGATCGTGCCGTCGGCGAACTGGTCGATGTAGGAGGCGCTGAAGCGATAGCCGCTCTTGGAGCCGTCGGGATTGGCCTTGTCGAGGTCGCTGATCTCGCGGCGCGCGTTCAGCGTCATCACCCGGCCCTTCTGGTCCAGCGGGCGGACGGTGCGCATGTCAACCGTGCCCGACAGGCCCTGGCCGATCAGAGCGGCGTTCGAGGTCTTGTAGACCACGACGCTGTTGAGCAGTTCGGACGGATACTGGTCGAACTCGGCGGCGCGGTTGTCGCCGGCGCTGACCTGCTGACGACCGTTCAGCAGCGTGGTCGAGAAGTCGGGCGACAGGCCGCGGATCGAGATCACCTGCACCCGGCCGTTGACGCGCTGGCCGGTCAGGCCCGGCAGGCGCGCCAGGGACTCGGCGATCGACACGTCCGGCAGCTTGCCGATGTCCTCGGCCGACACCGCCTCGACCACGCCGACCTCGCGGCGCTTGATTTCGGCCGACTTCTCCAGGCTGCGGCGATAGCCCGTGACCACCACCTCGTCGACGGCGGTGTCCTGCTCGGCCGGGGCGGCCTCCTGGGCGTGGGCGGCGCCGGCCAGCAGCGACAGGGCTCCAGCCGAGGCATAGGCCAGCTGCTTGAAGCGCTGGGCGCCGGCGCGAACGCGCGCGGCCGAATGGGCGTGATGGATCAAGGTACTCTCCCCTACTGCGTCTCTTCCCTGGCCCTCCTCGCCCCGTCTCTTTGCGGATTCGGCGTCGAAAAGCCGCGCTTTCGCGAATTGGAAGCGCTTCCAACAAAGGCCGCAACGCGTCGGCCTTGTCAAGGGGATCGCGGTTCGATCAGGGAGCCGAGGCTGCGGTGCCCCGTTCGACCACCGCGTGGTCGAGGCAGTCGAACTCGGGTTCGGCCTCGGCGCGGCCGCCCGTCAGGCGGCTGGCCAGCAGGGCCACCGCGCGGCGGCCCATGTCCTTCAGCGGCTGGTGAACGGTGGTCAGCGGCGGCCAGACGATGGCCGACACCGGCGTGTCGTCAAAGCCCGTGACGGACAGGTCTTGCGGCACTTTCACGCCGCGTCCGTGAACCACCGAAAGCGCCCCGGCGGCCATGTCGTCATTGGCGCAGACCAGGGCTGTCGGATGCAACGGATCGTCCAGCAGGCGCGGCGTCAGCTCCACCCCCGAACGGAAGGTGAAATCGCCCCGCACCTGGATCAGGTCGGACGCCCCGAGCCCCGCCTCGGACAGGGCCCGCATCAGGCCGTCCAGGCGCCGGTCGGCCGACAAGTGGCCCTGGATGCCGCCCATGAACGCGAATCGGCGATGGCCCAGCTCGATCAGCCGGCGGGCGATGTCGTAGCCGCCGGCCTCGTCGTCCATGCCCACGCCGTCGGCCAGGTCCCTGCCCGCTCCGCCCGGCGAGATCGACACCACCTTGCAGCCGCGCCGCAGCACCTCGGCGATCAGGCCCGCATCGTCCGAATAGGGCGGCGTGAAGATCAGCCCCTCGCAGCGCTGGGTGGCGATCAGGTCGTAGACCTGCTGCTCGCGATCGGCGCTCTGCAGCGGGATGTGGCGGGTGACCAGCTGGTAGCCCAGCTCCAGGCAGCCGCGCAGCGCGCCCAGCTCCAGGGCCGAATGGTAGAACGAGTTCGGCTCGCTCTCGAGGTCGGAGGCGAACACCAGGCCCAGCAGCCGGCTGCCGCCGCCGGCCAGCGAGCGGGCCTGCGGATTGACCTTGTAGTCCAGCGCCTTGACGGCCTCCATGACCCGGGCCCGCACTTCGTCGCGAACATTGGGGCCGTCGTTGAGCACCCGCGAGACCGTCGTCCGCGCGACCCCCGAAAGGCGCGCCACGTCGTCGATGGTGGGCCGTCTTGCCGTCAATGAACTCTCCGAACCGAACGCTGGGCGACACGATGGTGACGAACGGCCGGGCTGACAATAGCTCGACCGCAAGCTGTCCTGATCGCATAAACCACGGATGGATCAAGGCGGCCGCCCATTTACAGAAGCCGAGCCCTCCAAGGGACGCTCGCGACTTTTCCTCGCCGGCTACGGCCTGGCCAACGCCGGCGCCTTCGTTTCCTTCATCCCGTTCCTGACCCTGCTGGCGCCGCTGAAGGCCGCCGAGGTCGCCCCGCACGCCCGCGACCTGACCCTCAGCCAGATCTCCATCGTCGGCGCGATCACCGCCGCCATCGCCCACATCGCCTTCGGCGCGCTCAGCGACGCCACGCGCAGCCGCTTTGGCCGGCGTCGGCCCTGGATCCTCGGCGGCTGGGCGGCCACGGCGCTAGGCCTGGTGCTGGTCGGCCTGGCCCAGACCCCGTGGCAGATGCTGGGCGCGGTCGTGGTGCTGCAACTGGCGGTCAACGCCCTCTACGCGCCGCTGGCGGCCGTGCTGCCCGATCTCGTGCCTGACCGCCAGAAGGGCGCGGCGGCCGCCTGGGCGGGCCTTGCCCTGCCCGCCTCCAAGCTGTTCACCGCGCTTGTCGTCGGCGCCCTGCTGGTTTCGGCGACCGAACGCTACATCGCCGTCATCGCCGCCACGGGCCTGCTGGTGCTGCCCTTCGCCCTGACCCTGCGCGAGCCGCCGCCCGCCGCCCGCGCCCCGATCGCCTGGCCCAGCCTGAGGCTCACCGCCTTCGGCGACAGCCGCTTCCGGATGGTGTTCGCCTCGCGCCTGCTGGTCGAGACCGCCGTGGCGCTGCACACCCTCTACCTGTTCTTCTACCTCAAGGATCGCGGCGACCTCGCCAGCCGCCTGCCCGGCGTGACGCCCGAGGCGGCGTTCGGCCTGCTGCTGACCGCCTCGACCCTGGGCATGCTGGCCGCCGGCGCGGTGAGCGGTTTCCTGTCAGACCGGCTGGGACGCCGTCCGGTGGTCATCGCGGGCGGCATGCTGATCGCCGCCGGGGTCGCCCTGCTGCTGCTGGCGCCGGAGTGGCCCGGCCCGCTGGTCGCCCAGATCGTGTTCGGGATCGGCCACGGGGTCTATTCGACCAGCAATCTCGCCCTCGTTGCCGAGGTCCTGCCCGACAACGCGCGCAACGGTCGCGACCTGGGCCTGATGAACGTGGCGGTCGCCGCCTCCCAGGCGCTGGGCCCGCTGCTCGGCATCGCCGTGGCCTTCGCCGGAGGCGACCTGCGCGGCGTCTTCGCGGCCGCCGCCCTGGCCGCCCTGGCCGGCGCCGGGGCCTTGCTCGCGAGGCGTTAGCGCCGATCGTCCGCACACGACCAAATGCACATGGCGCAAATTCACCACGTGCAAGATTTCCGAACTTTACAAAGAGATACAACTCTGACACGAGTCTCCAGCCGCGCCAACTAGAGCGTGGATAAGCCCGGTCGGAACCAGCCTTTTGGGAGGTGTTGGTGCTCGAGTCGTCGGTGTCCCCCAGCGTAGCGTATCCAAGCGTCGAACCTGAGGCCGCCGACCTGCTGATCACCAGCATCGGAAATGCTTCGCCCCGCGCGGCCTCGGTGCTCAGCCAGGCCCTCGAACTGCCGGTCGAGACGGTGGTCGACGCCCTCTAGCGCGCCCCCGCCCGGCTGCTGGCCAACCTGCCGGCCGCCGACGCGAACCGCCTGGCCGCCCTGATCGGCACGCTCGGCGTCGAGGCCTCGGTCACGCCCGCCGGCGCCGCGCTCGTGCGCGCCCCGACCATGGACCTGGCGGCCGAGCTGCTCGACCTCGACGCCGCCGACGCCGTCGGCGCGATCCTCGGCCGCTTTCTGGGCATGGAGCCCGCCGCCGCCCTCGACCTGCTGCTGACCCCGCCGGGCGTCATCCTCGGGGCCGTCACCGAGCCGACGGTGCGGGCGCTGGAGGCGGCCCTGCCGCCCGGCGCCGTGCGCCTGACCGCCAGCCGCCCGGACGAGGCCCGCTTCGCCCTGTTCGCCAGCGACCTGTCGCACCTGCAGGCCAGCGTCCTGCGCCAGAGGCTGCCGGCGGGCGCGGACGTCTCGCCCGGCGGCTCGGCCACCGTCTTCGATCTCAGCCGCGGCGAGGCCGACGCCCTGTGGCGGCGGCTGAAGGCGCCCGAGCAGGTGCGGATCGTCGACCAGGCCTTCCTGCGCTTCACCCTGGATCTCGTCGCCGCGCCGCCCCAGGCCGCCGCCGCGCTGGAGGCCCTGGCCGGCGTTCCGGCCGAGGACTTCGACCTGCTGCGTCAGGCCCTGCCCGTGCCCATCGAGGCCGGCGTCGCCTTCGCCGACCTGGAGGGCCGCCTGGCCGCCTACGCCGAAACCGGGCTGACCGTGCGCGCCGAGCTGGAGACCTTCTCGCACCAGGCGCTCGACATCCTGTCGGCCCCCGCCGCGGTCCTGGCCGAGGTCGGCCTGTCCGGCGTCGCCCCGCTGGCCACGGGCCTGATGCCCCTGCCGCGCGCGCGCCTGCTGCGCCATCGGCTGGAAGCGGCCGGCGCCGAGGTGCTGTTTTCCGAGATCCGCACATGACCGAGGCTCTCGACATCCATCGCCTGCACGCCGGCGTCGCCGAGGCCGGCAAGGTCCTGGCGCTGAAGGGCCGCCACGACCAGGCCCTGGCCAAGTACCGCGAGGCCCTGCGCCTGGCTCACGGCGTGCGCGCGCCGCAGATCTTCGCCCGCCACTACCTGCACTGCGTGCTGGAGAGCCTGGAGCGCACCGGCGCCCACGAACAGGCCGCCAAATTGGCCGGCGAGGCCGCCAGCAGCGCCGCCGCCGAACTGGGCGACGGCGCGCCCAGCGACTTCCAGCGCCGCGACCGCGCCTGCCTGCTCGAGCGCAAGGGCGTCAACGAGCTGAAGGCCGGCGACGTGACCGCCGCCCGCGAGAGCCTGGCCGCCGCCCTCGCCCTGGACGAGGCCCTGCCGCTGTCGCGCAGCCTGCTGGCCTGGACCGCCCGCGGCCTTGGCGTTCCCGCCGGCCGGCTGTCCGAAGCCCAGCGCGCGCACGGCTATTGGACCGTCCGCGCCGACACCGTCGACAAGGCGCGCGCCTGCGAGTCCCCAACCAGCCCCCAGACGCCGCGGATCAAGGAGCCGATGAATGGCTGACGAGAACCCCATCGAGAAGATGACGCCCGGCCAGATCCTGGCCGACGCCAGCGTCGCCGAGTTCATCAAGGCCATGGGCCTGTCGATCGCCGACGCCCAGAAGGCGCTCGACCTCAACAGCCTGGCCCAGGTCGGCGAATACGTCGAACCGCGCCCCGGCCTCGGCGGCAAGAGCCTGCTGCAGCTGGGCCTGTCGCCGCCGTTCTACCACTACCAGCACGCCGACCTGTCGGTCTCGATGCAGCTGACCATGAAGGTCGGCGAGGCCAGCGCCTTCGGCATCGGCGGCAAGCTGGACTTCGGCTTCGGCCAGGGCGGCCCCCAGGCCCCCGCCAACGCCCGCGAGGCCCAGGTCACGCTCAAGAGCCTGCCGGCCAGCGTCACCGTCGACGGGACCAAGACCGACGCCGCGGGCGCCGATGTCGAGGCCGCGGCCGAGGACCTGGCCAAGAAGCTGGGCACGCCCACCGGCAAGTTCGAGCGCGCCTATGTCAGCGCCAAGCGCACCAAGGTGCCGTTCAAGCTCGAACCCGACACCGCCAAGAACCCGATCAAGACCGACACCAGCGTGGCGTTCTACGCCGCCTCCGAGGCAAGCCTCGGGGTCATCCGCATCGTCGAGACCCCGACCAACAACACCAGCGAAGAGTTCGTGCTGGCCGCCGGCAAGAGCACCAAGGTCGACGCCAAGGCCAACAACCTGCTCTACGCCCGCGCCGTCGCCAGCCAGATCAACACGCTGGGCGGCTTCAAGGCCAAGCTGCTGCGCGATCCCGTCGGCTCCGACCTGCCGGTCGGCGGCGGCACCCTGGGCCTGGCGCTGTTCGACAGCGGCAAGTCCGACCTCAAGCAGGCCGCCATCGAGGAGCTGACCCTGGTGGCCCGCGCCCTCAAGGCCAACGGGGCCACCGTCGACGTCGTGGGCTTCACCGACCGCGTCGACACCGATCCCTACAATCAGAAGCTGGGCCTGGACCGCGCCAACAAGGTGGCCGAGTTCCTGCGCGACAACGGCGTCGCCCCCGGCCAGATCCGCAAGGTCGAAAGCCGCGGCGAGGCCAGCTGGAAGGCGCAAGGCGCGGTCGACAACGTGGCCAACCAGCAGTTCCGCCGCGCCGAGGTGCTGCTGGCCGACTCCAACGACCTGCTGGTCGTGGTCGAGTCCGCCGGCACGCAGCTTCAGACCACGCCGACGCCCGACAAGACCAGCTCCGGCGGCGGCAACGGCTTCATCATCGTGCGCCACTTCACGGCGGTTCCGGTGGACGGCACGGCCGTCAAGGTCGGCGCCTCCGAAACCTCGGTGGCGATCAGCGGAACGGCCGCCAGCGACGGCGGGACGACGCTCGACGCCAACTCGCCCCAGGCCTACGCCTTCAACCTGGCGCGCGACGTCAACGCCGGCAGCGCCACCCACGGCGTGCGCGCCGTGCGCAAGGGCGGCGTGGTCAGCTTCTCCGACGCCAAGGACGCGGTGATCATCAACCTCGTCACCCTGTCGGCCAACGACATCGCCCTGTCGGCCGCCGACGGCGCCAGCGTCGCCAAGGCCCTCGACAAGATCGCCGCCGCCCCGACCGCCAGCGCCGACAAGCCCAAGGTCTCGGTCGCCGTGGGCCTGTCGGTCGACTATCGCACCAGCCGGCAGTTCGAGCAGTCGATCAACGGCAACAGCAGCATCTCGGCCCGCATCGTCGCCGTGCCCGCGCCCGTCGAGTTCCTCGACGAGATCAAGACCTTCCTGGCGCAAGCCAAAGACGCCGCGCCGACGCCCACCCCATGAGCGAGACAGCTTCCGTCACCCGGCAGCTGCTCTCCGCGCCGCTGCCGCAGATCATCGAGCGGCTGGGCATCGCCATCGCCCAGGCCCAGTCGGCGCTCGACCGCAACAGCATCGAGACGGCCAAGGCCATGGCCGAGGCCGAGATCGAGCTGGGCGGCGAGACCCACAACCTGATCTCGCTGGGCTTCACGCCCACCTTCTACAGCTTCACCGAGGCGACGGTGGAGGCCAAGCTCTCGTTCAGCATGACCGAGAGCACCGAGTTCGGCGTGTCGGCCGGCGCGACGGTCGGCGTGCAGGCCGGCTTCGTCATGGTCGCCGCCTCGGTCAACGTCAGCTACGCGCGCAAGTTCTCGGTCAGCGCCGAGGGCATGAGCTCGATCGCGGCCCGGCTGGTCAGCCTGCCGCCGCCCGAGAACCTCGAAACCCTGCTTCGCAAGATCAGCGAGCCCGCCCCCGCGCCGGCGCCCGCCCCCAACCCGTAGGAAGGACCAGACATGTCGATCGGGAGAGAACTTCTGAACGTCCCCATGGGGGACATGATCCGCCAGATGGCCTTCGCCATCGCCGAGGGCCAGATCAAGCTCGACGCCAACAGCATCGAGGTCGCCGAGATGATGGGCGGCCTGCAGGCCGTCACCGACGACGAGGGCAAGACCACCTTCGACGACAGCCGCATCTTCTTCGGCTACGACCTGATGACCGCCAGCGACGCGCTGGCCTACATCGCCGCCGACAACGCCATTTCCGGCGGCGACACCAAAGCGCTGGAAAAGGTCGTCAAGGACCAGAAGGACGCCGCCGAGGACAACGGCGAGAACCCCGACACCACCCTGATCCGGGTTCCGACCCGCCTGTCGATGCTGGAGCTGGGCTTCTCGCCCACCTTCTACCAGTTCGTCGACACGATCATCGAGGTAAAGATCGCCATCAAGATCACTCAGAGCAGCGAGTCGACCCACTCCAGCAAGTCTACCAACCAGGTGAACACCAAGGGCTCGAGCTTCAGCTGGAACCTGTTCCGCGGCGGCATCGGCACGACCAAGTCGACTCAGGTCGCCACCAGCCAGGTCGACGCGACCTACTCCTCGAAATACAGCTACTCGGCCGAGGGCTCGAGCCTGCTGCGCACCAAGCTGGTGCCGATCCCGCCGCCGGCCATCCTGGAAGAGCGGATCCGTCGCCAGCTCGACGAAGAGGTCGAGCGCCGCCGTCGCCTGCTCGACAAGAAACTGGGACCGCAGAACCCCTCGCCCCCGAACCCGTAACCCCCGGACGGAGAACGCGCCATGAGCGTGGGCACCGAACTGCTCGCCGTTCCGTTCCCGGAAATGGTCCAGCGCCTGGGCGTCGGCATCGCCACCGCCCAGTTGCAGCTCGACATGGTGTCGCTGCGCATAGCCCGGCTCATGGCCGGCTATGACGAGGACGCCGACGAGGAAAAGGAAGGCGAAGGCGCCAAGTCGAAGACCTACATGGTCAAGTTCGGCGACGGCCAGGAGTACAGCCTGCTGGAGCTCGGCTTCACGCCGACCTTCTACCAGTTCGTCGACACCGTGATCGAGCTGAAGATGTCGATCTCGTTCAAGTCCGAGACCGAGATCAAGCGCAGCAGCAGCAGCACGACGGTCAAGGCCGGCGGCTTCTGGACGCCGTTCGGCGGGGGCGGCGCGGTCAGCGCCAGCAGCGTCAGCGCCAGCTACGCGGCCAAGTACCAGTACAGCGCCGAGGGCTCGAGCCTGATGCGCACCAAGCTGGTGCCGATCCCGCCGCCGGCCCTGTTCGAGGAACGCGTCCGCGCGCTCATCGAAAAGCGCCGGGCGGCCGAGGAAGAAGACGACGGATGAGCGATCCGCCCTGGAAGGACGCCCTGCGTCGCGCCAAGTCGCCGGCGCCGGCGCCGGCGGCTGCGCGAGCGGCGGCCTCCCCGGCTCCCGGCCTGCCGCCCGGCGCCGATCCGGCCGCCGTGTCGCCGAACCTGGCGCGGCTGCTGGCCGAGCGCCAGGCGCTGGAGAGCAGGATGGCCAGCCTGACCGGCCAGGGCGCGCTCGGCGATCCGCGCTACGCGGTGACGCCGCTGAACCAGCGCCGGGCCGAGCTGGAGCGCTGGGGCGCGAGCCGCGACGTCGCCCGGGCCCAGGCCGGACCGCGCCCGGACCCGCATCCGCCCGCCCTGCCGCCGGCGCTGCGCGGCACCGCCGCCGACGCCCTGCGCTCGACGCCCGGCGAAGGCCTGCGCGCCACGCCGGGCGAGATGGTCCGACCCACGCCCGGCGACCTGACGCCCGATCTTCGCCGCTTCAGTCCGACCGAGATCTTCGAGCGCCCCGCCGCCTCGCCGCGTGAAGCGCCGTGGGAACGTCCCGCCGCCTCCCCCCGCGAAGCGCCATGGGACCGCCAGGCGGCCTCGCCCCGCGAAGCGCCCTGGGAGCGTCCCGCCGCGACGCCGCGCGAGGCGCCGTGGGAACGCTTGGCCGCCCAGCGCGAAGCCGAACCTCTGAGCGAGCCCTCGCGCCGCCTGTCGTCCCTGGCCGACGCCGGACGCGGCCTGCGCGACGCCGGCCGGACGCTGCGCGATCCCGCCGAGCGCCCCCGCGCGGCGACCGCCACCGATCCGCTGGACCGACGCCTGGCCAAGGCCCGCGACATGGTCAGCCGGGGCCGCAAGGCCTACGCCGCCGCCGAGCGGGCGCTCGACAGCGCCCGCGACGCCATCCCGGCCGACTGGGTCGAGCGGGCCCGCGAGAAGATTCCGGGCCTGGGCCGCGCCGATCCGTACGTGCGCGAGACGGCCCGCAAGCTGTCGTCCTATGTGGGCGAGGTCGCCGACTTCGCCGAAAAGGCCGATCGTATGCGCGAGATGGCCAGCGACGTGCGCGAATTGAAGGAGGCCGACGAGGCCCGCGACGACGCTCGCCGCGACCGCGCCCTGGAGCGCCTGAAGGCCAAGCGTTCCGAAGAGTCCGAGGGAGACGCCTGATGCCGGCCGAAAGCCGCTTCGTCGGCAATTCGATCGAGGAATTGCTGGTCGCCCTCGCCGAAGGCGTGCGCGAGGCGCAGCTGGCGCTGAACAGCGGCCCCAAGGTCGACGCCAGCGGCGCGCCGATCGGCGGCTACCAGCTGCCGTTTCTCGACTTCTCGATCAAGGTCGACATGCAGACCAAGGCCGACAGCGGCGGCCGGCCGATCGCCCTGCTGTTCACCGCCAAGGACCAGAACAGCACCAACCAGCAGGTCTCCAGCACGATCAGCGGACGGCTGGTGGCCACCCCGCCGGGCGAGGGCCTGCCCACGCCGCGCATCGCCGTCTCGGGCGGCGGCAACATCGGCGGCGTGGCGAACCTCTCGGTCGTGGTCACCAACAGCGCCGGCGAGGTGCTGGCCGACCAGCCGGTGGAACTGAACATCGACGACGCCGCCAGCGTCACCCTGTCGGCGGCGCGCGGCGTGGCCAACTTCGTGCGCCAGCCCGGCACGCGGCTGCAGCAGGCCCTGCTGCGCACCGGCCCCGACGGCCGCGCCCTGGCGACCCTGTCGATCGCCGAGGAACCGTCCCGCGCCGTGGTCGTGGTGGTCGCCTCGATCGGCGCCTACAGCGGCCGCGGCGTGGTCGGGATGGAGGAAGTGGGATGAGCACCGCCTTCTCCTGGACCGCCCGGCTGACCGACGCCGACGGCAATGTCGCGGTCGGGGCGTCGCTCGACGTCCAGCTGTTCGACCTCAAGACCGGCGCCTGGGCCAGCGCCTCCAGCGCCAAGACCGACGCGACCGGCACGGCCAAGGGCGCCGGAACCATCGCCGACGACACCCTGCCCTTCGCCCCGGCCTTCCGGCTGGTGGAGGGCGCGGGCGTGATCTCGGCGGCGCCGGAATTCACCCGCAACGCCCGCACCGGGGCCCTGACCATCGACTTTGGCCAGGTCCGCCGTCTGGCGCCGGCCGAGACGGCGATCGCCCGCACCCTGTCGGCCCGCACCTTGCGGACGGCGACGCCGATCGGCGGGGTGGTGGCCACAGACGCCCCGATCGCCACACCCAGCGTCGACGTCGCCGCCATCCGCGCCCAGGCGGTGGACGACACGACCAAGACCTTCAACGCCCGCCTGGCCAAGAGCGACCAGGATCTCGCCGCCCGCGACACCCAGATCTCGGCCCAGACCAAACAGCTTGCCGAGCGCGACACGCAGATCGCGGCCGTCCGCGCCAAGAGCGACCAGGATCTCGCCGCTCGCGACACCCAGATTTCGGCCCAGGCCAAGCAACTGGCCGAGCGCGACGCCCAGATCGCCGCCGTCCGCGCCGAGAAGGCCGACGCCGCCAAGGCCGCCGACGATACGACCAGGTCCCTGAACGCCCGCCTGGTCCAGCGCGACCAGGACCTGGCCAGCCGCGACGCGCAACTGGTCGAAAGCAACCGCACGGCCGCCGAACAGGCGAAGGAAATCTCCGGCCTGCGCGCCACCCTGGTCGCCAAGGACCTTGAGATCGACGAGATCAAGACCCGGCCGCCCGCGGGCACGACGACTGGCACGACCTCTGGCACGATCGGGGCCACCGCCACGATCAATCCCGCCGTCGCCACCCTGCGGACCGTGGCCGTCACCGACCTGGCCACCGACATGGCCACCCAGCTCGACACCGCCCAGAAGACCCTCAAGCCCACCGGCTTCTCGCTGGGCACGATCCAGATCAGCGCCAAGGGCGTGCTGCGCGACACCGGCAGCATGGAGTTTCCCGACACCGAGACCCTGAAGGCCCTGCCGCAGGACTCGCTGAGCGACCTGAAGTTCCAGTTCATTCCCGAGAAGGTGCCCACCAGCGACGACGGCCCCCGCGTGCCCGACGTGCTGCAACTGACCGAAAGCGCCGTGCGCCGGGTGCTGACCTCGGTGGGTCTGGTGCTGGAGGCCAGCACCGGTCCGCGCGGCCTGAACCCCGCCGTCGCCCCCGGCCAGGCCATGGTCCAGTCGCCGGGCGCCGGAACCATCATCGCCCGCGGCGCGCGGGTGATGGTCATCTTCGCCGACCTACAGGGAGCCTGACCGATGTCGCAGGACGCCTCCGAGCTGCTCAGCGAAAGCCTGGCCACGCCGCTGGGCGAGGTGATCGCCGCCGTCGGGCGGGGCGTGGCCGAGGCCCAGGCGGCCCTGGACCAGGCCTCGCTGGCCGCAACCCTGGCGATGTACGAGAGCGACGGCGACGAGGGCGTGGAGGCCCTGCGCGCGATCGGCTACCAACCCACCTTCTACGTGCTGCCTGAGACCACCTGCGAGGTGCAGGTCTCGATGCACATCGGCGGCACCGGCGGCGCCGACGGCAGCGCCGGCACGTCGGGCCAGACCGCGGCGATCGGCAGGGCCCGCACCTATGTCACCCCGGTCGATGCGGCCTTCCAGCAGCGCTACGCCTTCCAGGCCAGCGGCGCGGCCAAGTTGACCTTCAAGATCGTGCCCGTGCCGCCGCCCGCCGCCCTCGACGACGCCGCCCCGATGCCGGACGTTCGCGGACTGACCGGGACCGAGGCCGTCGCCGCGCTGTCGGCCCGCGGCTTCACCGCCGCCTTCGTCGACGCCAAGGGCGAGGCCGTGCCCGCCGAAAAGGCCGCCGACCAGACCGTCGCCTCGCAGGACGCCACGCCCAAGGCGCTGGTGCGCACGACGAACGCGGTGACGCTGCGGCTGAAGTAGAGCGGTCAAGACGCTCCCCCTGAAGGGGGAGCTGTCGGCGAAGCCGACTGAGGGGGATGTGGCCTGTGAGGCCAGAACCATTCCGTCGTCGGAAGGGACTTCCCCCTCCGGCCCTCTGGGCCACCTCCCCCTTCAGGGGGAGGGTCTGGGCATGCGGCCTCCCTACCCTGCCCCGAACTCCAGCCCCTGGGCCTGGCCGACGTCGCAGTCGCGGAAGCTGGCCTTGGCGATGCGGGCGCCGGTGAAGTCGGCGCCGCGCAGGTCGGCGCCGTCGAGAACGGCTTCGGAGAGATCGGCGGTCTGCAGCATGGCGTAGCGCAGGCGGGCGGCCGCCAGGCTGCCGACGGTCTTGCGCTCGGGACCCAGCGGCAGCGGCGACAGGAAGGCCTGGCGCAGGTCGGCCTTGGTCAGGTTGGCGCCGGTCAGCTTGGCCCCGCGCAGGTCGGCGCCGCGCAGGTTGGCCGCGCGCAGGTCGGCGTTCTGCAGGTTGGCCCCCTGCAGCTGGGCGCCGGACAGGTCCATGCCGACGAAGCAGGCCCCCTTGGCGCTCATCGCCGTCAGACGCAGGCCCTTGAGGCGGTCGCCGATCGGACGCAGATCCTCGCCGTCGAGACGGGCGGCCGCGCCCTCCTTGCCGCCGGTCTGGCACCATTGCTGGTTGGCCAGGCACCGGGCGTAGAGCTCGCGCGCCTTGTTCACCGCCTCGGGGGTCGAAGTCGTCAGGGCTCCGGTCATGTGCGCGCCGCTCACCCGCGCCGTCGAGGTGTCGACGCCCGACATCACCGCGCCCTGCAGGTTGGCCCCCTCGAGGTTGGCCCCCTTGACGTCGGCGTTGTCGAGGATGGCCCCGACCAGGTTGGCTTCCTTCAGGTTGGCGCCCGAAAGCTTGGCCCCGCGCAGGGAGCAGTCGGAAAAGTCGGCCTTGAAGGCCGAGACGCCGGTGAACTGCGAGCCGTCCAGCGTGGCGCCCGAGAAGTTGACCTCGTCGACCTCGCCGTTGCGGACCTCGTGCTTGACCGTGTCCAGGCCCTTGCGCGGGTGCGGAATGGCGATCTGGCCCTCGCGGAAGTCGGCCTGGGTCAGGTCGGCCTGCGAGAGATTGGCCCCGCGCAGGCAGGCCCCGCGCAGGTCGGCGCGCTGCAGGCTCGCCTGGCGCAGGTCGGCCTTGCGCAGGTCGCAGCCGAACAGGCTGGCGCGATCCAGCTTGGCGCGCACCATGCGGCAGCCGTCGAGGATCGAGGCGGACAGGTCGGCGTCGGTCAGGTTGCGGAACGACAGGTCCAGCCCCGACAGGTTCATGAACCGCAGCGAGGCGCGCTTGCCGCCCTGCTTGCCGGTCACGAACTTCTCGTGGGCCGTGACGATCATGTCGAGTTCGGCCTGACTGAGCTTGCGGCGGCCCGCAAGGCTCTGTGCGGCGTTCATTGCGGGACCCCCTCCCGTCTTACTGGAAAATCACTGTCGGACAATCGGATAACAGGAATCGACGAGCGAACGGTTAAGGTCGCCGCACACTTCTCAATTTGGGTAACTCAGATGAGGTCTTCGAGCCCTCGGGCGCCCAGCCGGATGGTTCCGGTGATGTCGACGTCCTTGAGGTTGGCGTTGGTGAAGTTCGCCCTCGAAAGATCCGCGCCCGCCAGGCACGCGCCGCGCAGGTCGGCCCGGGCCAGGTCGGCGTTGGTCAGCAGCACTCCGGTCAGGTCGGCCGGCAGGAGCCTGTCCTTGCCGATCAGCAGCGGCCCCAGCTGGGCGTCGCGCAGATCCGAGCCCGACAGCTTGGCGCCCTTCAGCCGCGCCCCGCGCAGGTCGGCCCGGCGCAGGTTGCAGGCCCGAAGGTCGGCCCCTTCGAGCTGGGCGCCCTGCATCTGCACGCCCTCCATGTCGAGGCCGTAGAACACCGCGCTCTTGGCCGACAGGGCCGTCAGGTTGAAGCCGCGGATGCTTTTCAGGTTGCGCAGGTCGGCCCGGTCGAACACCGACGGCTTGCCCTCGCCGCCTCCGGTCTCGCACCAGCGGGCGTGGTCGGCGATCATCTGCTCGTAGGGCATATCGGAGACGTCGACGCCCGAGGCCTTGTCGGTCAGCGCCCCTTCCATGCTGGCCCCGGTGACGTTCCAGGACATGGTCTTGACCCCGACCAGCACGGTGTTGCGCAGGTCCGCGCCCGCCAGGTTCGCGCCAGAAAGGTCGGCCCCGGCCATGTTGGCGCCGTTGAAGTTGGCCTGCTTGAGATTGGCGCGGACCAGCTTGGCGTCCTTGAGGATGGCGTCGCTGAAGTCGGCCTTGGTGGCGACGATGCCCGACAGCCGCGAGCGTTCGAGGTTGGCCCCCGAAAGGTTGGCGCCCGTCGCATAGGCCTCGCGCTGCACCGGCTCGATGATGCGGTAGCCCTTTTCGCGGTCCGCCGCGGCGATCTGGCCTTCGCGCAGGTCGGCCTCGAACATGTCGGCGCCGGTCAGGTTGGCGCCACGCAGGCTGGAGCCGCGCAGGTCGGCCCGGCGCAGCGAAGAATCGGTGAGGTCCGCGCCCTGCATGTCGGCGCCATAGAGGTTGGCGTTGTCGAGCTTGCAGCGGCGCAGGTCGGTTCCGACCAGCAAGGCGCCCGTGAAGTCGGCGTCGCAGAGATTGCGGCCGACCAGCACCAGTCCCGAAAGGTCGCAGAAGGCGAAGACCGCGCGCGCGCCACCGAGCCTAGCCGACCACAGGCGGTCGTGCTTGGCGCAGATCACGTCGACTTCTTGTTGCGTCAGGCGCCGGTGTTCCTGGCCCGCCGCTGCCGGGGTGTTCATGCAAGCTCGCGTCTTCGTCCCCGAAGGGTAGACCAACTTGATGCGCCCATCAGCATTAACGTCGTGTTTCCAGGCACTTCCCGCGCGTAGCGAGCACTGGAAACGACCTAGGGTTCCTTTCGCCCTCGGACGAAAGGAACCCTAGGAAATCTTACCCTCGAAGCGAAATCAGCCGACGGCCGGCAGCTTTTCGGCGCGGGCCTCGTCGAGATAACGGGCGCCGGTCGGCTTGAGGGCCGCGTCCAGCTCGATCACCAGCGGGTTGCCGGTGGGGATCTCGACCTTGACGATCTGGTCGTCGGGCACCGCGAACAGGTGCTTGACGATGGCGCGCAGCGAGTTGCCATGGGCGGCGACCAGGATGTTCTCGCCAGCCTTCAGCTTCGGCGCGATGGCCTCTTCCCAGTACGGCAGCACGCGCACCAGGGTGGTGGCCAGGCTTTCGGTCGACGGCAGGCTGGCGCCCTTGTAGCGGCGATCGCTGGCGAAGTCGTACTCGCCGCCCGGGGCAAGCTCCGGGGGCGGAACGTCGTACGAGCGGCGCCAGATGGTGACCTGCTCCTCGCCGTGCTTCTCGGCGGTCTCGGCCTTGTTGAGGCCGGTCAGGCCGCCGTAGTGGCGCTCGTTCAGGCGCCAGTCCTTGGTCACCGGCACGAAGCTTTGCGACGCCGCGTCGAGGGCCAGGTTGCAGGTGCGGATGGCGCGGGTCTGGACCGAGGTGAAGGCCTCGTCGATGTCGAGGCCCGCGGCCTTGATCAGCTCGCCGCCCTTGCGGGCCTGGGCCTCGCCTTCGGCGGTCAGGTCGACGTCGACCCAGCCGGTGAAGCGGTTTTCGAGGTTCCACTGGCTCTGGCCGTGGCGAAGCAGGACGAGGACGGGCATCTGCGCTCCTTGAATGAGGTCATGGCGGGCTAAGGCGCGCGGGACCTCGCGTCAAGCATCGCCCCTATCCAGCCACAAGGGGCGTGGTATAGGCGGACCATGCCTGATCGCATCTTCATGCCCCTTTGCGCGCTGGTCGCCCTGGCGATGATCGCCTTTTCCATGGTCTGGCCGCAGGGCTACGGCGACCGCTCGCCGGGCCCGTTCGGCTCGACGCCGATCCAGCAGACCCCCGAGATGAAGGCGCTGATCGAGAAGGAAAAGACCGCCGCCCGCCGCAGCGAGGAACGACGCGCCCAGGAAGCCGCCGCCGCGGCCGCCGCCAGCGGCGACCCGGCGCAATAGTTGCTTCCTGACGCGCTATTATCGATCAATCGTCACATTGATCGATCATCGTCGTACGAAGAGGGTGGAAAACAACCACCCCGACAGCTAAACGCACCCCATCACTCATTGAAGCGAGCTCCAATGTTCTCGACTCCCCGCGCCGATCTGGTTCCGAATACCGCCGCTTACGAAAACGAGCCGCTGGTCAAGGCGACGGGCTTCCGCGAATACGATGCACGCTGGCTGTTCGGCCCCGAGATCAACTTGCTGGGTGTTCAAGCGCTGGGCCTGGGCCTGGGCACTTACATCCATGAGCTTGGCCAATCGAAGATCGTCGTCGGCCACGACTTCCGCTCCTATTCGTCGTCGATCAAGAACGCCCTGATCCTGGGCCTGCTGAGCGCCGGCTGCGAAGTGCACGACATCGGCCTTGCCTTGTCGCCGACCGCCTATTTCGCCCAGTTCGACCTCGACATCCCGTGCGTGGCCATGGTCACCGCCAGCCACAACGAAAACGGCTGGACCGGCGTGAAGATGGGCGCCCAGAAGCCCCTCACCTTCGGCCCGGACGAAATGGGCAAGCTGAAGGACATCGTGCTGGGCGCGAAGTTCGTCGAGCGCGACGGCGGCAAGCTTATCCGCGTCGAGGGCCAGGCCGAGCGCTACATCGCCAACGTCGCCACCCGCGCCAAGGTCAGCCGTCCGCTGAAGGTTCTGGCCGCCTGCGGCAACGGCACCGCCGGCGCCTTCGCCGTCGACGCCCTGCAGCGCATGGGCGTGTCCGACGTGATCGGCATGGATACCGATCTCGACTACACCTTCCCCAAGTACAATCCGAACCCGGAAGACCTGGAAATGCTGCACGAGATGGCCAAGGCCGTCCGTGAGCACGGCGCGGACCTGGCCTTCGGCTTCGACGGCGACGGCGACCGCTGCGGCGTCGTGGACGACGAGGGCGAGGAAATCTTCGCCGACAAGATCGGCCTGATGCTGGCCCGCGACCTGGCCCCGCTGCACCCGGGCGCGACCTTCGTCGTCGACGTCAAGTCGACCGGCCTCTACGCCACCGACCCGATCCTGAAAGAGCACGGCTGCAAGGTCATCTACTGGAAGACCGGCCACAGCTACATCAAGCGCAAGAGCGCCGAGACGGGCGCCCTGGCCGGCTTCGAGAAGAGCGGCCACTTCTTCATGAACGCCCCGCTGGGCTACGGCTACGACTGCGGCCTGACCGCCGCCGCCGCCGTGCTGGCCATGCTCGACCGCAACCCGGACAAGAAGCTCTCGGACCTGCGCAAGGCCCTGCCGGTGGCCTTCACCTCGCTCACCATGAGCCCGCACTGCGACGACGAGAAGAAGTACGGCGTCGTCGCCGAGGTGGTGAAGGAATACGAGGACCTGTTCGCCGCCGGGGGCTCGATCCTGGGCCGCAAGATCACCGAGGTCATCACCGTCAACGGCGTGCGCGTGCACCTGGAAGACGGCTCGTGGGTGCTGGTCCGCGCCTCGTCGAACAAGCCCGAGGTGGTGGTCGTGGTCGAGAGCACCCAGTCGGAAGACGACATGAAGGCCCTCTTCCACCAGGAAGTGAAGCCGCGCCTGGGCGCCCGCGTGGGCAAGTACAACCAGGAAATCTGATCGGGCCTGCGCCCCTGAAGAACGAAAGGCCGGGGAGCGATCCCCGGCCTTTTTGTTTGCCTGAATGTCTTGTCCAAGAACAACCCTCAAGCCGGGACAACGACATCCATCCAGGCCCTGATCGCCGCAGGCGTCGAAGCAGGGCGCTCCCTCATGTCAAAAAGGACGTCGTTGCCGAGCTGAACTCGGCAGACAGTGAAGGCCCTCCGTTCATCTCGGCTGTTGTCGGCCATGATCGCGGCGTCAGCGATCGTGGAAGCTTCGCCGACGATACGCTGTGTGCGAGGAAAGCGCTCACGCAAGCGCGTCTCAGGGATGCCGTGCCCGCCCTGTGCTACACGGGTCATGACACGTAGCACCGAGAGATCGACGCTGCTTAGCCCAACGAAGAACAACAGCACAAAATAACCAGCCTGCTGCATTTCACGGATAAGGTCTATTTTGGTCTCGCGTATGCCGCCTTCACGAATCTCCTCGTGCGAGAACACCGTCTCCATCGCGAAAGGGACTTTGGCCGTCATCGCATGGCCAATGAAGGACGTGACGCCCTGCTGAGTAACGCGTAGCCAAGCGGGGTCTTCATCACGCATTACTGCGGCCCACCCCGGCAGAAAACCCTCGCTATCTGGTTCAGGGTAGATCGATAGCGCCAGCCGGTCAGCGTTGATAAGTGGCATCTGCAGCACACCGGAGAGATCGCGGCGCCACATGGTCGATTTGCCCGATCCATTGTGACCAGCCACGATGATAGCCAGCGGCTTCTTGGTATTGGCTTGCGCTCGGCGGACTTGTTCCACCGCTTCGAGCAGCTTGGTCACTCGGTAACCTTGAAAGCGCCGTTCTCCAAAACACCACGCTCGACCTTGCCATTCAGCTTCCGCAAGACCCGATGTGGGTGATCGGGGTCCACCGAGTAGAGCGGCACGCTTTTACCTGCGTAAAGCCTTACGCCAGGCTTGGCCACTTTCGAGGCCAGGCGGTTGAGCATATCAGAACTAAGTTCAACCGAGCGCTTGACCTGGGCGGCAGAAGCCTTGTCACCCGTGACGAAAACGCCGCCTACCTTGACGCGAGCGCGCTTACGAGCGGCCTTGCTGCGAACTACGCCAGCCATGCCGTCAGTGCTCGCGGTGACGAAGCTGGTTCGATCGTTCGTCGTTTTGGACTTTGTGACCATGCGCCAAAGATAACAACTCCACAGTCCTTGGGCTAGGTGTGGGAGCCCGCCAGCACCTCGCCGATCTTGTCGACCAGGGCCTTGCCGGTGAAGGGCTTCATCACATAGCCCACCGCCCCCAGCTGCAGGGCCTGGACGATGCGGTCCAGACGCCCCTCCCCCGTCAGCATCAGCACCGGGATGTCCTCGGCGCCCTGGGCCGATTTCAGGCTGCGCAGGGCGTCGAGGCCCGAAAGGCCAGGCATGCGCACGTCCAGCAGGATCAGCGACGGCGGGGCCGAAGCCACCGCCGACAGCAGTTCCTCGACCGTCTCGAAGGTGCGCGCGCCATAGCCGCCGCGGCCGAGCTGGATCTCGACCAGCTCGCGCGTCAGGGCGTCGTCGTCGGCGACATAGATCTGAGGCGGCGTAACCAGCATGCGAACTCGAACAAAGGTTAACGCCGCTGCTTACCGCGCCGGTGGAGTCGCGCAAGTGCTCAAGCGCACACTCGCCCCCGATCCGGGGTCAACGCGTACCGAAAGTGCGATCGCCGGCGTCGCCCAGGCCCGGAACGATATAGCCGTGGTCATTGAGCTGCGGATCCACCGCCGCCGTCCAGATCTCGACGTCGGGGTGGGCGGCGCGCAGCGTCTCCACGCCCGGAACCGAGGCCAGCAGGCAGACGAAGCGCAGGTCGCGCACGCCGCGCTTCTTCAGGAGGTCGATGGCCGCCACGGCGGTGTGGCCCGTGGCCAGCATAGGATCGACGACGATGACCAGGCGGTCGGCGATGTCTTCGGGGGTCTTGAAGTAGTACTCGACCGCTTCCAGCGTCTGCGGATCGCGATAGAGGCCGATGTGGGCCACGCGCGCGGCCGGCACCAGGTCGAGCATGCCCTCGGCCATCCCCAGGCCCGCCCGCAGGATCGGGGCGAAGACCAGCTTCTTGCCGGCGATGACCTTGGCCTTGGTGGGCGCGACGGGGGTCTGGATCTCGACCTCGTCCATCGAGAGCTGCCGCGTGACCTCGTAGCAGATCAGGGTCGCGGTCTCGCGCATCAGGGCGCGGAAGGTCTTGGTGGAGGTTTCCTTGTCCCGCATCAGGGTCAGCTTGTGCTGCACCAGCGGGTGGTCGACGATGGTCACGCCCGAAAGGGATTGGGTCGTCATGGGCGGCGATATCCTGGTCTTGAAACGGCTTTCCCGTTCAAGTGCCGCCTTCCGGCCTTCAGGCCAAGCGCTAATCAGCCGCCAAGGCCGACGATTGTCCTGAAGGCCCAGACGGAGCAGCCAATGCAGACCAGGAGCGTCATGAAGTCGGCCATTCCCGACCTCCGCTTCGCTGCCTTTTCCTTCTTGGCCACGCCCGCCTCGCTGTCCCCTGCGAGCCCCCACTATCGCGCGGCAGGCTGAAGAGGATGCTTCCAAACGCGGTTAAGCGGCCGTTTTCCAAAAGAAAAGCCGCGCCGCGCTTCCTGGGGGGAGGATGAAGCGCGACGCGGCTGGGCCGGCCGGATCGGGATGGGGGAGGAACCCGGCCGAGGGTAGTGTGCGAGACCCTCGCCCTTCGACGGGCTCAGGGTGAGGATCTCGAATGCAGAACCGGTGAAATGGTCCTCATCCTGAGCTTGTCGAAGGACGAGGACCACGCACCGAACTTAGCCGTGCAGCTTGATGGCCGCGGCGGCGATCAGCTCGCCCTGGTGACGGGCGCCGTCCAGGTCGATCTGGGTCGGCTGGCGGCTGCCGTCGCCGCCGGCGACCGTGGTGGCGCCGTAGGGCGCGCCGCCGACGATCTCGTCGTTGCTCATCTGACCCTGGTGGCTATAGGGCAGGCCGATGATCGTCATGCCGAAGTGCAGCAGGTTGGTGATGATCGAGAACAGGGTGGTTTCCTGGCCGCCGTGCTGGGTGGCGGTCGAGACGAAGGCGCCGCCGACCTTGCCGTTCAGCGCGCCGCGGGCCCACAGGCCGCCGGCCTGGTCGAGGAACGCGGCCATCTGCGAGCTCATGCGGCCAAAGCGGGTGCCGGTGCCGACGATGATGGCGTCGTAGTCGGCCAGCTCGGCGACGGTGGCGATCGGAGCCTCTTGGTCCAGCTTGAAGTGAGCGCCCTTGGCGATCTCTTCCGGCACGGTTTCCGGCACGCGCTTGATGTCGACGGTGGCGCCGGCGCTGCGGGCGCCTTCGGCGACGGCCTTGGCCATCGTCTCGATGTGGCCGTACGACGAGTAGTAAAGGACCAGAACCTTGGCCATGAGAGTCTCCTAGAGAAGTCTTCTTTGAGGTTGGGGAGGAAAAGACGCGGCCGCGCAGGCCGCGTCTTGAAGGAATTCAGCGACGCTTTGTTTACGCCGCGTCGACCAGGACCAGTTCGGCGTCGGCCAGGGCCTTGACGCGAATGGTGTTCTCGTTGGCGATCGCCGCGCCGTCGCGGGTGTCGACCTTGACGCCGTTGACTTCGATCGACCCCGTCGAGGGCACCAGGTAGGCGTGGCGGCCGGCGCCCAGCTCATACTCGGTTTCCTCGCCGGCCTTCAGCGTCGCGCCCAGGACGCGGGCGTCGGTGCGGATCGGCAGGGCGTCGTTGTCGTCCTTGAAGCCGCTGGCCAGGGCCACGAACTTGCCGGAGCGGTCGCCCTTCGGGAAAGGCTTGGCGCCCCAGGCGGGCGGTTCGCCGCCGCGGTCCGGAATGATCCAGATCTGGAAGATCTTGGTCACGCCCGGCTCGAGGTTGTACTCCGAGTGACGGATGCCGGTGCCGGCGCTCATCACCTGCACGTCGCCCGCTTCGGTGCGGCCCTTGTTGCCCAGGCTGTCCTGGTGGGTGATCGCCCCTTCGCGGACATAGGTGATGATCTCCATGTCGTTGTGCGGGTGCGGCGGGAAGCCCGTGCCGGCGGCGATGGTGTCGTCGTTCCAGACCCGCAGGGCGCCCCAGTGGACGCGCTTGGGATCATGGTAGCCGGCGAACGAGAAGTGGTGCTTGGCGTCGAGCCAACCGTGATTGGCGCCGCCCAGGCTGTCGAACTTGCGAACTTCGATCATGTCGATCTCCTGGAGTGTCTTGTGTGGCTGGCCGTGTTGGCCTCTCCGTTGACGAGGAAGATGGAGACAGATCGCTTGATCCGAAATAGAAATGGTCGAAAGAAACCATTTCCAAAAATGACATCATGAAACTTCCCGACTTCGAGGCCTGGGCCGTGTTCGCCAAGGTGGCCGAGACCGGCTCGTTCGCCCGGGCCGCCAAGGACCTGGGTCTGTCGAACGCCACGGTGTCCAAGGCCGTCTCGCGCCTGGAGCAGCGGCTGGGCGCCACCCTCTTCCACCGCACCTCGCGCCGGCTGTCCCTGACCGACAGCGGCCAGAGCTCGCTGGAGGCCGCCAGCCGCCTGCTGGCCGACGGCGAAACGCTGGAACTGGAAGCCTCGGCCCAGTCGGTGACGCCCAAGGGCCTGGTGCGGATGGCCGCGCCGATGTCGTTCGGCATCGCCCACCTGGGCCCTGCCCTGTCGGACTTCTTCGCCCTCTATCCAGAAGTGTCGGTCGAGCTCTCCCTGTCGGACCAGCTGATCGACATCGTCGAGGACGGCTTCGACCTGGCCCTGCGGATCTCGGCGCTGGAGGATTCGAGCCTCTTGGCCCGTCGCCTGTGCCCGGTACGGGTGATGCTGGTCGGCTCGCCGGCCTATTTCGACAAGCATGGCCGGCCCGAGCACCCCAAGGACCTGGCCCGCCACCGCGCCCTCTTCTACACCGGCGGCCGCTCGCGCGACGCCTGGCGGTTCGAGCACAAGACCCAGGGCCAGTACGCCATCAGCGTGCCCGCCCCGCTGCGGGCCAACAACGCCGACGTTTTCCGCGCCCTGCTGCTGGACGGCCAGGCGCTGGCCATGCAGCCCGACTTCATGGCCTGGGACGACGTGGCCGCCGGCCGCTTGGAGCAGGTCCTGGCCGACTGGACCCCGCCGGCCATCGCCATGCACCTGGTCACCCCGCCCAACCCGATCCGCCCCGCCCGCGTGCGCGTGCTGATGGAGTTCCTGGCCGAACGCCTGGCCAAGGCGCCTTGGCTGGGATGAGGCTTCCCCAATTCGTCATCCCGGCCGGAGCGTAGCGGAGAGCCGGGACCCAGGGGCCGACGCATTGCGGCTCCCCCTGGGTCCCGGGTCTTCGGCCCGCTTTGCGGACCTTCGCCCGGGATGACGAGTGAAAGAGGCGTCAGCGATCGGAGACTTCAAACCGCCTCTGGAACTTCCCGGCGACCACTGCTAGGTAGTCGCCTCTTCGCTTCGGGTCGCGGCCCCGGCGAGGCGCGGGCGTGGTGAAACTGGTAGACGCGCCGGACTCAAAATCCGGTTCCGAAAGGAGTGTCGGTTCGACCCCGACCGCCCGCACCAACTCTTCCTGACATCGAGAAGGCTGGGTTCAGCCCTTCAGCCAGACCTTGACCCACCAGTCCGGCCGATCGTCCTCGGTCATCTCCGTGGTCCAGGCCTGCACGTCGGGATGGGTGATCCAGAAGCCGTAGGGCGGCGCGTGGCCGTCGTTCTCGAAACTCAGGTCGTGCGGCCGGTCCTGCGGCACGTCGGCGTTGGGCATCACCCAATCATCGGCGGGCGGAGGCTCCACCGCGTCGACGAAATGCAGGGCCGCCTGCAGAAGGCCGTCGCCCGAGTCGCTGGTCGCCACTTCGCGAGTCGCCGGATGGCGCTTTAGGAAGGCGACCCCGGCCTCGTTGGTTAGGACGATGGGCTTGAGAGCGGAAAGCGGCGTCGTGGTCATGGCCGCAAACTAGGTGAGGCGGCCGGCCGACGCCAGGATTCGCGCGAGACGCCGCCCACGCGCCAAGGCGCGAGCCCTGCCCAGGCAAGGCTCGCGCCGGCTGAAACCTTCAGGTCAGTTCGCTGGAAGCAAACGGCGTCTCAGTCGCCCGAAATCGGGTCGAGATCTTCCTCGGCCGTCTGCGGGCCGTCCCGTCTTCCACGATAGAGAATGATGCCGCCCCACACGATGACGCTGAGCGCCAATACGATCAGCGCCGGCCATTGAGCCATCTGCATTTTGTTTCCACCCTGTTTTTTGACGATGCAATCACAGGTTCGCGGGCGGCGCTACTCAGTTTGGGAAAATGGGTACGATTTCGTAGATCGGCGTTAGCTATAGAATCCCTCTCTCAAAGAGAGAGGGTCACGGATGCCCCCTACCCCGCCGACCGCAGCGCGAGCCCCTCGCCGCGCTCGGCCGCCAGGTAGTCGGCCACCGCCTCGAGCGGCATCGGCCGGGCGAACAGGAAGCCCTGCACCACCCGGCAGCCCAGCGGCTGCAGCAGCACCAGTTGCTCGGGCGCCTCGACGCCTTCGACCACGCAGTCGAGACCGAGGTTGCGGCATAGATCGAGGATGGTCTTGACGATGGCCCGGCGCTTGTCGGCCGCTTCCAGGCCGCGCATGAAGCTGCCGTCGATCTTCAGCTTGTCGATCGGCAGGCGGTGCACGTAGCTGAGGCTGGAATAGCCGGCCCCGAAATCGTCCAGCGCGATGCGCACGCCCAGCGCCTTCAGGGTCGCCAGCGAGCGGGCGGCCTGGTCGAAGTCGCGCATCACCGCCGTCTCGGTGATCTCCAGGTCGATCCGCTCGGGCGCGACGCCGCTCTCTTGGATGATCGCCACGATGCGGGCGATCTGCTCGGGCGAGGCGATGTCGCGGACCGACAGGTTGAACGACAGCCGCACGTCGTCGGGCCAGGTCGCGGCCGCCTTCAGCGCCCAGGACAGCAGCACCGGCGACATGGCCGCGATCAGGCCCGAGCGCTCGGCCACCGGCACGAAGTCGCCGGGCGAGACCACGCCCAGGGTCGGGCTGGTCCAGCGGGCCAGGGCCTCGAAGCCGACGGTGCGCTCGCTCCTGATGTCGACCAGCGGCTGGAAGGCCAGCCGGAACTCGGCCTCCATGTCGGCGTGGCGCAGGGCCTGCTCGATCAGGCCTGAGGCCTTGATCGCCGTCTCGTGGTCGGCCGAGAACACCACCGCCGCGCCGCGCACGTTCTGCTTGGCGTGATAGAGCGCGTAGTCGGCGCGCTCGTAGAGCAGGTTCGGCGCCGTGGCCGCCTGCGGATAGACCGCGAAGCCCACCGAGCCTGAAACCTGGGCGGTGACGCCGGGAAAACAGTAGGGCTCGCGCAGGGCTGCGCACAGGTCCGCGCCCAGGGCTTGCAGGGCGTCGGCGTCGAGATCGGCCTCGATGATCAGGCCGTATTCGTCGCCGCCCAGCCGGGCCACGAACAGCGGCTGGCCATGGTCGCGGCTCAGGCGGTCGCCGGCCTCGACCAACACCTTGTCGCCCACCGCGTGGCCATAGGCGTCGTTGACCGGCTTGAAGCCGTCCAGATCGATGACACCGACGGCGAACCGCGCGCCCGAGACGGCCGCCGCGTCGGTCACCCGCTGCAGGCGGGCGAAGAACTGGCGGCGGTTGGGCAGGCCGGTCAGGACGTCCAGGTTGGCCAGGCGCAGATAGTCGTCGCTGAGGCTCTGGATCTCGGCTTGGCGCTCCTCCAGGCCGCGCCGCGATTCCACCAGCCGCGAGAAGTCGCGATAGGCGATCAGCAGGATGACCAGCATGGCCACCGCCACCAGGGCCATGTTGAAGCCGATGGCCGCCAGCACCGGCTTGCCGCTGGCGATGAGGAAGACGGTGATGGGCCCCACGACGATGCCGGTCAGCAGGAAGGCCGCCGCCCGCATGTGCATCAGGCAGAAGACGCAGCCGATGGCCGTGATGGCCATGTAGAACACGACGTGCGACTGGGCGAAGGCGTCGCCATAGGGAAACAGGCTGAACGCCCACAGCGTGAAGCCCGCGCCCAGCGCGCCCGCGAACACCATGGTCTGGCGCAGCAGGCGCTCGGCCCCGGCCGTGTCGATCGCCGTCCGGCGCGCCCGCCACCAGATCACCAGCCGCGCCAGGCTGACCACCGCCAGCAACCCGGGGAAGCCCAGGGTCAGCACCGGCGGCGAGCTGTGCAGGTGGGTGGCCGACAGCGCGATCGTGTTGACCAGCACCAGCGCGTACATCATCGGCACCTGGCGCGAGAAGGCCCGCACCTGGGCCCTCAGCAGCTCGGGGGTCGACGGGACGGGTCTGGGCCAAGGGAATCGGATCATCGAACGGTCGCGTTGATTGTCGCTCCGTCGTGCGCCCCGCATCTTTAAGGCTTGGTGATCAGACACTTGCGCCTGGTGTGGCGCGATGTCGCGGCCGCGAGGTCGGGTCCCAACTCAGCCCCCCCAGCCATTTCCGCCGATCTTCCCCGCGAAGGCGGGGATCCAAGCTGACTTCCAGGATGGGCCGAGGCGGTGACCAACCCGCAAGCTCGGCTTGGGTCCCCGCCTTCGCGGGGAAGACGGTTTTTGGGGCCGGCGGTCGAACGAACTCGATCCGCCTACAGCCGCCGGTAACCCGCCACCCGCCGCGCCCAGACGGCGTGGTCGTCGATCGCCACATCGTCCGGCAGGCCGGGAACCAGCGACTCGGCCTCCAGCAGCCAGCGATTGGCGTCGGCGTAGCGGTCGGCGCGGCCAAAGCGCACCACGTCGTCGACCATGGCCCGCAGCAGCACCGTGGCGGCCAGCGGATAGCGGTGCTCCAGCAGGCGCGCCGCCGGCTCCAGCACGTCGGGCCGGTCGCCGTGCAGGGCCGGACCCCGCTCCATGACCAGCCGCGAGGCCTCGATCGCCGAGGGCCAGGCCGTCAGGAAGGCCAGGGCCTTGAACGGATCCGGATAGCTCTGGGCATAGGCCAGGGCCTGCTCTTCGGCCTCGACGTCCTCGAAGTCGGGCAGGCCCTTGAGGAAGGCTCGCAACGCGTCGACCGACAGGGTGGCCTTGAAGCTCGCCCAGCGCATGGCCTGGGCCTCCAGGGTCTCGCCGGCGGCTTCGAGGACGGCGATGCGGGCCTCGCTCCAGGCCACGGCGCCGACATCGGCCTGCTCGGCCAGGCTCGGTCCCGGCGCGGAACGATCGAGGGCCGCCAGGGCCTGCGCCACCTGCCCGACGGCCAGGTAGCGGCGGGCGATCTGGGCGCCGATCGGCGGCAGCACCTGCTGCGAGGCCGTGAACAGATCGGCGAAGCCCTCGACGTCGCCTTCCAGGTCGGCCAGCACCTGGGCGGCCGCCCGCAGGCGCGGGTCGGGACGGCGCTGGGCCGCCAGACGCTCGCGCACCTTGCCCCTCAGCACGGCCACGGCGTCATCGGCCAGGGCCGGCGCGGCGGCGCGCAGCAAATCCACCGACAGCTTGGTCGAGGCGCCTTCGACGAAGGCCAGCAGCGAGTCCGCCAGGTAGCGGCTGTCCAGCGTCAGGGCCTGGGGCGACAGCCGGGCGACGTCGGCCACGGCCTGGTCGAACACGGCCTGCAGCTCGCCCTTGGGATCCTTGATCCGCCCCTCCAGGTCTTCGGAAACCCGCACCAGCCGCACCAGCACCGGCACGGCGATGTTGGGGTCCAGCTCGCCCAGCTTGCCGCCGGCGGCGGCCCGATGGGCGTCCAGATCGCGGACGAAGTCCTTGAACTTGCGCCAGTTGATGCGCGCGCCGCTGCCGGCGATGGCGTCGATGCGCTTGTCGATCTCGGCGGCCAGGTCGGCCGAGCCCACCTCGCCCAGCAGGGCCAGCTTCAGGCGACGCTTGATCGAGGCATGGCCGTCGGCGACCTCGATCAGCAGCGCCGCCAGGACATCCGGTCCCAGATGCGCGAGATTGGCCGCGTTGACCGACTTGCGCGGCGCAGCCTTCTTTACGGCTTTGGGCTTGGGTTCGGCCAACCGCCCTCTCCTAGTGCGCCGCCTTCTTGCGCGGAATGAAGTGCAGCACGCCGGCGATGATCCCGCCGACAACCAGACCGACGATGGCCGAGCCGATCGCCATGGCCAGCCAGCCGGTGACCGGACCGATGGCCGGAACCTGGCCGGCCCAGTGCTGGAGCCCCTCGACCCAGCCCGGAATGGGCGTCAGGTGGAAGTGGTGCAGGCCGTGCACGATGATGCCGCCGCCGACCCACAGCATGGCCGCGGTGCCGATATAGGCCAGGCTGCTCATGGCCACCGGCATGGCTTTCACCAGGCCGCGGCCGAACTTCTGGGTCGGGGCGCGCGGGCTCTTGGCCATGTGCAGGCCGATATCGTCCATCTTCACGATCAGGGCGACCACGCCATAGACCAGGATGGTGATCACCACCCCGACCAGGGCCAGGGCGGCGGCCTGGATCGCCAGCGGCTTGTCGCTGACGTCGGCCAGGGCGATGGCCATGATCTCGGCCGACAGGATCAGGTCGGTGCGGATGGCGCCCGACACCTTCTGCTTTTCCAGTTCCGGCCCGCTGAGGGCCAGTTCGTCGGTCTCGACCTCGTCCCCGTGGGGCACGAACATCTCGATGATCTTCTCGGTGGCCTCGAAGGCCAGGTAGGCCCCGCCCAGCATCAGGATCGGCGTCACCGCCCAGGGCGCGAAGGCGCTCAGCGCCAGGGCGCCGGGCAGCAGGAACAGAAGCTTGTTGCGCAGCGAGCCGACGGCGATCTTGGCGACGATCGGCAGTTCGCGGTCGGGCGTGAAGCCCATGGCGTAGCCGGGGGTCACGGCGGCGTCGTCGACGACCACGCCCACGGCCTTGGTCCCCGCCTTGCCGGCGGCCGCGCCGATGTCGTCGACCGAGGCGGCGGCGATCTTGGCGATGCCGGCGACGTCATCCAGAAGCGCGACGAGACCCGAGGGCATGGAAGGACCTTGCGAGGATTCGGCCGCCCCACGCGGCCGGGAAGAGCGCCCTGCGTAAGGGCTCGCCGCCTGCGGGTAAAGAGCGCGAGCGGCGATCTGGGAAGGAACGCGCGCCTGCGCTCAAGCCGTGATCTCGATCGACACGCCGTCCGGCGCCCCGACGCGCAAACGCGTTGGGCAGGTGGAAAACGCGCACAATCGTGCACAAGATCGCCAATACGGCAAAATCATGCAACTTGATCTGCACGTTTTTGCACGTTACAAATTGCCGCCATGAACGACACGCCCCCCGTCGCCCGCCGAGAACTGATCGCCCAACGGCTCGATCAGGGTCAGACCGTCGTCGCAGCGGTGCTGGCCGAAGAGTTCGCGGTTTCCGAGGACGCGATCCGTCGAGACCTGCGCGCCCTGGCCGCCGAGGGCCGCTGCCGCCGGGTCTATGGCGGCGCCCTGCCCATCTCGCCGATGTCGGCCTCCATGACCGTGCGAGCGGCCGAGGACGTCGACCGCAAGCGTGTTCTCGCCCGAGCCGCCGCCAGGCTGGTCAGGCCCGGCGAGGTCATCTTCCTCGACAACGGCAGCGCCAACCTGGCCCTGGCCGCCGAACTGCCCGACGACATCGGCCTGAAGGTGATCACCAATTCGGTTCCGATCGCCTCGGTGCTGTTCGAGCGCCAGAGCCTGGACTTCATGATCCTGGGCGGCATGGTCGATCGCGAGGTCGGCGGCGTGATCGACGCCTCGGCGGTGCTGGCCCTGCAGCAATTGAGCATCGACCGCTGCTTCCTCGGCGCCTGCGCGCTGTCGGTCCGCCACGGCGCCTGCATCTTCGACGCCGGCGACGCGGCCTTCAAGCGCGCCCTGGTCGGCGTCAGCGAGGCCATCGTGCTGATGGCCCTGACCGACAAGCTCGAAACCCGGGCGCCCCATCGCGTCGCGCCGCTCGCGGCCCTCGACACCCTGATCCTGGAGGCCGACGCGCCCCAGGCCATACGGGACGACCTCGCCCTCGGCGGCGCCAGGATCATCCTGGCCTAGCCGCCCTCGAACCACGACCATTACCGGGAGTCATCATGGTGACGCCGTCTTCCGCGGCGGCGCGTCTCGCCACGCGCCTGTCCTTCCTCGTCGCCGGCTTCGGCATCGCCTCCTGGGCGCCGCTGGTTCCCTTCGCCAAGGCCGGGCTGGCGATCGACGACGGGGCCATGGGCCTGCTGCTGCTGTGCCTGGGCCTCGGCTCGGTGCTGACCATGTCGGCGACAGGCGCGCTCAGCGCCCGCTTCGGCAGCCGCCCGATCATCATTCTGGGCGGACTGGGCGTGGCGCTGTTCCTGCCGCTGCTGGCGCTCGCCGGCTCTCCGCTGGCGCTGGGCGCGGCGCTCTTCGCCTTCGGCGCCGCCCTCGGGTCCATCGACGTGGCCATGAACATCCACGCCGTCGAGGTCGAGCGCGCCTCGGACCGGCCGCTGATGTCGGGCTTCCACGCGCTTTTCAGCATCGGCGGCTTCGCCGGCGCGTCCTCGATGACGCTCATGCTGTCGCTGGGCCTGTCGCCCCTGGCCGGCGTGCTGATCAACGCCGGCCTGATGCTGGCGGCCATGGCGCTGGCCGCGCCACGACTGACGCGGGGCGCGGGCGATCCCGATGGCGCGGCCTTCGCCCTGCCGCGCGGCGTGGTGCTGCTGCTTTCGGTGCTGGCCGCCGCCACCTTCCTGGCCGAGGGCGCGATGCTCGACTGGAGCGCGCTGCTGATCACCAAGACCGGCCTCGTGGCCGTCGCCCAGGGCGGCCTCGGCTACATGCTGTTCTCGATCGCCATGACCGCCGGACGCCTCGTAGGCGACAAGGTCGTCGCGCGGCTGGGTGATCGCAACGTCCTGCGCTGGGGCGGCCTGCTGGCCGTGGCCGGCTTCGTCGTGCTGCTGACCGCGCCCGTGGCCGCCATGGCGCTGAGCGGCTTCGTGCTGATCGGCCTGGGCGCCTCCAACATCGTGCCGGTGCTGTTCCGCCTGGCCGGCGCCCAGACCGCGATGCCGGCCGCCCAGGCGATCTCAGCGCTGTCGACCATCGGCTATGCCGGCATCCTGATCGGTCCGGCCGGCATCGGCGCCATCGCCGACGCCACGGGACTGCACGGCGCCTTCTGGCTGCTGGCCGGTCTGCTGGCCCTGACGCCGCTGCTGGCGGGCCTGCTGACCCCGCCGGCGCGTGCGCTCGCCCCCCAGACCTGACCCCTCCCCCTTTCGAACAAGGACGAATGACCATGTCCGCATCCGCTTCCTCGCCGCCGATCTTCCGGGGCCAGGCCTACGCCGCCTTCCTGTTCGACATGGACGGCACGCTGCTCGACTCGTCGGCCGTGGTGGAGCGGGTGTGGACCGCCTGGGCCGAACGGAACGGCCATGACCCCGCCGAGGTCCTCGCCGTCTGCCAGGGCCTGCGGTACCGCGACACCCTGCGCCGGTTCGCCCGGCCGGGCCTCGACATCGAGGCCGAGGCCGCCGCCCTGCTCCAGGCCGAACTCGACGATGTCGAAGGCGTGACGCCCATCGCCGGCGTGAAGTCTCTGATCGAGACCCTCGATCCCGACCGCTGGGCGATCGTGACCTCCGCGCCCCGGGCCCTTGCGGAGACGAGGCTGCGGGCGGCGGGTCTTCCCGTCCCCGATCGCTTCGTCACCGGCGAAAGCGTGCACAACGGCAAGCCCCACCCGGAAGGCTTCCTGCTGGCCGCCGACCTGCTGGGCGCGCCGATCGGCGAATGCCTGGCGTTCGAAGATTCCCCCGCCGGCGTCGCCGCCGTGAGAGCCTCAGGCGCGCGGGTGGCGATCGTGGGACCGCTGGTCGCGCCGGGCGAAGGCGACCTGGCGATCGTCGACTACCTCTGACCGCCTACCGCGCCAGCCGCTTGCGGTTGGCGCGCACCTTGGCGCGGTAGTGCTTCACCACCGCCCGCGTCGCCGCGTCGGGCGCCTGCGGCAGGCCGCCGGTCCAGAACTTCAGGCCGATGTCGGCGGCGGCGGCCATCTTCTCGGTCGTCATGCGCACCGCCTCGGCCTGGGCCTTCGCCCCGCCGCCGGCCAGGACCATGGTCCGGAGGCCGATGACCGTCGAGGCCTCCAGGCCCAGCGCCC